>JBCNOP010000049.1:0-27820 GCA_039593775.1 Pseudoduganella sp.
TGAACGCGTCGGACAACAGCGGCGCCGCCGGCATCAACATGAGCCTGTACATCGACGGCCAACTGAAAGCCTCGGGCGCCGGCTCCTCGCTCTCCTACAGCTGGAACACCCGCAAGATCGCGGCTGGTACCCACTCGATCCAGGCCGTGGCCAAGGATGCTGCCGGCAACACCACCACCAGCAGCGTCCAAGTGACCGCAAATTGATATAAAAAGCCCCTATTCCAGCCCGGCTTCGGCCGGGCTTTTTTATTATTTCGAAGCAATAGCAATTAATCCCTCGTCAAATGAAAATGAGTTAATAGCCATTTCTTCGCGACATTAGTTAACTCATTGATTTGACTGAATAATATTAATCGCTACAATCTTGCAAGCCAACTTTGCATAAATGCTCAGACGTATTTGTTTCAGGATGTAATTTTCGAGAAAAATCATTTGCCACGCGGCAAATCGTCTATTACTATCTTTCCTGAAGTCTGACAAAGGCAAACCGCGCGAAAGCACGGGACGCAAAGTCAACGGTCTAACGACGCCATGGCGTCTATGACGGCTGGACTGCCAGATACACAGGTGACCCTGAAGTCCCCGGTGTGCTCTTCAACCGCCCTATCCAGGGTGGCCGGCAGTCCCTTTTTCTGAAACCTTGAAAACAGGACTCGCTTTCAATGAAGAATCGCACCTGCATCGCCCTTATCCTCGCTGCTGCAACTCCACTGGCATTTTCCGCCCCAAACCACGGCGAACCCGAATTTGCCAAAGGCCGCATCCTGGTCGAGCCGCAAGCCGGCCTTACCATCGATGAATTCGCCAACGACCTGAAGATCCATGGCGCAGGCAAAGCCTACAAACTCGGCCAGAGCAATATCCACGTGATCGAAGTGCCGCACGGCTCCGAGAAGGCGTTGGCAAACAAGCTGAAGCACAATCCCCACTTCAAGTTCGCTGAACTTGATGAACGCGTCGAAGTGTCGGCCACCACCAACGATCCATACCTGGGCAGCGAATGGCACATCAGCAAGATGGGTGTCAACACCGCCTGGGACAAAACCCAGGGCGCCGGTGTCACCATCGCCATCCTCGACTCCGGCATTGATTCGAGCCATCCGGACTTCGCGGGCCGCCTGGTCGCCGGCTATAACAGCTACGACAACAACACCAATACCGCCGACGTCTGCGGCCACGGTACCAAGGCTGCCGGTTCCGCTGCCGCGGCCCTGAACAATGGCCTCGGCGTTGCAGGTGTCGCAGGTCAGGCTCGCATCATGCCGGTGCGTATCGCCTACAACAACAGCGGTTCCTGCTACGCCTACTTCTCGACCATGGCCAGCGGCGTGACCTGGGCTGCCGACCACGGCGCCCGCGTCGTCAACATCAGCTATGCCAACGTGCCAAGCAGCTCGGCCGTGCAAAGCGCCGCCAACTACCTGAAGGGCAAAGGCGGCCTGCTGTTCGTCTCGGCCGGCAACTACAACCGCGATGAAGGCTTCACCCCGACCGATACCATGATCCCGGTGTCGGCCACCGATTCCGCCGATAACCGCGCCAGCTTCTCCAGCTACGGCGCCTTTGTCGCCCTGTCCGCGCCGGGCGCCGGCATTTACACCACCGTGCAAGGTGGCGGTTACGGCGCGGTGAACGGCACTTCGTTCGCCAGCCCGGTGGCTGCTGCTGTGGCGGCCCTGGTGATGTCGGCCAACCCTTCCCTGAGCGCCGACCAGGTCAAGAACATCCTGTTCACCACTGCTGTCGATCTCGGCACTGCCGGCCGTGACATCTACTTCGGCTACGGCCGCGTCAATGCCTCCGCCGCGGTCGCCAAAGCCGCCGGCACGACGACCACTGTCGATACCACAGCGCCGACCGTTGCGATTGCAGCCCCGCTGGGCAGCAGCACGGTTTCGGGAACCATGACCGTCAACGTCAATGCTGCTGACAACGTCGGTGTGGCACGCGTAAGCCTGAAGGTCAACAGCACGGTAGTAGCGACCGACTCGAGCGCGCCGTTCAGTTTCGCATGGGACTCGAAAGGTGTGCCGAATGGCATGGCAACGCTGACTGCAATTGCCTACGACGCTGCCGGCAACGTCGCCAGTTCTACCCCGATCAGCGTGAACGTTTCGAACAGCACGACCACCGTCGCTCCAACGACCGACACTGTTGCTCCTTACGTTGCCATCACCAACCCGACCAATGGTGGCACCGTGCACGGCAATGTGAATGTTACCGTGAACGCATCGGACAACAGTGGCGCAGCAGGCATTTCGATGTCGCTCTACGTCAACGGCGCGCTTGTTTCTTCCGGCAGCGGTTCGAGCATGAGCTATAGCTGGAAGCCTGCCAGCGGCGCCCACACCCTGAAGGCAGTCGCACGCGATCGCGCTGGCAACAGCTCGACCAGCACCGTGACTGTTCGCCGCTAATCGAGTCAGGCATAAAAAACGGCAGCCTTAGCTGCCGTTTTTCATTTAGGGGATCGAGTTAAGGGGCGCGGCGCCGACGTGCACAAGCAAGGGCCGCTAAACCAGCCCCCATGATTGCGAGGGTACCTGGCTCAGGGACTTCTTGTTCGCCCCCACCCCCATCGCAGTGGTTTGGATCGGTTTCGGGATTGCATGGGGGAGTAACAAAGGCCGAACCTTGGACGTGCGTCCATTCCTCGTAGCCGTCGTTGTTTTCATGTCCAGTTGTCTGACCAAAGCGTGAGTAGAGATAGACAAATGCTCCATTCTTTGCCGCGTCGGTAGTGAGGCCGAGTATAGCCCATGCGCCGGCAAAGGCATCCACTGAAATGTCCAGGATCATGTCGCCCTGGCCACTGCCCGGCGCATTCAGTGAAGCGTCGAGCAAGACCTCGTTGTTATCGCCGCCGATCCCGTTATCCATCTGGTAGACCATTGCGGCATTGGCGAAGTTGACGGTGGCACCTTGCGCGAGCGCAGGTTCAGTGCTCTGGTTCGCTGTCGTGGAAAGGAAGATCTGCACTTCATTCAAACTAAGCTGTGGGCTGGAACCAGTCTGATTAATGTCCAGCATGAACCGCATAACCAGGCCCCCATCCGCAGCACCATTGGTATCGATAAAGCCGATCTGTCCCACCGTCATGGCGTGATTGAACGTATTGTCGTTACCATTATCGTAGACCCCGTTCACTGTCGTGTTGTAGCCCTGCACAACCGGTTGCGAAGCCGCACCGCCACCCGCAAGACGCACGAAGGAATCGATATACCCGCTACCAGTCGGGAGCTGCAAGATTTGGGAGTAGGTCCCACCATTGATCGAGCCCGACGCGCCGCTACTCTTCAAATTAAGACTGATCGGCGCAGCCTCTGCAACTAAAGTCATTGTGGTGAAAACTCCGACTCCCAGCATCCGTGAAATCAACTTAGCGTTTTTCATGGCACCCCCTACCTAGTTGTTATACGCAAGTTCAAGCATTAAGCGTGCCCAAGAATCACGCTCCAATAAATTCAAATGGTTAAACTCAGCCATATTGGACGCGCCGTCATTCAATGTAAAAATTTCCGACAGAAAGCGTTTTAAATTCAAGCACTTAATGATTCTTAGAAGATACTTAGATTGTCATTCCTGCTACCGCAGCACACCCCAGGCTGCGGTAGAATGCGAGTCATATGACATCAGCTACCTTTCCGTTTGAGAATTCCTTCGCAGGTTTGCCGCCAGCGTTCTATACACGCCTCATGCCGACACCGCTGCCAGCCCCATATTTGGTGGCAGTCAGCCCTACTGCGGCACAACTGATCGGACTGGAGCCGGCAGCGCTGTCCAGTGAAGACGGAATCGCCACCCTTATCGGCAACCGCGTCGCTGAACGTTCGCAACCGCTTGCAGCAGTCTATTCAGGCCATCAATTTGGCGTCTGGGCAGGCCAACTGGGTGACGGCCGCGCCATCCTGCTCGGCGATATCGCCACCGTTGAAGGCCCAATCGAGCTGCAACTCAAGGGCGCCGGCATAACGCCTTACTCACGCATGGGGGACGGCCGCGCCGTCCTGCGCTCATCGATCCGCGAGTTCCTGTGTTCGGAGGCAATGCACGGCCTGGGAATCCCAACCACCCGCGCCCTGTCAGTCGTCGGCTCGGACCATGGGGTTGTACGCGAGTCGATAGAAACAGCCGCTGTGGTTGTTCGCATGGCACCCAGCTTCATCCGTTTCGGCTCGTTCGAGCACTGGTATTACAACCGCAAGCCGGAAGAACTCAAACAACTGGCTGATTACGTCATCGACCGCTTCTACCCTGCCCTGCGCGAGGAGGAAAATCCCTACGCGGCCCTGCTGGAAGAGGTAACCCGCCGCACCGCGCGCATGATCGCGCACTGGCAGGCTGTGGGCTTCATGCATGGTGTAATGAATTCCGACAATATGTCGATCCTGGGCCTGACGCTCGACTATGGCCCGTTTGGCTTCATGGATGGTTTCGACGCCAACCAGATCAGCAACCACAGCGACGACCGCGGCCGCTATTCCTATGCGAACCAGCCGCAAATTGGCCACTGGAATTGCTATGCCCTGGCGCAAGCACTGCTGCCCCTGATAGGCGAAGTTGAGCTGACGCAGGAAGCCCTGGACGTGTACCAGCCAGAGTTTGCCCGCCACATCGATCAACTGCTGCACGCCAAGCTCGGTTTGCAGACCACGCAAGAAGGCGACCGGGAACTGCTCGACGGCCTGTTCGCCGCCTTGCAAGCCAACCACACCGACTTCACCATCTTCTTCCGGCGCCTGAGCGGCTTGCGTGCCGCCGGCCCGGAAGGCGACGAGCCGCTGCGCGACCTCTTCATTGACCGGCCCACCTTCGATACCTGGGCCGAAGCGTATCGCGCGCGCCTGCGTGCCGAAAATAGCGACGATGCTGCACGAAAACTTGCGATGGATCAGGTCAACCCCAAATATGTGCTGCGAAACTATATGGCACAGGTCGCCATTGAAAAGGCGCAGAATAAAGACTTTTCCGAAGTCGAACGCCTGTTGGCCTTGCTCGAACGGCCTTTCGACGAGCAACCAGAAAATGAACAATATGCAGGCTTCCCGCCCGACTGGTCCAGCCAGCTCTCGGTAAGCTGCTCTTCGTGAGATCAAAAATGACCGACAAAGTAGTCAAGACCGACGCCGAATGGCGCGCCCAGCTCGATCCGATGGAATACCAGGTGACCCGCCACGCAGCCACCGAGCGCGCCTTCACCGGCAAATTCTGGGATCACCACGAGCACGGCATCTACACCTGCGTATGCTGCAACACCCCACTGTTTGAATCGGACGCCAAGTTCGATTCAGGCTGCGGCTGGCCGAGCTACTTCAAGGCGCTCGACCCAGCGAATATCATAGAGAAAACGGATCGCTCGCATGGTATGCTGCGCACCGAAATCATCTGTGCAATATGTGACGCCCACCTGGGCCACGTCTTCCCCGATGGTCCGCCGCCGACCGGATTGCGCTATTGCATCAATTCGGCTTCGCTGCGCTTTGAACCAAAGCCTTAATAAGATGAAGATTATTTTCGACCTGTTCCCGCTGATCCTGTTCTTTGTCAGCTACAAATTTGCCGGTGGCCACCAGGAAGCGGCGCATGCGATGCTGAACGCCCACCTTGGCGGCCTGGTATCGGGCGGTGCAATTCCAGCTTCCCAGGCGCCTATTGTGGTTGCCACCATCGTCGGTATTATCGGTACCGCTGCCCAAGTGTTATATCTCTTGGCGCGCCGCAAGAAAGTCGACGGCGCACTATGGGTTTCCCTTGTAGTGTTTATCGTATTCGGCGGCATGACTATCTATTTCCACGACGATGACTTTATCAAGTGGAAGCCGACGATTATCTACTGGTCGCTGGCGATTGCAATGCTTGTTGCGTATCGCTTCTTCGATAAAAACATGATCCGGGTTGCGATGGAAAAGCAGGTTCAGTTGCCAGAGCACGTCTGGGTGCGCCTGCATTTCATGTGGATTACCTTCTGGCTGGTGTTGGGTTTCGTCAACCTGTTTGTCGCCTTCATCCTGTTCAAGTCCGATAACGACGCCTGGGTCAATTTCAAGGCTTTCGGCGTTACCGGCTTGATGGTGGTGTTCTTTATCGCCCAGGCTTTCTACCTCTCTAAACATATTAAGGATGAAGCATGAGCGACCCGCGCCTGGCCAAGATTCGTGAGCGCCTGGAAGCAGCGCTGGCGCCGTCGGAAATCGTGCTGGATGATGAATCCGCGCTGCATGCCGGCCATGCCGGTGCAGCCTCTGGCGGCGGCCATTATCGATTGAAAATTGTCTCTACTAAATTCGAAGGTGTGAAACTCGTCATGCGCCATCGTCTGGTGTATGATTCCGTGCACGATATGATGCATAAAGAAATTCATGCATTGGCCATTACCGCATTGGCACCGTCCGAAGTATGATATGCGCGGAGTTTTTGGGAAACATCAAAAAGAACCTCGATCGTTGAATAGTAGAGACATCTCGGCGAACCAGCCCAAGATCCCCGCAATTCAGTAAACTTTCCCTAGGAATTAAACTAAATGACTTTCAAGCCAGCCCGCTTGCTGCTCGCACTTATCGCCGTTGCCGCTGCACCAGCTTTCGCCCAGAACGCCGCTGTCGTCAATGGCAAAGCCATCCCGACCGCCAAAGTTGACGCCCTGGTCAAGCAAGTCGTTGCCCAAGGCCAGCAGCAAGACACCCCACAACTGCGCGAAATGATCAAGAAGTCCCTGATCGGCCGCGAAGTAATGATCCAGGAAGCGGAAAAGCAAGGCCTGGCCAAGAGCAAGGACGTGACGGCCGCTCTGGAACAGGCTCGCCAGGACATCATGCTGAACGCCCTGGCTGCTGATTACGTGAAGAAAAACCCGGTTGGCGACGCCGAAATCAAGGCTGAATACGACCGCGCCGTTGCCGCCGAAGGCGACAAGGAATACCACGTTCGCCACATCCTGGTGGAAACCGAGAAGGAAGCCAACGACATCATCGCCAAGCTGAAAGGCGGCGCCAAGTTCGAAGACCTGGCCAAGAACTCCAAGGACACCGGTTCCGCAGCAAACGGCGGCGACCTGGATTGGGGCACTCCAGGCAACTTCCCTAAAGTCTTCGCAGATGCTTTCACCGCACTGCAAAAAGGCCAGGTTACCGAGAAGCCAGTGCAAACCCCAAGCGGTTTCCACGTGATCAAGGTCGACGACACCCGTCCAGTCAAGCTGCCTACCCTGGAAGAAGTGAAGCCACGTATCGCCGATTCCCTGATGCGCGCGAAACTGCAGGCCTATCAGGAATCCCTGGTTAAGAAAGCCAAAGTACAATAATCCGTCACGGACCTGATCCGGCGCCCCAGTGGCGCCGGATTTATTTTAACTAAGGAAACACTCAATGAAATTCAAACCAGCCACCCTGCTGTTGGCCCTGATCGCAGTTGCAGCAACTCCTGCCTTTGCCCAGAACGTCGCTACCGTGAACGGCAAAGCGATTCCATCGTCCCAGATGGACGCCGCTGTCAAGCAAGCCGCCGCCCAAGGTCAGCCTGACACGCCAGAACTGCGCGAGATGATCAAGAAATCGCTGATCGGCCGTGAAGTGCTGGTGCAGGAAGCTACCAAGCAAGGCGTTGCTGCCAACAAGGAAGTAAAAGACGCCCTGGAACAAACCCGCCAGGACATCATCATCCGCGCCCTGCTGGTGAACTATGTGAAGAAGAATCCGGTCAGCGACGCTGAAGTCAAGGCTGCCTACGACCAGTTCAAAGCTTCCAAAGGCGAAAAGGAATACCACGCTCGCCACATCCTCGTGAAGACCGAGAAAGAAGCGACCGACATCATCGCCAAGCTGAAAGGCGGCGCCAAGTTTGAAGAACTGGCCAAGGCCTCGCAAGACCCAGGTTCGGCAGCCAACGGCGGCGACCTGGATTGGGCAGCGCCAGGCAACTACGTGAAGCCATTCGCAGACGCTATGGTCGCCCTGAAAGACGGCCAGATCACCGACAAACCAGTGCAATCGCAATTCGGCTACCACGTGATCAAACTGGAAGGCTCGCGCGCTGCCAAGGTGCCTGCCCTGGAAGAAATCAAGAGCCAGATCGTGGAATCCCTGACCCAGCGTAAAGTAGCGGCTTACCGCGACCAGCTGGTTGCCAAGGCTAAAGTGCAGTAATCCCGGGTGCGCCTTCGCCGGCCGTCCTGAACAAGCGCCCTGCGGGGCGCTTTTTTTATTATGCCAACGACAAAAGACTTCATCTCCGCTCTCGTCCCGCTGGCCGACCCTGCGCGCGCACCGGCAATGAGTGCCTATATGCGCGACCAGTTCCCCTTCCTCGGCATCGCCACGCCGACGCGACGGGAAGCAGTCAACCCCCTGCTCCGCGCGTTCAAGGATGCGTCCCCGGCCGAACTCATCGGCGTGGCCGGCGAGCTCTGGCAATTGCCGGAGCGCGAATACCAGTACGCAGCCCTGGATTTGATGGCAGCAAATTGGAAGCAATTTGCTGCTGCCGATATTCCGCCACTGCTGGACTTTGTGCTGCAGAAGCCGTGGTGGGATTCGGTCGACGGAATGGCGGGCATTATTGGTGACGTGCTCCGTTTTGGCCATCACGAGATGGATTCGGCTTTAAAACACGAAAGTTTCTGGATGCGTCGAATTGCTTTGCTTCACCAGTTAGGCTGGCGCGCAAAAACGGATGAAATGCGCCTGTTCCGATATTCGCTCGCACTCGGCCGTGAAAATGAATTTTTCATTCAGAAAGCAATTGGCTGGGCCTTGCGGGATTACGCAAGGCATGCGCCACATAATGTCGCTCAGTTTATTAATGAAAATAAGACCGTTCTATCGAAACTGAGCATTCGTGAAGCCGGCAAGCACCTCGTGCCCGTGGGCTAAGCCAGGCTTTGGCGTGCACACGCCAGAACTTAGCATGCGATTTAGAAGTTGAAAGCCGACGCCAAAACAACAGTGATAATGCGCACAATTGCCGCCCGTGAAAATGTCGCGTTAAACTCGTGACAACTAAAAGGAGGCTGGAAAATGAATAAACTCGCATTACGGCAGTTAATCGTTTGCGGCGCTCTTATTACCGCAGCCCCCGCCATGGCAGGCATCATCGCCACATTTGACGACCTGCCATTCCCTCCTGCGCTCGACAGCGCTACGGGCATCCAATGGACCAATTCGACTGCCAGCCTGGAATATCAAGGCGTCATTTGGGACGCCCGCTTTGGCGTGGTCGGGGATCAATATCGCGTCGGAGGCCCGAGCGGACCATTATTCGGCATTCCCCATTCCGGCCACTATTTTGTGTCCAATGCGGACGGATCCAGCGGCATGGCGATCACGACTGACAAGGTACTGACTGGCGCCTGGTTCGGGCGCAACCAGTACTATGGCTTTGGTGAAGGCGGTGCCGACCGGGTCACAATCGTGGCGTTGAACGGTGCGAGCGAACTGGGCTCGGTTGTATTCGATTTGCCGGAAAGCCATCCGGGCCAGCCGGAACCGCTGTCCTTCGTTGATACCAGCATTTTCGCGGCCCTCGGTCCAATCACCGGCTACCGGATCGACCGGCGCGAACTCGGGCAGCTGAATGGAAACTGGGTCGCCGACGACTTCCAATTCGCCGATGCGACCCAGGTGCCGGCCCCGGGCGGGGCCGTGCTGATGCTCGGCGGGATCGCCGCCCTGCTGGCGGCCCGCCGGCGGCGCGCTTAAATCCTTAACCGATGAACTTGCGCGCGTTGCCCCACATGCGCGCCCAAGGCGAATCCTCGCCCCAGCCGTCCGGATGCCAGGAGTTCTGCACCGTGCGGGAGACACGTTCCGGGTGGGGCATCATCACGGTGAAGCGGCCATCGGCCGTGGTCACCGAAGTCAGGCCGCGCGGCGAACCGTTCGGGTTATACGGATAGGTTTCGGTGGCGCTGCCTTTGTTGTCCACGAAACGCAGCGCGCCGATTGCCTCATCGATATTGCCGGTCTGGCTGAAGTCGGCGAAACCTTCACCGTGCGCGATCGCGATCGGGGTCTGGGTACCGGCCATGCCCTGCAGGAAGATCGATGGCGAATCCAGCACTTCCACCATCGAGAAGCGTGCTTCGAACTTCTCCGACTTGTTGGTGGTGAACTTAGGCCATGCGTGGGCGCCCGGGATCAGCGACTTCAGGTTCGACATCATCTGGCAGCCGTTGCAAATACCCATGCCGAAGGTGTCCTTGCGGTGGAAGAACTTGGCAAACTGCTCAGCCATTTCCGGGTTGAACAGGATGGACTTGGCCCAGCCCTCGCCCGCACCCAGGACGTCTCCGTAAGAGAAACCACCCACGGCGATAATGCCCTGGAAGTCGTCCAGCGAAACGCGGCGCGAAATCAGGTCGCTCATATGCACGTCGACGGCGGTAAAGCCGGCGCGGTGCATCGCCCAAGCGGTTTCGATATGCGAGTTGACGCCCTGCTCGCGCAGGATTGCAACGCGCGGACGCACGCCCGACGACAGGAACGGCGCCGCGACGTTTTCGGCCATGTCGAAGGTGATCTTTGGCTGCATGCCTGGATCGGTTTCGTCCAGCAGGCGGTCGTATTCGGCATCCGCGGTCGCAGGGTTTTCGCGCACGCGGGAAATACGCCAGCTCGTCTCGCTCCACAAGCGGTGCAGTTCGGCACGCGGCTGCGAGTAGATGATCTTGGCGTCGCGGGTGAACTCGATCACGCCACGGTCGTTCAGCTTGCCGATGATGTGGCTGCACGCGCCCAGGTTGAAGGTGCGCAGCACATCCATGACAGCCGATTTCTCTTCGGCCCGAACCTGGATCACGGCGCCCAGCTCTTCGTTGAACAGCGCGGACAGGGTCAGCTCGTTGCGGCGCTCGGCCACCTGGCCAGCCCAGTTCTTGGCATCGCCATGGTCCATGGTGCCTTCTTCGCCCAGGGTCAGCATGTCCAGGTTGACGGACAGGCCGGCGCGGCCGGCAAAGGCCATTTCCACCAGGGTTGCGTACAGGCCGCCGTCGGAACGGTCGTGATAGGCCAGGATCTTGCCTTCCTTGTTCAGTTGCTGAATCGCGTTGAAGAAGGCCTTCAGGTCTTCCGGCGAATCCACGTCCGGCGCGGTGTTGCCGAGCTGCCCCATCACTTGGGCCAGGGCGGAAGCGCCCATACGGTTCTTGCCGCGGCCCAGGTCGATCACGATCAGGGAGGTTTCGCCCAGGTCGGTGCGAATTTGCGGGGTCAGCGACTTGCGCACATCGTACACCGGCGAGAAGCCGGAAACGATCAGGGAAACCGGCGAAATCACGGCCTTGTCGGCGCCTTCATCTTTCCAGGTGGTGCGCATGGACAGGGAATCCTTGCCCACCGGGATCGACAGGCCCAGCGCCGGGCACAGTTCCATGCCGACCGCTTTCACGGTGTCGAACAGGGCTGCGTCCTGGCCTGGCTGGCCGCAGGCAGCCATCCAGTTGGCCGACAGCTTGATGTCGGAAATATCGCTGATCGGTGCGGCAGCCAGGTTGGTCACGGTCTCGCCAACGGCCATGCGGCCGGAGGCCGGCGCGTCGATCACAGCCAGCGGGGTGCGCTCGCCCATCGCCATCGCCTCGCCCACGTAGCCGTCGTAGCTCAGGGTGGTCACGGCGCAGTCAGCCACCGGCACCTGCCATGGGCCAACCATCTGGTCGCGCACGGACATGCCGCCCACGGTACGGTCGCCAATGGTGATCAGGAAGCTCTTGTCTGCCACGGTAGGCAGCAGCAGCACGCGCTTGGCGGCCTCTTCCAGCTGGATGCCGGTCAGGTCGATCGCCGGCAGGTCGTTCTGCACATGCTTCACGTCGCGGTGCATTTTTGGCGGCTTGCCCAGCAGGACTTCCATCGGCATGTCGACCGGATTGTTGCCCATTTCCTGGTCAATGACCTTCAGCTGGCGCTCTTCAGTTGCTACGCCGACAACAGCGAACGGGCAGCGCTCACGTTCGCACAGGGCCTGGAATACCGGCAGGTCGTTCGGAGCGATCGCCAGGACATAGCGTTCCTGCGATTCGTTGGACCAGATTTCTTTCGGGGCCATGCCAGACTCTTCCAGCGGCACCTTGCGCAGGTCGAAGATGGCGCCACGCTTGGCGTCGTTGGTGATTTCCGGGAAGGCGTTGGACAGGCCGCCCGCACCCACGTCGTGGATCGAAATGATCGGGTTGTTCTCAGCCAGCTGCCAGCAGCCGTTGATGACTTCCTGGGCGCGCCGTTCCATTTCCGGGTTGCCACGCTGGACGGAATCGAAGTCCAGGTCAGCAGTATTGGTACCGGTTGCCATCGACGAAGCGGCCGAACCGCCCATGCCGATGCGCATGCCCGGACCGCCCAGCTGGATCAGCAGGCTGCCCACCGGAATATCGTTCTTGTGGGTGTGCGAGGCCGAAATATTGCCGATGCCGCCGGCAATCATGATCGGCTTGTGGTAGCCCATTACAGTGTCTTTGCCGCCGGCGAACTGCTGGCCGATGTTCTGTTCGTAGGTACGGAAGTAACCGCCCAGCACTGGACGGCCGAATTCGTTCGAGAACGCAGCGCCGCCCAGCGGGCCTTCAATCATGATCTGCAGCGGCGAAGCGATGCGCTCCGGCTTGCCGTAGACCTGGCTCTCGTCACGCTTGCCGACAGGTGCTGTCACATTTGCCGCGTTTTCCCAGGCCTGCACGGCGCCCGGGATCATCAGGTTGGACACGGTGAAGCCGGTCAGGCCTGCTTTTGGCTTGGAGCCGCGGCCGGTCGCCCCTTCGTCGCGGATTTCGCCGCCAGCACCGGTGGAAGCGCCTGGGAATGGGGAAATCGCGGTTGGGTGGTTGTGGGTTTCCACCTTCATCAGGGTGTGCACCAGCTCGGTGGAAGGCGCATATTCCTGGCCTTCACGCGGGTAGAAACGCGTAACTTCAGCGCCTTCGATGATCGAGGAGTTGTCCGAATAGGCGACGATGGTGCCGCGCGGATTCTTCTCATGCGTGTTCTTGATCATCTTGAACAGCGATTTGTCCTGCGGTACGCCATCGATGGTCCAGTCGGCGTTGAAGATCTTGTGGCGGCAGTGCTCGGAATTCGCCTGCGCAAACATCATCAGTTCAACGTCGGTCGGGTTGCGCTTGGCATTGGTGAAGGCTTCCAGCAGGTAGTCGATTTCGTCGTCCGACATCGCCAGGCCCAGGTCGGTATTGGCCTTTTCCAGCGCATTGCGGCCGGCACCCATCACGTCGATCGATTCCAGCGGCTTTGCTTCCAGGCTCGAGAACAGGCCGGCAGCCTGGTCCGGGTGGCGCAGCACCGATTCGGTCATGCGGTCGTGCAGCAGTGCCGCCACGGCTTGCGCCTGCTCGCTATCCAGCTTCTTCGCTGCGCCCAGGCCTGTGCCCAGGATGCCGCCCTTCAGGTTGATGCGGTAGGCAACGCCACGCTCCACCCGGTGGATATGCGCCATGCCGCAGTTGTGCACGATATCGGTGGCTTTGGAAGCCCAAGGCGAGATGGTGCCGAAACGAGGAATGACGACAAACTCTTCCACCACGCCTTCAGCATGCTCCGGCAGGGCTGGCTCGCCGTAAGTCAGCAGGCCGTTCATGCGGTTCAAATCGTCTTCGGACAGGGGCGAAGCGGAGTCGACAAAATGGATAAAGCGGGCTTGGACCGACGTAATGGCCGGCAGAACTGCTTGAAGCTGGTTGAGGAGGCGTTGGCTACGGAAAGAGGACAGGGCGTTGGAACCCGGCAGAATCAACATAGTGGGGGCGTGAAGAATGCAGCGTAGCTGCGGTTTAAAGGAATACTGTGCACGAGCTGACTGGTCTTGCTGTATTTCGATTTGCCGACATTATACTTGTTTCAGGCATCACTTCCCACCCTTCCTTCATTGGTCCGAAAGCAACATTTGCTGTATTTGCGCCTGTTTTTTGAGCGGCCTTGGGGTATTCTCCCCTTATGACAGCCTTCTGCCCTCAAAATGCAAGAATATAGCGACCTGTCAGTCCTGGTAATCGACCCTAACCAGCACATGCGCAGCGGACTGCATAATATGCTGAGCCAATTGGGGATCAACCGCATCGAGCACGGCGTGAGCGCAGGCACTGCCATTCGCCACCTCGAGAAGAAGGCGTTCGACCTGGTGTTCTGTGAATATGACCTGGGCAATGAACACGGGCAGGATGGGCAACAGCTGCTGGAAGACCTGCGCCACCACAAGCTCATCTCGCCTTCCACCATTTTCATCATGCTGACCACCGAAGGGGTGTACAGCAAGGTGGTGAGCGCGGCGGAACTGACGCCGACCGATTACATCCTCAAGCCCTTTACCGTCGACGTGCTGGCGCAGCGCATCGCACGGGCCGTCGACCGGCGCGCCGCCCTGCTCCCGATCCACCAGATGATCGAGCGCAATCGCCTGCGCGAGGCAATACTGGCCAGCGAGGTTGCGGCAGCGGCGAACCCACGCTACGGCACCGAATGCGCCCGTTTGCGTGCCGAGGCCCATACATCCCTGGGTGAAGTCGCGCAGGCTGAAACGATTTACCGGGAAATCCTCGAAATCCGCCCTCTCGGCTGGGCACAGCTTGGCCTGGCGCGCTGCCAGTTCCAGCAGCAGCAATTTGATGAGACCCTTGACACCCTGCAGCACCTGATCGACGACAATCCCAAATACATGGCGGCCTACGACCTAATGGCCCGCACCCAGCAGGCCTTGGGCCAGCCGGCCGAGGCGCGCGCGGCGCTGGAAACGGCGGTCTCGATCTCTCCCCATATGGTAAGGCGGCTGCGCCACCTGGGCCAGGTGGCGCTGGGGGCCGGCGATCTCGATGCCGCCGAAAAAACCTTCAAGCAGGTGGTCGCCAAGTCCAAGTATTCAGAATTTCGCGACCCGGAGGATCATGTCAACCTGGTCCGAACCCTGGTGCTGAAGGGCGATGCCAGCGGCGCGGCGAATGCCCTGCGTGATCTCGAACGTTCGGCGCGCAATGGGCCAGCAACGGATGCCTGCAAGGCCTTTTCGGCCGCCCTGGTGCAGGAATTGAACGGCAACGGCGAGGCAGTGCACAAAGAACTGGCAAATGCCGTGCGCGCCGCAGACGAAGCGGACACGCTCTCCGGCACGCTGAAACTCGGCATTGCGGAAAACTGCCTGCGCCAGCGCATGGACGAACAAGGCATGCACTTGCTCGATGCACTGGCCGGAGATCCCGCCAGCGGCATCAGCGAATCCGATGCGGCAGCTATCTATGAACGCACCGGCCGTGCCGAACTGGCGCAAAACCATGGCGACAGCGTGGAACGCTACCTTGACGGCCTGGTCCGCCAGGCGGCCGCGCGCAGCGGCCAGGGCGACCAGCGCGGCGCCATCGAGGTGCTGCAGGTGGCGGTGCGGCGACGGCCGGAAAATGCCGGCCTGATCTCTGCCCTGGCCTCCGCCATGCTGCGTCTGATGGGCGACAGCGGCTGGGAATCGGTCCTCGGCGAGCAATGTGCGGCTCTGTTGGTACGCATGCGCAAGGCAGATCCCCATCATCCCATGCTGGCTGCGTTATCATCACAATATGTCACCCTGCGGGGCAAACAATAAGAGACGAAGTCAATGCAATCGTATAGCGACCTGTCGGTGCTGATCATCGACCCCAACCCGGCAATGCGGGGCAACCTGCACAATATGCTGAACCAGGCATCGATCACGCGGATCGAGTATGCCGTCAGCTCGGGCACGGCGATCCGGCAACTGACCAACAAGCGCTTTGACGTCATCCTGTGCGAATACGACCTCGGCAGCGGCAATGAGGACAGCGGCCAGGATGGCCAGCAATTGCTGGAAGACCTGCGCCACCACAAGCTGATCGACCGCTCGGCCATCTTCATCATGCTGACTTCCGAAGCAGTCCAGACGAAGGTGATTGGCGCCGCCGAACTGACCCCGACCGACTACGTGCTGAAGCCTTTTACAGTCGATGGCCTGATGCAGCGCATCGGCCGCGCCGTTGAACGGCGTTCCGCCTTCATGCCGGTCTACCAGCTTCTCGCACAGGGCAAACAGCGCGAAGCCATCGATGCCTGCCAGGAGGCCGAAGCCGCCAATCCACGCTACGCTACCGAGTTTGCTCGCCTGCGTGCGGAACTCAATTACGAAGCCGGTGACCTGGTACAGGCGGAGCTGATCTACCAGGCGACGCTGATTGGCCGCCCGATGGGCTGGGCCCAGCTTGGCCTGGCTCGCTGCCAGTTTGGACTCGAACGTTATGGCGATGCGGTGGGCACGCTGGAGCGCCTGCTGGAAGCCAATCCAAACATGATGGCGGCCTACGATCTGCTGGCGCGCTCGTATGAAGCCATGGGCCAGTCGCAGCAAGCGAAAAAGATCCTTGAAGATGCCGTTGCCATGTCGCCCAATATGGTGCGGCGCCTGCGCCACCTGGGCGAGGTCGCCTACGGCACCGGCGACATCTCAGCGGCAGAGAAAGCATTCCGCCAGGTCGTAGCCAAGGCCCGCTATTCCGAATTCCGCGATCCGGAAGACCACGTGAACCTGGTGCGCGCACTGGTACGCAAGGGAGACGTAACCCAGGCGTCAGGGGTGATCCGCGATATGGAGCGCACGCTGCGCTCCAGTGCCAATACGGAAGTGTGCAAGCATATTTCCTCTGCCTTGGTGCTGGACGTGACCGGGCATGCAACCGAGGCCGCCTCCGAGTTGTCGAACGCAGTTACGGCGGTCGGCATGGCACGTGGCCTCTCCAACCGCTTGCGCATCGGACTGGTTGACTCCTGCCTGAAGCACCGCCTGGACAAGGATGCTGCGGATGTCGTCATGCACATGATGAACGACAACGAAAAGCCGATCACCATGGAAGAAGCAGTCAGCGTCTTTGAAAAAGCCGGCCGCCACGACCTGGCGCGCGGCGTCGGCGAGAAAATCGATAACGTCATGCAGGAACTGGTGACCGAGGCCGAATCCATGGCCCGCCAGGGCGACCATCGCGCAGCTGTGGCAACGCTGCACCAGGCATTGCGCCGCACGCCAGGCAACCTGAAGGTGCTCTATGCGGCCGTACAGGCCATCCTGCGTCAATTGGACGAACTGGGTTGGGAGGCGCCGCTGGGCGACCAGGCTGCAGCGCTGATCGACCGTATCCGCCGGCTCGATGCCGGCAGTCCTGCGCTGGAAGCCCTGTTGATGCAGTATTCCGGCACCCAGCGCAAGTACGGTATTTCTACGACTGCTTAAGCCGCCGGAGCGCCGGGCGCACCATAGCCCCCTCCTCCCGGCGTCTCCACCACGAAGATATCGCCGGGCTGCATATCGGTCTTTCCGATGTGGCCCAGCTGCTCGACACTGCCATCCGCGCGCAACACCGTGTTACGGCCAAGCGCACCCGGTTCGCCGCCTGCCATACCGAACGGTGCGTGGATGCGGTTATTCGACAGGATGGCCGCTGTCATCGGCTCGAGGAACCGCACCTTGCGCACCCCGCCATTGCCGCCATGCCAGCGGCCGGCGCCGCCGGAACCGTGGCGGATTTCATAGCTCTCCAGGCGCACGGGGAAGCGGAATTCCAGGATTTCCGGGTCGGTCAAGCGCGAGTTGGTCATATTCGTTTGCACCACGTCGGTTCCGTTGAAGCCATCTCCCGCACCGGACCCGCCGCTGATGGTCTCGTAGTACTGGTACTTCGCGTTACCAAAGGTGAAGTTATTCATGGTCCCCTGCGATGCGCCCTGCACGCCGAGGGCGCCGTACAGCGCATTGGTAATGCAGGTCGAAGTTTCGACGTTGCCCGACACGACCGAGGCGGGATAATGCGGGTTCAGCATCGAGCCCGGGGGAATGATCACGTGCAGCGGCTTCAGGCAGCCGGCGTTAAGCGGGATGTCATCGTTGACCAGTGTGCGGAACACGTACAGCACTGCCGCCATGCAAACGGCGGACGGTGCATTGAAATTGTTGTCCAACTGGCCCGACGTGCCGCTGAAATCGATCTCGGCGCTGCGTTCAGCGGCGTTGACGCGAACCGCCACATTGATCACGGCACCGCTATCGAGCTTCAGTTCATAGCTGCCATTGCGCAGGGCGCTGATAACACGGCGTACCGCTTCTTCTGCGTTGTCCTGCACGTGTCCCATGTAGGCACGTACCACGTCCAGGCCGAAGTGCGCGACCATCTTGCGCAGCTCCTCCACCCCCTTCTGGTTGGCCGCAACCTGGGCGCGGAAGTCGGCCATGTTCTGGTCTGGATTGCGGGCCGGGTAGCGCGCGCCGGCCAGCAAGGCGCGCGCTTCGGCGTCGCGCAACTGGCCGCCGGCTGCGCCGTCGACCAGCTTGAAGTTATTGATCAATACGCCCTCTTCCTCGATACTGCGCGAATCCGGCGGCATCGATCCCGGCGTGCTGCCGCCGATATCGGCATGGTGGCCGCGCGAGCCGACGTAGAACAGGATTTCACCGCCCGCCTCGTCGAAGACCGGCGTGATGACGGTGACGTCCGGCAGGTGGGTGCCGCCGTTGTATGGGTCGTTCAGCATGTAGACGTCGCCGGGATGCATCCGGCCGGCGTTCTCGCGCATGACCGTCTTGATGCTTTCGCCCATCGAGCCAAGGTGTACCGGCATATGCGGGGCGTTGGCAATCAGGTTGCCTTCCGCGTCGAAAATGGCGCAACTGAAGTCCAGGCGCTCCTTGATATTGACCGAGTAAGCCGTGTTCTGCAGGCGCAGCCCCATTTGCTCGGCAATCGACATGAACAGGTTGTTGAATATCTCAAGCATTACCGGATCGGCGGTGGTGCCGATCGCGCGCCGCACCGGCAGCGCTTCAATCCGGGTCAATACCAGGTGGTCTTGCGGGGTGACCTCGGCTTGCCAGCCTGGTTCCACGATTGTCGTGGCATTTGCTTCGGCAATGATGGCCGGGCCCTTGATCATGTCGCCAATGCGGGTAGCGTCACGTTTGAACAAGCCTGTGTCGTGCCATTGGCCGGCGCTGTACATGCGCACGGTTTGCGATGGCGCCAACGGAGCGTGGCGTGGCGCCTGCTTTGGCGCCGCCTCCGGCGGCGCGTCGGACTTGCCGATTGCCTCTACGGAGACTGCTTCGACGATCAGCGCTTTGGCAGGCATCAGGAAGGAGAAACGCTTGCGGTACGCAGCCTCGAACTGGGACTTCATGCCCTCGATCGTGTCGAACAAGACGATCAGGGCCGAATCGGTGCCTTCATAGCGCAGGTGCACGCGCCGCACGACGCTGATGCGCTCGTCGGGGACCGCCTGCGCATGCAGGTCGGCGACCGCTGCCGCCCCCAGCGCTTGCAGCCGTTCCTCGAGGGCCTGCAGCGCTTCGGGCGCCAGCCGCAGTTCGACCGCGCTTTCGCGCATCGCAGTCTGGTCGGCCAGGCCCATCCCGTAGGCGGACAGCACGCCGGCCAGCGAATGAATGAACACGGTTTTCATGCCCAGCGCATCCGCCACTAGGCAGGCATGCTGGCCGCCGGCGCCGCCAAAACTGGTCAAGGCATACTCGGTCACGTCGTGGCCGCGCTGCACGGATATCTGCTTGATCGCATTGGCCATATTGCCCACAGCGATCTCGATGAATCCTTCGGCCACTTGCTCAGGCGAGGACGGCGCGCCAGTGGCGTCCTGGATCTCGGCGGCCATCGTGCTGAATTTCTCACGCACTGTTGCCGCATCGAGCGCCTGCGCGCCATCGCTGCCGAACAGTTTGGGGAAGAACTCGGGCTGGATCTTGCCAAGCATGACGTTGCAGTCGGTAACGGCCAGCGGTCCGCCGCGGCGATAGCTGGCCGGACCAGGATCGGCGCCGGCACTGTCCGGCCCAACGCGGAAGCGGCTGCCGTCGAAATGCAGGATCGACCCGCCGCCCGCTGCGACTGTGTGAATGCTCATCATCGGCGCGCGCATGCGCACACCGGCGACCTGGGTCTCGAATACACGCTCGAACTCGCCCGAGAAATGCGAAACATCAGTCGACGTGCCACCCATGTCGAAGCCGATGATCTTTTCAAAACCTGCCGCACGGCTGGCGCGCACCATGCCGACGATGCCGCCTGCCGGCCCGCTCAGGATCGAGTCCTTGCCCTGGAAGGTACGCGCATCGGTCAAGCCACCATTCGACTGCATGAATTGCAGGTTCACGCCCGGCAGTTCGGATGCAACCTGGTCAACATAGCGGCGCAGGATGGGCGACAGGTAAGCATCGACCACGGTTGTGTCGCCGCGGGCCACCAGCTTCATCATCGGGCTGACCAGGTGCGAGACGGAGACTTGCGTGTAGCCAACCTCACGGGCGATGTCTGCCAGCGCCGCTTCGTGTGCGGTGTAGCGATAGCCGTGCATCAGGACGATGGCAATCGAACGCAAGCCCTTGTCGTAATGTGCCTGCAGGCCGGCACGCGCGGCCGAAACATCGAGCGGCAGCACCACTTCGCCATGGGCGCCGATGCGTTCATCGATTTCCACCACATGCCTGTAGAGCAGCTCAGGCAGCACAATATGGCGGTCGAACAGGCGTGGACGGTTCTGGTATGCGATGCGCAGCGCATCGCGGAAACCGCGTGTAATCGCCAGCACGGTCGGCTCGCCTTTACGCTCGAGCAGCGCATTGGTGGCAACCGTGGTGCCCATTTTTACAGCTTCGACTTGCTCAACAGGGATCGTGCGGTCCGCGGCCACGCCCAGCAAATGGCGGATGCCGGCAATTGCGGCATCGCGGTAATGCTCAGGACTTTCCGACAGCAGCTTATGCGTGGTCAGGCTGCCATCGGGCCGGCGAGCCACGATATCGGTAAAGGTGCCACCACGGTCGATCCAGAATTGCCAGTCCATTGCGCTGCCTCGCTCTAAACGTGAAGCAGTTATTGTAGTGCTAGAATGCCTTGCATGACGCCCCTCTTTACGATTGCAGAAATTCGCGCGATCGAGCACGCTGCGGCACAACGCTTGCCCGACGGTGCGCTCATGCAGCGCGCAGGCCAGGCCGGCGCCGATGCGGCGCTCGACCTCTTGCACATCACCATTCATCGCGCCCAGGTGCTGGTGCTCGCAGGCCCTGGCAACAATGGCGGCGACGCGCTCGAGACGGCTGCGCATCTCGCCCATGCCGGAGCCCAGGTCACCGTCCTGCATTTCGCGCCTGGCGGCACTCCGGCAACTGAGCGCGTCGAGGCCCTGCGGCGTGCGCGCAGTTCCCCTGCCCGGTTTGCCTCGATCAATGATGTCGCTGAGGCACCTGCGGTCGTCGCAGGCACCGCATGGACGCTGGTTGTCGATGGCCTGTTCGGCATTGGCCTGGCCCGGCCAGTTACCGGCGACTTCGCGGGGCTTATACACGCGGTCAATGACCTGCACTGCCCAATCCTCGCGCTGGACGTACCCAGCGGCCTTGATTCCGATACCGGCGCTATCGTCGGCAAGAAAGATGCCGACGCCGCGGTGCGCGCCACGCACACCGTGACCTTCATTGGCGACAAGCCCGGCTTGCATACGGCCGAGGGCCGCGACCATGCGGGCATCGTCATCGTCAGCAACCTGGAAATCGACCGGGAACTCTTTCCTGCTGCGCGGGCAAGGCTGAACGACGTGGCCCTGTTCGCCCACTGTGCACGGCGCCGCCGCCACAGCTCGCACAAAGGCAGCAATGGCAGCGTGGCCGTCGTGGGCGGCGCGCGCGGCATGGCTGGTGCGCCAATCCTGGCTGCCCGCACGGCACTCGCCAGCGGCGCCGGCCGCGTTTATGCCTGTTTCGTTGGAGAAGCGCCGGCGTTCGACGCGGCCCAGCCCGAGCTGATGTGCCGCAGCGCGCAGGAATATGACTTCAATAGCGCTGTTCTGGTGATTGGCCCCGGCATGGGAGGGTCCTCCGCGAGCGCCGAAATGCTGGCCAGCGCCCTGCACAGCCAAAGCCCGGTGATATTGGACGCCGACGCGCTGAACTTGCTGGCCGGCTCCGAGGCTCTGCGCACGCAAATAGCGAAGCGCACAGCACCCTGCATCCTGACGCCACACCCGCTGGAAGCCGCGCGGCTGCTGGGAGTAACGTCGGCCGAGGTGCAGGCCGACCGTCCATCGGCGGCGCGTGCGCTGGCCGCGCAGTTGGCGGCAACGGTCGTGCTGAAAGGCTCAGGAACGGTGATTGCAGCACGCGATGGTCAAATCGTGGTCAACACCACCGGCAACCCCGCACTCGCGACGGCGGGCACCGGCGATGTGCTGTCCGGTCTGTGCGGGAGCCTGCTGGCCCAGGGCTGGCCGGAATGGGAGGCGGCATTGGCTGGCGTCTGGCTGCACGGCATGGCGGCCGATGACCTAGTCACCGAAAACGCCGGTCCAATAGGGCTGACAGCCAGCGAGCTGATTCCCGCCATCCGCTCGGCCCTCAACCGGCTGGCCGCGCAGCACGGCACTTGAAGGTCAGGCGATCCGCCCCGCCGCGATCGTGATGACGCGCCCGCAACGTGCAGCGATATGCGTGTCGTGCGTGACCAGCACCAGGGTCGACCCGTGCTCGCGGTTCAATTCGAACATCAGCTGAATCACCGACTCGCCGGTCGCCGCATCCAGGCTGCCGGTAGGCTCGTCGGCCAGCAGCAACGGCGGCTGCGTCACGAAGGCACGCGCCAGGGCAACGCGCTGCTGCTCGCCGCCGGACAGGAACTTAGGGTAATGCTTCAAGCGGCTGGAAAGTCCCACCCGGCCCAACATGGCCTCGGCCTTCTCGCGGGCCGCGCCATCGCCGGCCAGTTCCAGCGGCAGCATCACATTCTCGACTGCCGTCAAATGCGGCAACAGTTGAAAGGACTGGAACACGAAGCCCAGTTTTTCCTTGCGCAAGGCAGCCCGGCCATCCTCATCGAGCGCGAAGATATCGACGCCATCCAGCACCACCTTGCCCTCGGTGGGCGTATCCAGACCCGCCAGCAGGCCAAGCAGGGTCGATTTGCCGGAGCCGGAAGCCCCTACTATGGCAAGCGTTTCCGCCTTTTGCACTGTAAAATCCACTCCATGCAGGATGGTCAGTTCGCCGCTGGCGTCGGCCACCCGCTTGCCCAGGCCAGAAACAGTAATCGCCGCCTTGGCCACTTGGCTGGAGGTTTGAGGAATATCACGCATGGTCATGTTCAAAAATTTAGTCCGCTGCTTAGCGATGCTGATCCTGATGTTCAGCGCCGCCACGAACGCCTATTCTGCATCAAAAACCGTCCTGGTGGTGGGCGACAGCCTCTCGGCCGAGTATGGCATCTCGCGCGGGGCGGGTTGGGTTGCCCTGCTTGACCAGCGCCTGAAAGACGAAAAAGTCGCGGCGACCGTGGTCAACGCCAGCGTCAGCGGCGAAACCACCAGCGGCGGCCGTACCCGCCTGCCGTCCTTGCTGAGCAAGCACAAACCGAATATCGTGATCATTGAACTCGGCGCCAACGATGGCTTGCGCGGCCTGCCGGTAGCCGCGGCCGAATCCAACTTGCGTGCCATGGTGGACGAATCGCGCAAGGCTGGCGCCCAGGTGCTGCTGGTCGGCATGCGCATGCCGCCGAACTATGGCCGCGATTACGCTGACAAATTCTTCGCCATGTACGGCACCCTGAGCAAAGATGTGAAAGTGCCGCTGGCGCCCTTCATGCTCGACGGTGTAGCGCAAAAGCCCGAACTATTCCAGCCAGACCGCCTGCATCCGCTGGCGACTGCCCATCCCATCATCCTGGGTAATATCTGGCCCTACCTCCAGCCCATACTGAAAACAAAATGAAGTATCCAGAAATCCTGCCAATCGAAGACGTCCTGGCCCGCCTTGACGATTTCGACACCATCATCGACGCACGCAGCCCGTCCGAATATGCCTTGGACCACCTGCCGAACGCGATCAACTGCCCGGTGCTGGACGACGAACAGCGCATCACGGTCGGCACCATGTACAAGCAAGTCGGCTCCTTCGAAGCAAAGAAAGTCGGCGCCGCCATGGTGTCGAAAAATATCGGCTACCACATCGAGACGCTATGGCTCGACAAGCCGCGCGACTGGAAGCCCCTGATCTACTGCTGGCGCGGCGGAAACCGCAGCGGCTCCATGGCCACGGTACTGGCCAAGATCGGCTGGCCGGTCGTGCAGCTCGATGGCGGCTACAAGGCCTTCCGCGCGGCCATCAATGCCCAGCTCGAACAAACGCCCGAACTCGATTTCCGCGTGATCTGCGGCACCACCGGCAGCGGCAAGACCCGCCTCCTCGATACGCTGGAAGCGATTGGCGCGCAGGTGCTCGACCTTGAGCAGCTGGCTGCGCACCGCGGCTCGGTGCTTGGCAATATACCCTGCCAGCCGCAGCCTTCGCAGAAAGCCTTCGAGACCTCGATCTGGGACCGCTTGCGCCGCTTCGATCCGAGCCTGCCGGTGTTTGTTGAATCGGAGAGCCGCAAGGTCGGCAGCCTGCGCGTGCCGGGCGCGCTGATGGAACGCATGCGCGCTTCCCCATGCATTTCGATGCAGGTGTCGCGTGAAGACCGCGTCAAGCTGCTGATCGAGGATTACCAGCACTTCGCCTGCAACGCCCCTGCCCTGAACGCGCAGCTGGAATTCCTCGTGCAGCTGCATGGCCGCGAGCGCATCGAGCGCTGGCAGTCGATGGCGACATCCGGCGAAATGCCGGCGCTGGTTGATGAGCTGCTGGTAGACCACTACGATCCGGCCTACCTGAAGTCGATCCATCGCAACTTCGTGCAGTTCGATAAAGCCATCGAAGTCGCACTGCCTGACATTTCTCCCGAGTCCTTTGTGGCCGCTGCACGCAAGCTGCACGGAGCATAAAAAAAACCGGAGTCCGTTTTCACGGACCCCGGTCTTCATTGGGCATTCAGCCCCTTATTCTGCCTGCTTCTTGATCGCTGCAACTGGGTGCAGGATCTTGACCTTGGCCTTCTGCTTCAGCGCATCGATGTAGCCTGCCATTTCCTGCTGCGCCACGATCTGGTTGATACGCTGGCCTTCCTGTTCGCGGCGGGCTGCATCTTGTTCAGCCGGCTGGCCGACCTTGTTGATGCGATACACGCCGTAACCCTGGCCAGGAATCTCGACGCCAACGTAAGCTGGCAGCTTGGAGACGTCGGCCTTCATCACTGCCGCGACGGCCGCCGGGTTGATGCCTTCCGCTTTGGCGCGCGAGATGGTCTTCGCTTCGCCGAAGCCCGCCGCATCGCCGGACTTCTTGGCGGCAGCCAGTTTCTCTTCACCGGCCTTCTTCGCTGCTTTCACAGCTTCTTCCAGCGCAACCTGCTGCTTGATGGCCGCTTCCACTTCAGCCAGCGGCTTCTTGGAAGCTGGCTTGAATTCGACGATGCGGCCGGAAATCAGGGTTTGCGGTGCGACTTCAACAGCTTCGGTATTGCGCTTGTTCTTCAGCGAATCGTCGGAGAACAAAGCAGTCAGGAACTTGGCATTGTTGAATGGTGCAGCGCCCAGGATCGGGTTCGGTTGGCGCGCAACGCCTTCCATGGTTTCGATCTTCAGCTTCAGCTTGTCGGCGGCCGGCTTCAGGCTTTCGTACTGCGAGAACACGATGTCGGTGAACTGCTCCGACATCTCGGAGTACAGCTTGGCGGCTTTCTGCTTTTTGATTTCAGCAGCGATGTCACCCTTCACTTCATCCAGCGGCTTCAGGTGCGCTGGCTTCAATTCGGTCACGGTGATGATATGGTAGCCAAATTGAGATTCCACCAGGTCGCTGATCTCGCCTTGCTTCAGCTTCAGGATCGCATCTTCGACTGGCTTGACGAAGGAACCCTTCACCAGCACATCCAGGTCGCCGCCCTGTGCGGCAGAGCCAGGGTCATCCGACTTGGCTTTAGCGATCTTGGCGAAGTCGCCAGGGTTCTTGCGAACTTCGGCCAACACTGCCTCTGCCTTCGCCTTGGCGGCAGCCTTGTCGCCCTCGCTCTTGATCAGGATGTGCGACGAACGACGCTCCTCTTCGGTGGTATAGCGCTTCTCGTTCGCCTTGTAGTAGCTCGCCACTTCTTCGTCGCTTGCGCTGGTTTGCGCAGCCACCGCATCCGCGTTCAACACTACGTATTCGATCTTGGCCGACTCCGGGATCTCGAACAGCTTGGCGTTCTTGTCGTAGAAGGCCTTAACCATTTCGTCGGTCACCTTCACGTTTGGCAGGAACTGCGAAACCGGCAGCGCCATTTCCTGCACTTCACGCTCTTGCGAGCCGAAATCGGAAATCGCTTTCGACACGGTGCGCGGCGCGAAGCCACTCAGTTCCACGCCGCTTGCTACCTGTTCCAGCACCATTTCATTGCGCATCTGGCTCTGGTGCGAATTGACGGTCTGGCCCTGCGAATCCAGGATCTGACGATACTTTTCTGCGTCAAAGGTGCCATCTGGTTTGGTCAGGCCAGGAATCGCCCACAGTTGCTGGCGGATCTTGTCATCGCTCACGGTCAGGTGGGCGCTGCGGACTTCCGCATTCATGGCGCGCTGGGCGATCAACTGGTCCAGGATGTTCTGCTTGAACTCTGGCGTGTCGAACAGCTTCTGGTCGAAATTCTTGCCCATTTGCTGGCGCATCTGGTCCAACTGGCGGCGCTGGGCGTTTTCCCATTCCTGCTGGGTCAGCGGATAGCCGGCCACTTTGGCGATGGTGTTCGCGTCTTCGCCGAACAGCTTGACGCCGCTGACGCCGACCAGCACAAATGACGGCACAATCAGGAGCGCCAGGATAATCTGCATCAGCTTTTGATGCGTACGTACGAAATCAAACATGTCAGCTATTGTTTTCCTAGAGTGGAGGCTTTAAAACTGCTCGCGCGATTTTACAGGGCAGTTGCTCACATGGCAAATGAAAAAGCCCCACAGTCTTTTGGGACTTGTGGGGCTTCCTCGGGATTCTGGCGGAGCGGACGGGGCTCGAACCCGCGACCCCCGGCGTGACAGGCCGGTATTCTAACCAACTGAACTACCGCTCCAGGTAGTGTGTGTGCGTTTGCTGGCGGAGCGGACGGGGCTCGAACCCGCGACCCCCGGCGTGACAGGCCGGTATTCTAACCAACTGAACTACCGCTCCAGCATTCACACAACAGGTACTACAAACTCGTTTAAGTGGTGGGCGTTGAGAGGGTCGAACTCCCGACCTAATCCTTGTAAGGGATCCGCTCTACCAACTGAGCTAAACGCCCGCTTAAACTGCCCGGTAAGCATCACTGCTTACCGAAGGCCATTATTGTACAGCGTCTTTCAAAGCTTTACCAGCTTTAAATTTAGGAACTTTTGCTGCGTCGATCTTGATCTCTTCCTTGGTGCGCGGATTGCGGCCGGTACGGGCTGCGCGCTCGCTCACGGAGAAGGTGCCAAAGCCAACCAGGGTGACGCTGTCGTTCTTGGCCAGGGTGGTGGTTACGCCATCGATCACAGCGTCCAGGGCGCGTGCAGCTGCGGCCTTGGAGATGTCAGCGGAAGTCGCGATGTGGTCGATCAGTTCGGTCTTGTTCATTACAGTCCCCGTCACAAAGGTTTATATCGTTTATACCGTTTTTTATGCCGCGTTGTGGTGCGTATAAAAATCTCAGGGCCGTATTAGACAGGCGGTGGTTGCACTGTGTCAAGGGTAAATCAAAGCACGAAACAAAAAAGGGCGCCATTTCTGGCGCCCTTTCTTTGTTCTAAACCGGCAAACCTGTGTCAGACCCGCAGGGTCTGACACCGGGTTACCGGTTTAGTGTTTAACTACTTCAGTGCTCCCGTCAGCCGCCGCAACCGCCGGCACTTCCACCGGAGCCACTGGCTCGGTGATCGGTTCCGGCTGGCGTTCCAGCGCGACTTCCA
>JBCNOP010000005.1:0-86202 GCA_039593775.1 Pseudoduganella sp.
TGGAAGACATGGCATGGCCGGCAATCTGGGCCAGGCTTGGATAACGCGGCGACTCGGTCATCTGGCGTGGCGGCTCGGTCAGGCGGCCGGCACCGACCACCAGCACCTTCTGCGCGCCGAGGTGGATGGCGGGCGAGATCGGCGCCAGCTGGCGCATCGAACCGTCGCCGCAGTATTCCAGGTGGCCGCCCATGTACAGCGGCGTAGCCGGGAAGATGAAGGGAATCGCCGACGATGCCAGCAGGTGTTCGACCCCGATCTGGTCCTGCATCGCCACCCGCTGCATGCGTACCCAGGGCGCGATTTCGGCGGCGGTCTGGTAGAAGGTAATGTGCTGGCCGCCGGTGTAAGACGAGGCGGTGACGGCCACCGCGTGCAGCAGGCCTTCCTGCAGGCAGTTATCCAAGCGCGGCAAATCCAGCATGCGGTGCAGCAGGTTGACCAGCGGGGTGTTATCGAGCAGCGACTGCGGCGGCGCGGCGCGCCACTTGCGCAGCAGCCAGCCGAAAGACAGCAGCGACAGCCAGCGCGCACCGGAACGCAGCACGCCCAGCGAGTCGGCGCGATAGACCTGGTTTGCTTCGAAATTGCTCCACACGTCGAGCAGCTTCTGTACGCCTTCGCCGAAGTTGTCGGCGCGGCAGGCCAGGGCTGTGGCGTTGATGGCGCCCGCCGAGGTGCCGCAGATGATCTGGAAAGGATTACGTGCCGGCGGCCATCCTTCTTCCCAAAGGATTTCGGAAATCGCCTGCAAAACGCCAATCTGGTAAGCCGCACGGGCGCCACCGCCCGTCAGGATCAAGCCCGTTTTCTTTTTCATGCCCATTTATCAAGGGTAACATGCGGGCCGCAGGGCGGGAATGCCTGGCGCCCCGCCCGCCCTAAGCCTGTCGCGCGCCCGTCACTCGCCGCGCACGATGCCTTCGCGGCGCGGATCGGCGCCGCCGAACCAGCCGTTCGGCGTACGCTGCAAGCCCTGCAGGCCGGAGTTCAGTTCAACTTGGCGCACTTCATGGCCGCGTGCTTTCAGCTGGTCGACCACCTCGGCCGGAACTTTTCCCGCCTCCACTTCGGTCGGGCCATTGCGGCTGCCGAAATTGGGCAGGCTGATGGCCTGCTGCACGTCCAGCTTCCAGTCCAGGGTGCCGACCAGCACCTTGGCTACGTAGTTGATGATGGTCGAACCGCCCGGCGAACCGGCGGCCAGCACCAGTTTTTTGGTCTGCTTGTCGAACACCAGGGTCGGCGCCATCGAGCTGCGCGGGCGCTTGCCCGGCTGCACACGGTTGGCGATCGGGCCATTTTCGTCGACCGAATCCCAGGAGAAGTCGGTGAGCTGGTTATTCAGCAGGAAGCCGTCGACCATCTGGCGCGAGCCGAAGGCGTCTTCCACCGAGGTGGTCATCGAGATGCCGTTGCCAAAACCGTCCACCACGACCAGGTGCGAGGTGGATGGTTTGTCCAGGGCGGTATCGTCGCCCCAGGCCACTTTGACTTCGGCCGGCACGCCGGCGCGGGCGCGGCCCATCGACTTGTCGCCGATCAGGGTGGCGCGCTGGCGCAGGTAGGATTTATCCAGCAGGCCGCTGGCGCCCTTGCCTGGCAGCGGCACGAAATCAGTGTCGGCCACGTAGCGGTTGCGGTCAGCATAGGCCAGGCGTTCGGCTTCCGACATCAGGTGGATGGCATCAGCCGTAATCACGCCGTTGACCGGCGAGTAGTCGCCGATCTTGCTGTTTTCCAGGATGCCGAGGATCTGCGCGATCGCCACGCCGCCGGATGATGGCGGCGGCATGCCGCACACGGTGTAGGTGCGGTAGTCGGAGCACAGCGGTTCGCGCTCCTTGGCCTTGTAGCCGGCAATGTCGGCGGCCGTGAGGCCGCCAGGGTTGGTCGGGTGGCCCTGCACTTTGGCAGCGATGTCGCGCGCGATGTGGCCGCGGTAGAAGGCATCGGCGCCCTCAGAGGCGATTTCGCGCAGGGTCTTGGCAAGCGCCGGATTTTTCAGGATGTGGCCGACCGGCCAGGGCTTCTTGTCCTTGTCGAAGAAGTAGGCTGCTGCGACCGGGTCGCGCTGCAGGTAACGCTCGCTGGTCAGCAAAGCGTTCAGGCGCGGGCTGACTGCAAAGCCCTCCTCGGCCAGCTTGATGGCGGGCGCGAACAGCTTGGGCCAGGCCAGCTTGCCGTACTCTTTATGCGCCAGTTCCAGCATGCGCAACACGCCTGGGGCGCCGACCGAGCGGCCGCCGACCACGCCTTCTGCGCGCGGCAAGGGCTTGCCGTTGGCGTCCTGGAACAGGGTTTCGGTGGCGGCTGCGGGTGCGGTCTCGCGGCCGTCGAAGGAGCGGACTTTCTTGCCGTCCCAATGCATCATGAAGGCGCCGCCGCCAATGCCGGAGGACTGCGGCTCGACCAGGGTCAGCACCAGCTGGGTAGCGATGGCTGCGTCGACGGCGGAACCGCCTTGTTTCAGCATCTGGTAACCGGCTTCGGTGGCCAGCGGATTGGCCGCGGCGACCATGAATTTTTGCGCGGACCAGCCGGCTTTGTCTTGCCAGCCAGTGGCGATTTCAGGCGCGCGGTTGTCTTGGGCGTGGAGCGGAAAGGTGCAGAGCAGTGCTGCGGCGAGGGCTAGGGCTTTCATCCGGCCATGCTACACCAAAACCGGCAATGCGGCCGGATGGCCGTCCCGTCTGACCCGCAGGGTCAGACACCGGTTACGCGCCTGCCGCAGGTCAAGTGTCTGACCCTGCGGGTCAGACACTGGGTTACCGGTTTACTTAGGCTGCATGCGAATCGCACCATCCAGGCGGATGGTCTCGCCATTCAGCATGGTATTTTCGATAATCGATTTCGCCAGCGCAGCATATTCGAACGGCTTGCCCAGGCGTGGCGGGAACGGCACCATCTTGCCCAGCGCATCCTGCACTTCCTGCGGCATGCCCAGCAGCATAGGCGTCTCGAAGATGCCCGGCGCAATGGTCATCACGCGAATACCGGAACGCGACAGGTCGCGCGCCATCGGCAGGGTCATGCCGGCCACGCCGGCCTTGGACGCGCCGTAAGCCGCCTGCCCGATCTGGCCATCAAACGCCGCCACCGATGCAGTATTGATAATCACACCGCGCTCGCCCCACTCTGCCGCCTCGGTCTTGCCCATGGCATCAGCCGCCAGGCGACACATATTGAAGGTGCCAACCAGGTTGATGTTGATGGTGCGCGCGAAGGATTCCAGCGGATGCGGGCCATCCTTGCCGACGGTCTTGATCGCAGGCGCCACGCCGGCGCAGTTGACCAGGCCACGCAGGGTGCCCATGGCGGTAGCCGCAGCCACCACGGCCAGGCCGTCCGCTTCGGAAGTCACGTCACATTTGACGAATTTGGCAGCGCCCAGTTCGGCCGCCAGCTTTTCGCCGGCTTCCACCTGAACGTCCGCCAGCACGACCTTGCCGCCATTGTCGACGATCATGCGCGCGGTGGCAGCGCCCAGGCCCGATGCGCCGCCGGTGATGATGAATACTTGGTCCTTGATTTGCATGCTTTGTCTCCCCTATTCACTTTACGTTACGTAAACGTCAATCGAGGCGTATTGTAGCCGAAATCAGTAGCAAGTCATCCATCCTCCGCTCTGCGAACACACTTTTCCGCTCGGGCTAATAACCTGCCCAGGCGGGCCGTGAAAGTAGGTGCCGCTGGAGTCGCGGCAGCCGCCTGCATCGCACTGCACCGGGATCGGCGCACTGGGGCCTGGCAGCGGCGTCGCTGGCGGCAGGATTGCCCCAGGCGGCAACGCCGGCTGCCCCGCCCGGGGCAGTTGTGCGATCGCACCGGGAGCCGCATTCGGATCGCGCCTGGTGAGCATAGGCGCCCAGGTCAGCGACGGATCAGGAGCCGGCGCAATGCGCGGCGTTGGTGTAACGTTCAGCGGCACCGGGCGGCGCGGCATGTTCTTGCGGGCGGGCGCGGTGCGGCAAGGCTCCTGCAGCAAGTGCTTGCCGTCGGCGCTGAGCCGGCATTCCGGCAAGCGCCGGTACTCGTCAAGGGATTCGGCGCCAGCGGCCGGGCCGGAAAACCCGGCGGCCAGCACCAGCAGGAGTGGAAAGTTCATAATGCCCTCCTCGGCGTACGACCATCATACGCCGTAGAGGGCCGGGCCGGCGCGGCCTACTTCGCCGCCGGCGCCTCACCGGAGGCTTGCACAGGCACCTCGGCCGCTACAGGTGCAGCCGGCGCAATTGCCGGAGCCACCGCCGGTGCAGTCAGCTGCGGCGCGGTAGCCGATGCCGGGGCCACCACCTGTTGCTGCGCCTGCATCGGCGCCATCGTCACCGACAGGATGCCGGTTGCCGGCAACAGCGGCACCAGCAGCAGCGCCACGATGTTGATGATCTTGATCAGCGGGTTGACGGCCGGGCCGGCAGTATCCTTGTACGGGTCGCCCACGGTGTCACCGGTCACCGCCGCCTTGTGCGCGTCGGAGCCCTTGCCGCCATGGTTGCCGTCTTCGATATACTTTTTCGCGTTATCCCAGGCGCCACCACCGGTAGTCATCGAGATCGCCACGAACAGGCCGGTAATGATGGTCCCCATCAGCAGGCCGCCCAACGCGCGCGGTCCAAGCAGCATGCCGACCAGAATCGGCACAAGCACCGGCAGCAGAGAAGGCGCAATCATTTCCTTGATAGCGGAAGCGGTCAGCATATCGACAGCCTTGTCGTACTGCGGCTTGCCGGTACCGTCCATGATGCCCTTGATGTCGCGGAACTGGCGGCGCACTTCCACCACCACCGCACCGGCAGCGCGGCCTACCGCTTCCATCGCCATCGCACCGAACAGGTAAGGAATCAGGCCGCCGATGAACAGGCCCACGATCACCATTGGGTCGGACAGGTCGAAGGTCATCGACATGCTGCGCGATTCCAGCGCGTGGGTGTAGTCGGCAAACAGCACCAGAGCAGCCAGGCCGGCGGAACCGATTGCGTAGCCTTTGGTCACGGCCTTGGTGGTGTTGCCCACCGCATCCAGCGGGTCGGTAATGGCGCGCACGGAATCGGGCATGCCCGACATTTCGGCGATGCCGCCGGCGTTGTCGGTAATTGGGCCATAGGCATCCAGCGCCACTACGATACCGGCCATCGACAGCATCGAGGTTGCCGCAATCGCAATGCCGTACAGGCCGGCCAGCTTGAAGGAAACCAGGATCGCCACGCAAACAGCCAGCACTGGCCATGCGGTGGACTTCATCGACACGCCCAGGCCAGCGATGATATTGGTGCCGTGGCCGGTAGTGGAAGCTTCCGCGATGTGCCGCACCGGCGTGAATTCGGTGCCGGTGTAGAACTCGGTGATGTAGACCATCAGGCCGGTCAGCACGATACCGACAACGGTGGCGCCAAGCATCTTGTAGCGCATGTCATTGTCTGGCCAGATATACCAGGTGACGATCACGAAGCCGATCAGCGACAGGCCGGCAGCCCACCACAAGCCGGTGTACAGCGCCGACATGATCTTCTTGCCCGGTTTCGCCTTGACCATCGAGCAGCCGATGATGGAGCCGATGATGGAAACTGCGCCCAGCAGCATCGGATAAATCGCCGCCTGCGCCGGCGCATTGGTGATCATCAGCGCGCCAAGCAGCATGGTCGCGATCAGGGTCACCACATAGGTTTCGAACAGGTCGGCCGCCATGCCGGCGCAGTCGCCGACGTTGTCGCCCACGTTGTCGGCGATCACCGCAGGGTTGCGCGGATCGTCCTCAGGAATGCCTGCCTCCACCTTGCCCACCAGGTCGGCGCCAACGTCAGCGCCCTTTGTAAAGATGCCGCCGCCCAGACGGGCGAAGATCGAGATCAGGGAGGCGCCGAAGGCCAGGCCGATCATCGGTTTCAGCACGTCGTGCACATTGGGCGCGGGGTTGGGAGCGCCGGGAGCGCCCATTACGGTGAGAACCCAGTAGAAACCGGCCACACCGAGCAGGCCCAGTCCGACCACCAGCATGCCGGTGATGGCGCCGCCCTTGAAGGCGACATTGAGCGCTTCGTTCATGCCCACCGACGCAGCCTGCGCGGTACGCACATTGGCCCTTACCGACACATTCATGCCGATAAAGCCGCAAGCGCCGGAAAGCACGGCGCCAAGAAGGAAGCCGATGGCGGTTTTCATATCGATTGCCGCCCCGATGGCTACCAGCAGCACAACACCAACAATGGCGATGGTGCGGTACTGGCGGGCCAGGTAGGCCGCAGCACCCTGCTGGATGGCTGTCGCGATTTCCTGCATGCGGGCGTTACCCGCGTTCTGTCCAAGAATCCAGCTGCGCGCCCACAGCCCGTACACCACTGCGAGCACGCCGCACGCTATCGCGAACCACAAACTTGCTGCCATAAATTGCCCCCTTACGTTATTAGAATCAAAAGCTACAAAACGAACTCGGTACTACCCGAACTACGTACTGCAAAACTTTGACACTTCACGGCCAGGGGGCCGCCAAACCGGTAAACCGGTGTCCGACCCATTGGGTCTGACACCTGTGACGCGACTGTTGCGTATCGGTGCCTGACCCTGCGGGTCAGGCACCGGGTTGCCGGTTCAAATAAAAAGCGGGCCGTAACGCCCGCTAGTGTGATTTAGCTGTTCAGAGCCGCGAACGCACGGTCGCGAATCTCTTCGACTGGACCAACGCCTTCGATCTTGCGGTATTTAGGCGCACCAGGCTGCCCCGATTTGGCCCAGTCACCGTAGTAGCTGAGCAGGACTTCGGTCTGGTTGTGGTAAACCTCCAGCCGTTTCTTGACGGTTTCTTCCTTGTCGTCGTCGCGCTGCACCAGCGGCTCGCCGGTGACATCGTCCTTGCCTTCGACTTTAGGAGGATTGAATTTGACGTGGTACACACGGCCCGAAGCCGGGTGGCTGCGGCGGCCGCTCATGCGTTCGACGATCTGGTCGTCCGGCACGGCGATCTCGAGAACGTAGTCGATTTTGACGCCTGCGTCCTTCATCGCGTCGGCTTGCGCGGTGGTACGCGGGAAGCCGTCAAACAGGTAACCATTGGCGCAATCCGGCGCCTTCAGGCGGTCTTTCACCAGACCGATGATGATGTCGTCGGAAACCAGCTGGCCAGCGTCCATCACTTTTTTAGCGGCCAGGCCCAGTTCAGTACCTTCCTTGATTGCGGCACGCAGCATGTCGCCGGTCGAAATCTGAGGGATGTTGTACTTTTCTTTGATGAAGTTGGCCTGGGTGCCCTTACCGGCTCCTGGTGCTCCTAACAGAATGAGACGCATGAATGTTCCTAAACGATTTAATAATAATTTTTGATGATGCCTTAGCCACCTTGCTAGAAACTTACCACAAAAGTTGGTTTAACCGCCACTTTTGTAGAGTGCCTGCACACGCGCCAGGTCTTCCGGGGTATCCACACCTGCCGCCGGGGCGGAATCGGTCACGTGTACGGCAATGGGGTATCCATGCCACAGGACGCGCAGCTGTTCCAGGGCTTCAATCCCCTCCAGCGGCGACACTTCCAGCGCCGGGTAGGCTTGCAGGAAGTCGTTTCGATAGGCGTACAGGCCGATATGGCGCAACGGAACGTAGCCGGCCGGCAGGGCCGATTTGTCCTTGGCAAAGGCATCGCGGTGCCACGGAATGGTGGCACGGCTGAAATAGAGAGCGCGGCCCTGCTTGTCCAGCACCACCTTCACCACGTTCGGGTTGAAGGCGTCGGCTGCATCGTGCAGCGGGTGAGCGCAGGTAGACATCGGCACGTCGGCGCCGATGCGCGCCGCCGCAGCTTGCAACAGATCCGGATCGATCAGCGGCTCGTCGCCCTGCAGGTTGACCACGACGGCATCCGGCGCCAGGTTCATGGCGCGCGCCACTTCGGCGATGCGGTCGGTGCCGGACGGATGGTCGGCACGGGTCATGAAGGCTTCGATGCCGTGCTGTTCACAGGCTTCTTTAATAGACACGTGGTCGGTGGCGACCACGATGCGGGCGGCGCCGGCTTCTTTCGCACGTTCGGCGACACGCACCACCATCGGTTTGCCGCCCAGGTCGGCCAGGGGCTTGTTGGGCAGGCGGGTCGAGGCAAGGCGGGCCGGGATGATGACGATGAAGGACACCGTTTACTCCGTGGTGTCTGGCAGGGAGCGCGCTTCGTCGGCCCACATGATCGGGATGCCGTCGCGGATCGGGTATGCCAGGCGGTCGCCTTTGCAAATCATTTCCTGGGCTTTTTTGTCGTACTCCAGAGGGCCCTTGCACACAGGGCAGACCAGGATATCAAGCAGGCGTGCGTCCACGTAGTTTCTCCACAATTTGATCGGCCAGCGCGGCGTCGATGCGGGCGCTGACTGGAACGACCCAGATTCTCGGATCGTTGCGTAATTCTTCAATTTGCCAGCATTTTACTGCATCCTTCTCCGTCACCAGAATAAAGTCCGCCTCGATATTGGCAAAAGGACGGTCTTTAAAGTCGTGATGGTCGGGCAGCGGCAGCTCGATTGGCGCGATTCCCGCCGCGCGCAGCATGCCGAAGAAGCGGGCTGGGTTGCCGATTCCCGCGGCAGCAACCACACGCAGGCTGGTCCGCTGCGCCAGTTCGGCCAGCGTCATGCGCTCACTGCGGTCACCGAGGCGCTCCGCCACGTCGCCGGCGAGGCGCATCTGCCATGGCGCGGCTGGCGCGGGTGGGCGGGTTGCGCCCGGCGGCGCGACGGCTGCGGAGAGCGCGGCCGTGAGGTCCGGGACATTGACCACGGTGAAATCGCGTTTGCGGGATGGCGGTTCGCGCAGCGGACCGGCCGGCAACGTCCAGCCATTGCCAACGCCACGGCCGTCGAACAGCACGATTTCCACATCGCGTGCCAGCGCGTAATGCTGCAAGCCATCGTCCGTGACGATCACGTTCACTTCCGGCTGGGCCGCCAGCAAGGCGCGGCCCGCAGCGGCACGCGCACGCCCAACGAACACCGGGCACCCCGTACGCGCCGCAATCAGGACTGGCTCATCCCCCACCTCGGCCGGGGTCGAGCCCGCGCCAACCTCACGCGGGGCGGCATCCTTGCTGCCAAATCCGCGCGACACAACGCCCGGCCGGAAGCCAGCTGTGCGCAACGCGTCGACAAGCCAGATGGTTAGCGGCGTCTTGCCCGTGCCGCCAATGAAAATATTCCCCACGACGACAACCGGCACCGGCAGGCGCTCGGCCCGCGAAACGCCCGCCGCGTACAAGCCGCGCCGCACGGCAGCCAATCCCCGAAACAGCAAGGACAAAGGCCAGAGCGCGCATGCCAGCGCGCCCCGCCGCAACCACTCGCGCGAGAACGTCGTCTCCAGGGAAGAGGCCATTACCTGGCCTGGGCAGTCTGTGCCTCGAAGGTCACACGCTCAAAGCCGGCCACGCGCGCCGCTTCCATCACGTTGATCACCATCTGGTGCATCGCGAACTGGTCGGCGTTGATCTTGACGATCGGGTTGGCGCCCTTGGCAGCGGCCTTCATCTGCTCGGACAGGCCGGCTACGTCATGGAACGCCACCGGCGTGCCATTGATGGTGTAGTTGCCCTTGGCATCCACCGTCACATTCAGGTCGTTCGGCTGCTCCACCGTCTTTTCCGCATCAGCGGTCGGCAAGGTAATTTTCAGCTCGGTGAACTTGCTGTAAGTGGTGGTGATCATCAGGAAGATCAGGATCACCAGCAGCACGTCGATGAACGGGATCAGGTTGATCTCGGGATCTTCGCGCTTCTGGCCGCGGCGGAAATTCATCGCCATAAACTGATCCCTCGCTTACTTGCGGGTGTTGTGGACCACGTCCACGAACTTGACCGCCTGCTGCTCCATGTCGATGACGAAGGAGTCAACCAGGGCGCGGAAGTGGCGATAGAACACCAGGGTCGGCATCGCGATCGCCAGGCCGAAACCGGTGTTGTACAGCGCAACCGAAATACCGTGCGCCAGTTGCGCCGGGTTAGCGCCCGAAGCGTTCTGCGAACCGAAGATCTCGATCATGCCGACCACGGTACCGAACAGGCCCATCAGCGGCGCCAGGGTAGCAATGGTGCCGAGGGTGGTCAGGAAGCGCTCCAGCTCATGCGCCACGGCGCCGCCCGCCTCTTCGATCGATTCCTTCATCACATCGCGCGGAGCGTTGACATTACGCAACGCTGCCGAAAGAACAACGCCCAGTTGGGACGATTTTTCCAGCTTGGTGATGATCTCGTTGTTGATGTTTCCGCTGCGATAGACGCGTACCACCTCGTCCAGCAGTGTCTTCGGAATAATGCGCGAACGGCGCAGATACATCAGGCGTTCAACGATCAGCGCAAGGGCAACGATGGAAGCGATCAGCAGAGGCCAGATTGGCCAGCCGGCGGCCTGGAAAATTGCGAGCAAGACATACTCCTAAGAAAGAAAACCTAAACGCGCAATGTAGCGTGTCGAGAGCTAACAGGCAAGTGTGCGCATTCTTCACATTTTCTGTGGACAAGATTGTTGGCAATCCTACTATTTCGCGTTAACCCCATGATTTGATTATGATTTTTTCTAATGCAAAAATTTTCATCAGTTCTGGAAGGACCAGTTCTGCACATATTCTGTGGACAAAATTGTGGGGAATGGAAGCTTTTATATGCTAAGCCTTTGATCGCAAAGCGAATTATTCTCAAGCACAAAAAATGCGCACTGGCACTTTTCCTGCTTTTCCCCATCTGTGCACTTCTTCACATATTCTGTTGATAAGATTGTTAGCAAGGCTATGTTTGAGGGGCAAAGTACTTGATCTATAAGGATTTTCTTGCCATGCGTAAAAATTTCGCATGGAGATATCCACCTCCGTTGCAGCCCCCGAAGTGGGCATTTTTGCCCATTCCCCACAAATTCTGTGGACAAAAGTGTGAGCAAGGCCACGAGAGATAGCGCAAGTGTTTGATACACAAGGACAAACATTTCATGCTCATTTTTTGAGCAATATTTTTCCCCACAGCTTCTGTGGATAAAATTGTTAGCAAGGGACAGACTGGAGTGCCAAGTCCTTGATTTCTAAAATGAAAGTTACCCTGCAAACATTTTCATCACGCAAGTTTCGACCATGAAAAGTTCCTCACACATTCTGTGGATATCTTTGTGCGTAACAGCCGCCCGCTATCGCAAAGTCCTTGATCTATAAGGAAATTCGACAATTGCCCGCTTATGTAGCATTGGCGTTTACCCTTAATAATCATGTGTTTACAAAAAATACTTGCGGTATGAAGTGATATATGACATAAGCATGACCGCTTTCAAAAAGTGTGGACAGGTCAAATGATCAATAGCCCCGAACCCAATCAAGTCATCTCAGTCAGTGCCCTCAACCAGGCCGTCGCCCGCCTGTTGGAGCGCTCATTCCCCTTGCAGTGGATATCTGGGGAAATCTCGAATTTCACGAGGGCAAGCTCGGGCCATTGGTATTTCACTCTGAAAGATGATGCGGCCCAGGTGCGGGCGGTCATGTTCCGCGGCCGCGCCCAGTATGCCGGATTCGTGCCCCGCGAGGGCGACAAGGTCGAGGTGCGAGCCCTGGTCACCCTGTACGGGCCGCGCGGCGATTACCAGATCAATGTGGAAGCAATCCGCCGCGCTGGCGTCGGCTCCCTGTTTGAAGCCTTCCAGCGCCTGAAAGAACGCCTGGCCGCAGCCGGGCTGTTCGACACTGAACGCAAGCGCGCCCTGCCACTGTTTCCGCGCACGATCGGCATCGTGACCAGCCCGCAGGCGGCGGCCCTGCGCGACGTGCTGATTGCGCTGCGCCGCAGGGCGCCGCACGTCAACGTGGTGCTCTACCCTACCCTGGTACAGGGACAGCAGGCCGCGGCCCAGATCGCAGCCGCCATCGACACCGCCTCGCGCCGGGCAGAATGCGATGTGCTGCTGGTAGTGCGCGGTGGCGGCAGCATGGAAGACCTGTGGTGCTTCAACGAAGAAGTGGTCGCTTACGCCGTAGCCAACTGCAATGTGCCTGTGGTTTCCGGCGTTGGTCACGAAACCGACTTCACCATCTGCGACTTTGCCGCCGACGTGCGCGCCGCCACGCCCACCGCAGCAGCCGAACTGGCCGCGACACCGCGCGCCGACTGGCTCGGTTCGCTGCGCGCCGATGCCACCGACCTGCGCCGCGCCATGCGCCGTGCCTTGAGCGACGCCACGCAAACGCTGGACAACCTGCAGCGCCGCCTGCTCAGTCCAACCGCCCGCATCGCACAGCAGCGCATGCAACTGCAAAGCCTGTCCACAGCCATGATGCACGCCACACGCAACCCGCTGCAGCAAGCCCGCTTCACGCTCGACCGCCTGGCTGGCCGCCTGGCTGCGCGCAAGCCGGACGCGAGCAAAGCGCGGGCCGCGATGGAAGCTTTGCAACACCGCGCCGGCGCCAGCATGCGCGGGCAACTGCTGCAGCGGCGCGATGCCCTGAATGCGCTGTCCGCGCAACTCGAATTACTGAATCCCCAGCGCACGCTGGAACGCGGCTACGCCATCGTCACCGATGCCGCAGGCGCCGTATTGCGCGACCCGGCGCAAATCAAGCCGGGACAATCGCTGGGCGTCCGCCTGGCCGAGGGCAGCGCCGAAATCGGCGTAGCCACCGTGCAGCCAACGCTTACCTAGCGTTCGTATTACAATAGTGGCCGTTTCGGCAAAAATAACTTTTCGTCTCAATCAAAAGGAAACATTCATGGAACATACCCTGCCACCACTGCCGTACGCAATGGACGCGCTGCAGCCGCACATCTCCAAGGAAACCCTGGAATTCCACTACGGTAAGCATCACCAGGCTTATGTCACCAACCTGAACAACCTGATCAAGGGCACCGAGTTCGAAAACCTGTCCCTGGAAGAGATCGTGAAGAAGTCTTCCGGCGGCGTGTTCAACAACGCAGCCCAGGTTTGGAACCACACCTTCTACTGGAACTGCATGGCTCCTAACGCCGGCGGCGCGCCTACCGGCGCCCTGGCTGACGCCATCAACGCCAAGTTCGGTTCCTTCGACAACTTCAAGGCTGAATTCACCAAGTCCTGCGTCGGCAACTTCGGTTCCGGCTGGACCTGGCTGGTGAAGAAGGCCGACGGCTCCGTCGAAATCGTCAACACCTCCAACGCAGCGACCCCGCTGACCGGCGCAGACAAGCCACTGCTGACCTGCGACGTATGGGAACACGCTTACTACGTTGACTACCGCAACGCACGTCCTAAGTACGTTGAAACCTTCTGGAACCTGGTGAACTGGAACTTCGTGGCCCAGAACTTCGCTTAATCGCGGTTCTTCGCCACATAAAAAGCCCGCTTCATAGCGGGCTTTTTTTCTGTCGAAATTCGGGGTCAGGTCTGTCATTTGGACAGCTAGCGCTCGCATTTGACATTCCTCAATACGCAAATTCCGCCGAATTTACGTATTGAGATTTGTCAAAGAAGCTGCTCGCGTGTCCAAATGACAGACCTGACCCCGAATTTTGACCCCGAATTTGGGATTAGTAGCGCGGTTTTACACTGATCACGACTTTGCCGAAGTGATTTCCCGAAGCCAGGTGCTGGTAGGCCTCACGCGCTTCGTGGATGTCGAACACGCGGTCTACCACCGGTTTGATCTTGCGTTGCTCGACCAGGCGCGACAGGTCTTCCTGCATTTTGCGGCTGCCCACATAGATGCCGCTCATGCTCTTGCCGCCAATGACGATGCCAAGCAACTGCACGCTGGTTTCGAAGCCGCCACCCAGGCCGCCAATCACGGCCACCTTGCCGCCCATGCTGGCTGAGGCAATCGAGCGCGCCAGCGTGTCCTGGCCGCCCACTTCCAGCACCAGGTCGACGCCTTCGCCATTGGTGGCGCGCAGCACTTCTTCCTGCCACTCCGGAGTCTTGCGGTAGTTGATCAGGACGTCCGCGCCCAGCGCCCTTGCGCGTTCCAGCTTGGTGTCGCTGGACGACGTGACGATGGTGCGCACGCCTGCGGCCTTCGCCAGCTGCAGTGCCCATACCGATACACCGCCAGTGCCCAGCAGCAGCACGGTGTCGCCGGCTTTCACGCCACCTTCGACGAACAGTGCGTTCCAGGCTGTCACGCCTGCGCAGGTCAGCGTGGCCGCCTCTTCATAGCTAAGGTGCGCCGGCACGGCTGCCAGCCCGCCTTCGTTGATCACCAGTTCTTCCGACAGCACGCCGTTGCTGCCGGCACCCAGCGTCACCGCCGTCTTGGCCGGCGTGACCTTGCCCTCTTCCCACTCGGGAAAGAACGCAGTCGCAACGCGGTCGCCGACGCGGAAGCGCTCGACGCCTGGTCCCACCTCAATCACCTCGCCGGCTGCGTCGGAGCCCGGCACCACGGCGCCTTCGCCGCCAGTCGGGTAAGTGCCTTGCGCTACCATCAGGTCGCGATAATTCAGCGAGACCGCGCGCACCTTGACGCGCACCTCGTGGTATTGCAGTTCACGTTTTGGCAGCTTGACGGCTTCCAGGCTGTCGATGCCGCCGCCGGGAGTGATTTGGAATGCGTGCATTTGGATCTCCTTACAAGTTGTGGTTAAGTGAGAAGAACTATATAGTTTCCGAATGGTCCACAGTGGTGGAGTTTTCTCGACAGATTGTCGACAAAGGGGAAACAATATGAATGAACGCCTGAACGGCATCAATGTCTTTGTGCAAGCCGTGGAAGCTGGCAGTTTTTCCGCCGCCGCCACCCGGCTGCACCAGACCCGGTCCGCAGTGGCCAAGTCCATCGCGCGGCTGGAAGAACGGCTGGGCGTGCGCCTGTTCCACCGCACTACACGCAGCCAGAACCTGACCGAGGCCGGCCAGTCCTATTACGAGCGCTGCGTGCGCGCGCTGGCCGAACTGGATGCGGGCGCGGCTTGCATCGGCACCGGCCGCAGCGAGCCGACCGGGCGCCTGCGCATCAGCGTGCCGGTGCTGTTCGGCAGGCAGTTCGTGGCGCCGCTGATGATGGACCTGGCCCAGCGCTATCCGCAGCTGACCATCGATATCTCTTTTAACGACCGCGTAGTGGACCTGCTGGATGAAGGCTTCGACCTTGGCCTGCGCGTCGGTCCGCTGCCAAATAGCAGCAGCCTGGCCGCACGCCACCTGGGCCAGCAGCGCATGCTGATTTGCGCCGCGCCCTCTTACCTGAAGGAGCATGGCGAGCCGAAGATCCTTCAGGAAGTGACCGGGCACGCGGGCATCATCTACTCGCGCGGTCGTGTGCTGAAGGGATGGACGGTGTCCTCGCCGGATGGCCGCACGCAAGACATAATGCCGCAGCAGCGCATGCTGGTGGATGATCTGCAGGTGATTGCCGATGCTGCGGCGCGCGGCATGGGCCTGGCCTGGCTGCCCTGCTGGCTGATTGCCCCTTATGTGAAACGGGGCGAGTTGAAAGTGCTGTTCGATTGCGGGGAGATGGAAGCCTCACAAATGCACCTGGTGTGGCCCCATACTCCTTACATGCCCGCCAAACTGCGTGTCGCTATCGACACGCTGCTGGAGGTTACGCCCATCTACCTGGCAAGCGCGGAGCAGAACCCCGCGGTACCTTACAAGCGTCAGCGCAGCGACAAGCCAAAGGCACGCTCGTAAGTCTCTGAGATTACATCTTCCAGTGCAGGCCAGCCGAGACCGCACGTCCGGTCTGCACCGTACCGAAATTGCTCACCTGCGCATTACCCGCATTGCCGAAGTGGTAGTACTGCTGCTGCATTTCGTTGGTCAGGTTGACACCGCTGATATCGAACGACAGGCTATCGCTGATCTTGTAGGAGATCTGGAAGTCCACACTCTTTTCCGGGTGACGCCAGATGCCGATCGGATTTGCAAACAAGGCTGCTTCATTGCTGGCCAGGAAGCCAGAGCGCCAGACATAGGACAAGCGCGCGCTGGCCGGGCCCTTTTCGTAAGCGAGGGTGGCGTTGTAAGAGCTCCTGGATACGCCGAAGAACGGTGTCTCGAGCTGGGCGACGATGACGCCGGCATCATTGGCGTCCGGCACGTTCTGCGACGAGGTGAGCCGCGTATAGCTGCCCTGGAACCCCAGCCCGTCCAGCAGGCTCGGCAGCCCTTTCGGGAAGTAGATCAAGCCGAGCTCGGCGCCCTTGATCGTGCCGTTGGAGGCGTTGACCGGCGAGTTGATGACGTAGTCATAGCCATTCGTATGGTCGCCACCCGAGGTCGAGTTGCGGAACGGGTCGTTCGCCGGGTCGACGTGAACCCGGTGCCGCAAGTTCACCACCAGGCCGTCGATCTTGCGCTTGAACAGAGTGCCGTACAGTGCGCTGTCCTTCTGGAAGTACCACTCAGCCGTCAAGTCGAGGTTCTTGGAACGTGTCGGCTTCAGGTCGGGATTGCCGCCGCTGCCCGAGCCATAACCGACCTTTGAAACGTCGTCATTGAGCTGCAAGACAGGATTCAGGTCGCCGAAGTTCGGGCGGCGCAAGGTTTCACCATAGTTGGTGCGCAGTACGACGTCCTTGGATGCGTCGTAAATCAGGGTCATGCTGGGCAGGAACTTGCTGGTCGACTTGCTGGCACTGGACGACGTCACCGCCTTGCTGGTGGCATCCACCTTGTAGAAGGTCATGTCGGTATCGACCTTGACGTAGCGCAGGCCGAAATTGCCGCGCAGGCGACGGCCGAACAGGTCGTTCTGGGTATTCCCCATCAGGAACAGGTTGCTCGTCTTTTCATCGACTTCGAACGTCTTCTGCAAGCTCAGTTTGTCCGTCGTCTGGAAGTTCGCGTCGGCTGAGTTCAGGAGCTTGCGCCAGTCGTCAATATGATCGCGGATGTAATAGGCATTGGGTTCCACCCATGAGCGCGGAACGTCCGAGATGTCCGTGCCGAAGTTCGAGTTGGTGGAGGAATACTCGGGCCCAAGCGAGGCGAGGTTGCGGTTCAGGGTGCCCGATTGCGTCCGGTTGGCCTCCGAGGCCTTGCGGTCGTCGAAGCGCGCGCCGAAGTGGATCGTCTCCAGCGCGCCCCAGTTGGCATCGTAGACGCCCGACAGGTTGGCCGTCGCGGCGCTACCCTTGTTGCGGTTGGCGTTATCGAAGAACTGCGCAACATTCCACTTGGCCGGGTTGGCCAGGTCGGCATCGTCGTTGAAATGGAAGGCCGTGTTGTTGCCGCCGGCATTGAAGTCGACGTCGATTGACGGTGCAACGCGATCAATCCGGGTGGCGGTGAATTCCGAGTGATAGCTGCTGGTTTGGTACGACAGGTCACCTTCGAGTTTCAGGCGGTCGCCAAGGTTCCATTTGCCGTTCAGGGCATAAACGCGGGAATCGGTCGCCGACGTGGTGTAGTCGCCGCTGTTGAAGCCATAGACGTTGTTGACATGACGGCTCTTGATCACGTTCGTTCCCGGGAACGTCGTGATCGTCCCGGCAGGGTTGCTGCCGAGATCGCCCCACCAGTCAACGAAGCTGAACAGCAGCCGGTTGAAGGACTTGTCGCGATAACCGTTGTACATCGATTCAAAGGTGTAAACCGAATCGCTGTCCGGTTTCCACTGCAAGGCGATATTGGCGGCAGGACGCTTGCGCTCGCCCTGCACGTCGCTCTGGAAAACGGCGTCACGCGCCAGGTAATAAGGATAAGCCTTGCCGTTGAAATCCAGCGTTGAACCCTCTGCCATCGGCAAGCCTGTGTGGGTGCCGGGTGTCCAGATATTGTTGTCGAAGATGCGCTGCAAGGGTGTGTAACCTGGGGGAACTTCGGCGGCATTCGGGCTGGTAAACGGCACCATGGCACCTGGCGTCACGCTTTCATTGCGGTATTTCGTCCTGGTGGCCGACAGATTGACCAGGGCGCCAAATTCGCCGATGCCGGTTTGCCAGCGGTTGCTTAACATGGCACTGAGCTGGGGGTTCGCCTTTTTCGCGGGATCGAGATAGGTTTCACGCGCCGAAAGCGATACTTTCGGGCCCTTGAAATCGAACGGGCGCAGCGACTTGACGTCTACCTGGCCTGCAATTCCGGTTTCCAGCTGGCTGGCGTCGCGGGTCTTGTAGACGTCAATCTGGCGCACCAGCGTCGAGGGAATGTCCTGCAGCGCGACCTGGGTCCCGGACGCGGTAAAGATTGTGCGGCCATTCCAGGTCGTTTGGAGGTCCGGCAGGCCACGGATGGACAAGGTGCCGACTTCGCCGCCGGCGCGGTTGGTGACCTGGATCCCCGTCACGCGCTGCAGCGCTTCGACGACATTGTTGTCGGGCAGCTTGCCGATGTCTTCGGCAACGATCGATTCCACGACCTGGTCGTTGGTGCGCTTGATCGCCAGGCTCTTGACCAGCGACGCCTTGACGCCCGTGACGACCACGGTCGCACTGTCGGTCGGCGCCGTCTTTTCGGCGGTCTCTTGTGCCCACACCGAAGCGCTGCTCAGCAGGCCGGTGGCAAGCATGCAGGCGACGGTGGTCTTCAAATTCAACTGGTGTTGCATCTGTAGTCTCCTTGAATTGGTTTTTGTTGAAACCGAATGTAGGGGAACTACTGCAATGCAATCCAATTAATTCTTTTCCGACTTTAATACCGGTTTTGATATCGAGCGCGTGGAAGTCCTAGGTGGAGGCACGCTCGCGCGAACCTTCCCGCGCCCACGGCGAAGCAAGGTGTTGTAGCCTTACCGCAACAGCAACGGCATTTAACTGCCGCGTTCGACGTCGTCGCGTTCCTGGCGTTTAGCATCCGGCATCGATTCGACATGGTCGACGTCGATATCGCCGCCGTCCGGTGCCGGCGCATCGCGGCCGACACTGGCGCGTTCGCCAGTGCCCTGGGCATCGGAATCGCTGTCGAGTTCAGTGTCGCCGGGACCCGGCGGGCGGGCGCCCTGCAGGTCGCTGCCGGAATCGGATGAGTCGCTGGGGCCAAGCGCCCCGGTGCCATGCCCCTTGCTGACTTCGCGGTCAGGCTGGACTGGCATATTGTCGGGGTCGAGGGTACTGGTTCCTGACATGGTGTCCTCCTGTTTCCAATAATTTAACGAATTTGGGGATCAGGGGGCGCAGTGTTGGAAGATGCCAACACTGTGTTACATGGGCAATAAACTTGAAACATCTTCGGTCATCCGGCAGTTGTACCGAATTTCCCCTTTAAGTATAAGGTTTTCCCAAGATGTAGCTTTCAAAAAAGACGGAACTTATCCCTACCCGATGCTTTCGTTTGGCGTTTGATACAGATCAAAAAGGCATTTACCTTAGGTCAACACTAGTACAATTCAGGCTTGAACAAATTGCACAGGAGTGCCTGCAGAATGAGTAGTTTTGACGCAACCAATAAGCGCCTGAAAAATATTCATACTCGCATCCCGGAATTCCCGGAAGACCTGGTACGCCTGCTGCGCATGACCTATCACGTCCAGAAACGCATGAAGGATCTGGCGAATTCGGTGCTGCGCAAGTATGACCTGGTCGATGCCAGCTACATGGTGCTGGCGGTGCTGTATGGGTCGGAGAATGAGACTTCGACTGCCTCCAACCTGGGTGAAGCCTGCATGGAAAAGCCGGCCAACCTGACCCGGGTTTGCAACGACCTGGAAGCGCAAGGCCTGATCACCCGCGGCAACCGCCCGGGCGACCGCCGCTGCGTGATGATCACCTTGACCGACGCAGGCCGCAACCTGATCGAGCAGGTGATGCCGGAAGTCTGGTCGCGCACCACCCGCGCCTACGACGGCTACAACGGCGACGATATCCGCGTACAGGAACAACTGTTCAAGCGGCAACTGGCCAACCTGGACGTCACCGCTTAAAAATCAAGGACATAAAAAATGGGGACGTACCCCATTTTTCCGCCATGCGGGAAAATGGGGTACGTCCCCATTTTTTTTGTTACTTCTGGGGCTTGGTGTGCTTCATTGCGTAGTACAGGTGCTGCCACCAATGCTCGCGTGACTGCACGCTCAGCATGCACTGGCGGTCGATTTCTTCCTTGAAGACCTGGTCGCGGCATTGTTTGTTGGCCAGCGCATTGCGCTGGTTCTCGGCATTCACCACGGCCACCACGAGCCAGAACACCAGGCCGGACAACAGTACTACCAGCGTCCAGGCAAGATGATTCACCCATGTGCGCTGCACCAGGCCGGCCTCGTCAGGGGCCGACTCCCGGAATGCACGCATGACGCCTTCTTCACGTTGTTCCATATCTTACTTCTTGGTCGCTGCAGCCTTGGATACCAGGTAGTCCGCAACAGCCAGGGCGGCAGCCTGGGACTGGTCTTCCGGCTGGCCAGGGCGGCCGGCCATCGATGGGGAGGTCACATAACGGCCATCAATAACCAGGGTTGGCGCGCTGTCCACCTTGTACTGGCTGATGGTGCTCTCCATACGCTTCATTTTAGACTCCACGCTGAAGGATTTGTAGACGCTTTCGTACTTGGCCTTGTCGACGCCGGCGCTCACTACCACGGCGGTCACGTCGTCTTCCCGCATCAGGCGCTTGTGCTCTTTGTGGATGGCGTCGAACAGTTTCTGGCTGGCGATGTCCGGGGTGCCCATGGTTTCCAGGGTCACGTAGGCACGTGCCAGCACGTCTTTCTCACCGCGGGCGAAGTGGATGCGGCGGAAATGGATCTTGTCGGCATTCTGCTTGACCCAGGCGGAGATGCGCGGCTCGAGCGCATTGCAGTGCGGGCAAGTGAACATGAAGAATTCGACCACCTCGACCTTTTTGCCTTGGGCTTCGGTACGCACCGGGGTGTCGAGAACCGTATAGTCAACGCCTTGTTTCGGCTCGGCGGCGTAGGCGCCGGCGGCGGTGAACATCAGGGCGGCAGAAGCAATCAGCAGTCGCAGCAAGCGCATGGTCATCCTTACAGGTAAATGGTAAACGCCGCGAGATTACCATTTTTTGCGCGCTGTGATCAGCCCCGCGGGCCAAATTGGCGCCGGCGGGACTGATTTAAGCTTCGTTTAAGCGCTTAGAAGTCGTAGCGCGCCGAAACTTTCAGTTGGCGGCCACTGTTCGGGTAAATGCCTGCGCGGCAGCTGAAGGCCTGGCTGAAGTGCTCTTTGTCGAACATATTCAGCGCGGTCACAGCCAGTTCCCACTGGCCGAACTTGCGCGCGTAGCGGCCATCGACCACGGTGTAGGCCGGCATGCGGGCATCGCAGCTGTTGTCGAAATCGCTACCGTAGCGCTGCTTGCCTACGCGCTGCACGCCGATGTCGGCGCTCTGGCCATCGGAAGGCAACCATGCCAGGCGCACAGTCAGGATGTTCTTCGGTACCAGCGCCAGCTCGCGGCCCTCGTTAGGACCGGAGCGGAATTCGGCGTCCACTTGCTGGAAGTGGCCTTGCACCTGCCATTCCGGCGCGAAGCGGTAGCTGCCATCGAGCTCGAAGCCCTTGCGCTGGGTTGGCGCCAGGTTGGTGTTGGCGCCGAACATGCCGGCGGTCGGGTCGTAGTAGATCTCGTTGTCCAGGTTGTGGCGGAAGATGCGCGCATCGATCTTGGCGGCGCCTTGTGCGTAACCAAGGCCGAGTTCAGCATCGTGCGAGGTCTGGGTGTTCAGCGGCTTGTTGGCTTGCGGCGTAAAGCCGTTCTCGTCGGAGTTGGCGACGCGGTAGCTCTGGCCCACCTTGGCCCAGGCAGTCAGGCCTGGAGCGGCCAGCATGCTGCCCTGCACTTCCCAGGCGTTGTTGGCTTGCTTGATGCTGTAGGTGGCGGTGGTGAATGGCACCGGATCGACGGAATCCTTGTCGAACAGTTCGCGGCGCACGCCGGCAGCCAGGCGGAATTGCTGCGGGCCCGAGAACTTCATCTCATCGCGCAGGTAGAACGCCTTGCTCTTCTGCGTGGCGTCTGCCGCAGAGAAGGAAGCGCTGGTGACGCGGTTCCAGCGGCCGAAGTCAAAGCCGGCAACCAGTTCGTTCAGCAAGCCGTCAAACTGGCCCAGGTGGCGAACGCGCGGCGAGAACTGGGTCTGTTTGGTGTCATATGCCGAGCTGGAAATGCCCCATGGGCTGAAATAGGTCGCTTCGGCTTCCTTCTTGCGGTGCGACAGTTCGGCTGCCAGGTCGAAGGCGCCGACCTTGTGTTCCCAGGCCGCGGTGTAGCGGTCGCTATCCAACTTGCCGAAATCGTTCGGGGTCAGGGTCTGGCGCGGGTTGGCGTTGAATTCGGCTTCGGTCAGGCTGCCGGCAAAGCGCTGGTCCTGGCGCGCGATGTCGGCACGCAGCGAGAAGCGGCCAACGCCGGTGTTGAACTGCACGCCGCCGTTGAAACGCGACTGCTTGAATTCATTGTTGTCGCGGTAGTTGTCGGTGCGCTGGTGGCCGGCCGAGGCGTCGATGGCGAAACCGTCGAAGGCCTGCATCACGCTGGCACGCACTTCGCCGCTGTCGAACTGGCCCAGTTCAGTGAACATGTTGCCGCTGCGCTCACCGGCTTGCGGGCGCTTGGTGGTGATCTGGATCACGCCGCCGGTAGCGCCTTCGCCATACAGCACGCTGGCGCCGCCGCGCATGATGTCGATGCGTTCCACCATGTCGATCGGGATAGTGGACAGGGTTGCGCTGGACAGCTCGTTCTCGTTCAGGCGCACGCCATCCAGCACGATCACCACGTTCTGGTCGCTGTTGGTGCCGAAGCCGCGCAGGTCGAGGCCGAAGTCAGGGCTGCCGGTCAGGCTCTGGCGGCCGTACACGCCGCCGATCTTGCGGATCGCCTGGCTGACGTCGGACACGCCGGCGCGGCGGATGTCAGCCGCGGTAATGGTGGTGGCGCCGATTGGCAGCAGCGATGGATCGCTGGCGAAACGGGAACCGGAAATGACAACGGTATTCGATTGGGCTTGGGCTGCGGCAGCAAAGCACAGGGCAATAGCTGCGGCAAGCGCGCAGCGCGAGGTGATGAAGGTCATGGCTTTTTTGTATGAGTATTTTCCGCCTGCCTCCCCGCAGCCGGAATCCACAGAAGTCGATCCCTGTGCGGGTGCGCTTCCACCTCCCTGGCCGGTATCCGGGCTGGCAAGACTGACCGTTCCACCTTCCTGCACGCTAATCCATGCAGTGGTTGTTTGGCGCGGCCTGCCGTCATGACGACGGCGCTTGCTTACCGTTGCGGGGGCAGCACTGAGCGTTTCCCGTTTAACTGCCCCCACGAACAGGGGGCGGGCACCAAGGCGCCCACATTATACGCTGGTTAAAGTTGGCACAAAAGTTTGGCAATCTGCCGGCAGACGGGCTATATTTTTGCGTTGCAAATTATTTAATGGAGAGCTATGCGCATCGCACAATTACTGGCCGTGGCCGCCCTGCTTGGCGGTGCCGTGGTCCAGGCCAGCCTGCAGGCAGGAGGCGGCAGCCCCGCCACCCTGCCCGAACCGGGTACCGGCATTCCGCTGGCGCCTGCCAAGGCGGCCGCCGTCTCGCAGCCAAGCGCGCCGGGCGCCTGGGGCGGCATCCGCAGCGGACAGGAAGCTACCCTGTCCGACCGCGTCGTCGACTACAAGATTGAAGCCGCGCTCGATCCCGTCAAGCACACCATCGACGGCCGCCAGCAACTGACCTGGCGCAACCGCAGCGGCCAGCCAGTTCGCAGCGTGTACCTGCACCTGTACCTGAACGCCTTCCAGAATGCCAACAGCACCTTCCACATCGAGCAGCAAAAGAACGGTGGCGGCATCCGCAATGGGGACTTTAGCAAGCAGGGCGAATGGGGCTATATCGAATTGCGCAGCGTGGAGCAAGGCGGCGCCAAGGTGGCATGGAGCTTCGTCCATCCGGACGGCGGCCCGGCCACCGACCAGACCGTGGTGCGCATGGACTTGCCGCAGCCGGTGGCGCCGGGCGCCAGCACGACGCTGGACATCAGCTTCTTCGACCAGTTGCCGCGCGTGATGGCGCGCACCGGCTACTTCGATACCTTCCATTTGGTGGGCCAGTGGTTCCCCAAGATCGCCGTGCTGGAACTGCCGGGAGAGCGCGGCGCCGCTGCGGTGCGCTGGAACGCCCACGAATTCCACGCCGATTCGGAGTTCTACGCCGACTTCGGCAACTATGACGTGAAGCTCACCGTACCCAAGGACTATACGGTCGGCGCGACCGGCGAGCTGCAAGGCACCCCGGTGGAAAAAGACGGCAAGCTGACCCACCATTATGTACAAGGTGACGTGCACGATTTTGCCTGGACCGCGGACAAGCATACCGCCAAGCCGCTTACCGACACCTGGACCGGCGCAGGCAGCCCGCAAGTGAAGGTGACGGTGCTGTATCCGCCGGAATTCGAATCCAACGCGGCGCCCGCCATGAAGGCGGCCAAGGACTCGCTGGATTATTTCTCGCGGACGCTGGGCCCCTATCCGTACAAGACGCTGACAGTAGTGATCCCGCCGCATAACGCCAGCGAAGCAGGCGGCATGGAGTATCCGACCTTCTTCACGGCCGACAGTTTTTCCGGCCTGAAGCCCGATACCGCCGCCGCGGCAGCGCTGGACTTTGTCACGATCCACGAATTCGGCCACGGCTACTTCTACGGTATCCTGGCCAGCAACGAGTTCGAAGAGCCATTCCTGGACGAAGGCCTGAATGAATTCTGGAACCACCGCATGATCCGCGATACCGGGCGCAAGCTGCACCTGACGACGCCTTTCCTGCGTTCGATCGGCTTCGATCCGGTGGTCGACGGCTTCCAGTTCGAGCGCCAGGGAACGCCGCGCGAAGAACCGTCCGATCCGCTGGGCCAGAACGCCTACACCCGCCTGCAGGGCATCGGGCCGGTGTATTCGCGCACCACCATCGCGATGCACGACCTGGAAGCGCAGCTAGGCAAGGAAACCATGGAGCGCGCCTTCAAGGAATACTACCGCCGCTGGAAATTCCGCCATCCAAGCGTTGCGGACTTCCGCGAAACCCTGGCCGAGGTGAGCGGCCAGCGCCAGCTGGTGGAGACGGTGTTCGCGCAGCAGGTGTACGCAGTAACCCGCGTGGACGACCGCATTTCCTCCTTCAGCAGCGAGGAAGTACTGCCTCTGCCTGGCGTGCGCGTTGAAAATGGCAAGCGCGTCGAATTGACCGAGGAACAGGCTGACGAACAGGCCGGGAAGCAGCGCAAGGAATGGAAGAAGGCGCATCCGGATGCCAAGCCCGATACCGGCCCATTCCCTTACCTGATCAGAGTCACGGTGCGCCGCCGCGGCGCCGACGTGCCGCAGACGCTGCTGGTGACCTTCGCTGATGGCAGCAAAGAGACGGTGCAATGGAGCGGCGAGCAGCGCTGGCAAACCTTTGAATGGAGCAAGCCAGCAAAAGCCGTATCGGCCCAGATCGACCCCGAAGGCAGGCACCTGCTCGACGTCAGCAAACTCGATGACAGCCGCACTATAAAGAAAGACGGCAGCGCTGCGCGCCGCTGGACCTTCGACCTGGCTGCCATCATCCAATCCCTGGTTTCCCTGATCGCTACCGTATGAAGCTGACTACCAACCTCAATCATGCCGGCCGCGCCGCCCTGCAATGGCGCCTGCTGCTGGTCTGGCTGGCTGCCGTGCTGCTGCCAACCGCCGTGCTGGCCCTGCCCTTCTGGCTCACGCTGTCGCCAATCCTCGACCACTCGGTACGTGCGCCGGAACTGGCGCGGGCGCTCGATTTCGCCGCCTTTACCGACATCTTCAGCGAGATTCGCCGCAACGCCACCGCAGTGCAGGCTGGCGGCCTGACGGCCGTGGTCCTGACGTTGCTGCTTTCGCCGTTGCTGACCGGCGTTATCGTGACCGCCGGGCGCGCGCACGAAACCGCAAGCTTGCGCGAACTGCTGGCCGGTGGCGTGCAGGAATACCCGCGCATGTTCCGCATGCTGCTGTGGGCCGTCGTGCCACTTGGCGTGGCGCTGGCCGTGGGCGGGGCGCTGACCGAAGCGGCGCATGAATACGCCGGCAAGGCGATCCTCGCCTCGACCGCAGAAGCATGGACGCTTTCCGCTAACATCGTGGCCGCCCTGCTGGTACTGCTCGCCAACCTGACGCTGGACGCCGGTCGCGCCCAACTCGCAATCGATCGCCGCCGCACCTCCGCCGTCAAAGCCTGGTGGCAGGGCGTGAAGCTGCTGTGGCGCCGTCCGGGCGCAGTATTGGGCAGCTACGCGGTGCTGACTGCGGCAGGCTTGCTGCTGGCGGGCCTGCTGGCCGTGGCACGGCTGCAGGTACAGGGCAGCAACACCCTGCTGCTGCTTGCCGCTTTCGTGCTGGCGCAACTGCTTGCGCTGTCGGTGGCGTGGATGCGGGCGGCGCGCCTCTTGGCGCTGATGACGGTGTCTGCAACGAATCGCTGACCGGAGTATATTGGTGGGCATGACTACTTTGCCCACCTTCTTCCTGTCCCACGGCGGCGGCCCATGGCCGTGGATGCGTGACCAATTCGGCAACGCTTACGACCAGCTGGACGCTTCGCTGCGCGACTTGCCGCGCCAGGCCGGCGGCAAGCCGAAAGCCCTGCTGGTCGTCACGGCACACTGGGAGGGCCGCGACTTCCTGGTGTCTTCGTCGGCCAAGCCGCCGATGATCTATGACTACGGCGGTTTCCCGCCCCATACCTACCAGATCCAGTACCCTGCCCCTGGTTCGCCGGAGCTGGCTGCGCGCGTGGCCGAACTGCTTGGCGACCGGGCACGCCTTGATCCGGAGCGCGGGTTCGACCACGGCACGTTCAGCGCCATGTATCCGGCCTTCCCACAAGCCGATGTGCCGATCGTGCAGCTCTCGCTGCGCCATGGGCTGAACCCGGCCGAGCACCTGGGAATCGGGCGCTTGCTGCGGCCACTGCGCGACGAGGGCATCCTGATCGTTGGCAGCGGCCTGAGTTATCACAACCTGCGCGCTTTCAACGCTGCTGGCGCCGAGGCTTCACGCGTGTTCGATGCGTGGCTGCGCGAGACCATGGCGGCTGCGCCAGCCGAGCGCACCGAGCGTTTGCTGGAGTGGGAACGTGCGCCGGCGGCACGGATGGCGCATCCGCGCGAGGAGCACTTGCTGCCTTTGATGGTGGCGGTGGGTGCGGCCGAGGATGCGGCCGCCGAGGTGGTGTATCACGAAGACCGCTTTATGGGGGCGCTGGCGGTCAGCAGCTTCAAGCTCGGCTGAGGTTCAGGTCCCGCGCTTGCCCTTCATGCGCTCGGCTTCCTTCTCGGCAGCCTTGCGCTCCGCCTCTTCCGCCTTGATGCGCTCGGCCTCCGCATGGGCGGCCAGCGCTTCAGCGCGGGTCGCCGGCGTTTCCAGCGAAATGCGGCCCAGCGCGCCGCTGCGGTAATCCTGCAACAGCATGTGCGAGGCTTTCTCGAAATCCCAATCGCCTCCGCGCAAACGGTAGCTGCGCAGCTGCGCTACACGCTCAATCAGCGCCACGCCATCCATGGCCGATACATCGGCCTTGTAGCGCGCCTTCAGCAATTCCGGATAACGCTTCAGCAGCTCTTCCGCCAGCCACACCGCCACTTCTTCCTCGATCAGCGCATTGGCGCCAATCGCATGCGAAGCCGCCAGCGCCAGGCCGTCGGACGGCATCTCGATCTTCGGCCACAGCAGGCCGGGGGTATCGATCAGCACCGTTTCCAGATCGAGGTAGATCTTCTGCTGCTGCTTGGTCACGGCCGGCTCGTCACCCACCTTGGCCACGCGGCGCTTGAGCAGCGCATTCATCAGGGTCGACTTCCCAACGTTAGGAATCCCCATGATCATCATGCGCAGCGGCTTGGTCGGCTCATTGCGGTGCGGCGCCAGCTTGCGCGCCTTGGCGATTACCTTGGCCACGTCGGACGGCTTCTTGGTCGTCATCGCATAAGCAGTAACGGTCTTGTCCTGCTCGAAATGGCGGATCCAGGCGGCGGTGGCATCCGGGTCGGCCAGGTCGATCTTGTTCAGGATTTTCAGGCAAGGACGCTGGCGGAATTTGCGCAGTTCCTCCACCAGTGGGTTGCAGCTGGCCGCAGGCAGGCGCGCGTCAACCACTTCGATGACGACATCGACGTCGGCCATCTGTTCCGCAGCCTTTTTCTTGGCGGCGTTCATGTGACCGGGGAACCATTGGATAGACATGCTCTTGCCTTACGAATCGAATGAACAATCCGCCATTTTACCTCAAGACCACCCTGCCGAACGAGGTGTCGGTGCGGGCGCCGCTGGCCTTGGGCGAGATGCCGAAACGACAAGTTTGCAGCCAATTCACCGCATCGCGCACCACGGCGGCATCGAAATGCGCCGCTTCCGGCACGATGCGCTGGGCCTTGCCTTCGGCGTCGACCAGGAAGCGCAGCTTGATGGAAGCGCGGCCATCGGCTCGCTGGTCAAGGTTATCGTAGCGCAGGAAGCGCGGCGAAGGCCCGCAACTGCCTGGCAGCAGCATCGGCCGCAAGGGCGCCGGGCCTTCCAGCGTCCAGGCGTACTGCAGCGGGAAAACGGTGCCTTCGCGTGCCGCGGCCAGGCCCGGCTTGAAACGGCAGCGCGCCAGGCCCGCCAGGGCTGCCTGGTCCAGGATGTTCCAGCCGCTGCCCTGCTTCACTTCCGCATTGCGCACGGCGCCATCGGCGCCAACCTGGAACTGCAGCGTGGTCGTGCCTTCAATTTCGTAGCGCAACGCTTCGCGCGGCCACTCGGGCGCAGTGCAGCTGGCCGGCGTGGCCAGCGATTCATAGGGGAAGGTGCTGGCACCACCGGCCAGCGCAAGCAACAGCGGGAGCATCTCAGATCTCGGCCAGGGCCCTTACATGGGCCACCACGCTGCGGCCCAGGGCCGACAGGTTGTAACCGCCTTCCAGGCAGCTCACGATGCGGCCCCGCGCGTGCTGGCGCGCGACCTCCATCACCTGCTGCGTCATCCAGGCGTAATCGGCTTCCACCAGCCCCATGCCGCCCAGGTCGTCCTCGCGGTGGGCATCGAAGCCGGCGGAGATGAAGATCATCTGGGGCTTGAATGCATGCAGCGCGGGCAGCCACTTTTCCTGCACCAGTGCGCGCACCGTATCGCCCTTGGAACCAGCCGGCACCGGCACGTTGACCCGGTTGGGCGTTTCAGGCAGCACTTCGCAATACGGATAGAAGGGATGCTGGAAGAAGCTCACCATCAGCGCACGCGGCTCATTGAGCAGCGCTTCTTCGGTGCCGTTGCCGTGATGGACGTCGAAATCGACCACCGCCACGCGCTCCAGGCCGCGCACGTCGAGCGCATGCTTGACGGCGATTGCCACATTATTGAACAGGCAGAAGCCCATCGGTTCCATTGGCCGCGCATGGTGGCCCGGCGGGCGCACCGCACAAAAGGCATTATCGATCTCGCCGTCGATCACCGCATCGGTGGCTGCAAGCGCCGCGCCGGCCGCGCGCCGCGCCGCGTTCCAGCTATGCGGGTTGAGCGAGGTGTCGCCATCGATCGGGTAGTAGTCGCCGGCTGCCGGCAGGTGGTCGCGCACGATGGCGATGGCATTGGCTGTATGGTTGCGCGCGATGGAAGCTTCATCCGCCAGCGGTGCGTCGCGGTGTTCCAGCAGGTCGTCGATGTGGGCGTTGATCAACTGGTCGGCAATGGCTTGCAGGCGCGCCGGGCATTCGGGATGCCAGTCGCCCATTTCGTGGCGCTGGCAGTCGGGATGACTATAAATTGCTGTGCTCATGAATCGCGTTCTCGCATAGAATGCGACTAATCTACCACGCGGCGGCAGGTCCACCAAAACACGTACCCAAACCATGTATACCAAATTACACGCCGTAGCGCGCCAGGTCGGACAGGTCATCGTCGGCAAGGAGCTGCAAGTGCGCCAGTCGCTGACCTGCCTGCTGGCCGGCGGACACCTGTTATTAGAAGACTTGCCGGGCGTCGGCAAGACCACGCTGTCGCACGCCTTGGCGCTGTCGCTGGGCCTGCAGTTCAACCGCATCCAGTTCACCAGCGACCTGCTGCCGGCCGACGTGGCCGGCGTTTCGATTTATGAGCGCGAGCTGAACGCCTTCAGCTTCCATCCTGGGCCGATCTTCACGCAAGTGCTGCTGGCCGATGAAATCAACCGTGCCACGCCGAAGACCCAGTCCGGCCTGCTGGAAGCGATGGAAGAGCGCCAGGTCTCCGCCGATGGCGTGACCCGTCCGCTGCCTGAACCGTTCTTCGTGATCGCAACGCAGAATCCGACCCACCAGGTCGGCACTTTCCCGCTGCCGGAGTCGCAGCTCGACCGCTTCCTGATGTGCATCTCGCTCGGTTATCCCGATGCAGCCGCCGAACGCGCGCTGCTGATGGGCGAGGACCGGCGCCAGATGCTCAAGCACCTGGCCCCGGCCATGACGCCGGCCGAGCTGTTCGCCGCGCAGCAATCGCTGCGCCAGATCCATGCTGCGCCGGCCCTGATCGATTATGTGCAGGCGCTGGCCCAAGCCTCGCGCCAGAACGGTTTCTTTGCCGAAGGCCTGAGCCCGCGCGCCGCGCTGGCCTTGCTGCAGGCTGCGCGTGCCTGGGCCGCACTGGAAGGCCGCGACCACGTCATGCCGGAGGACGTGCAAGCCGTGCTGGTGCCAGTCTGCGCCCACCGCTTGCGGCCACTCAAGTCCTCGCACGGTACAGCGATGGCCAGCCGCGACCTGGTGCTGCAACTGCAAAAATCCGTGCCGGTATAAGCCATGCTTGCTCCAGCGAGGAGAATGCTTGACCGCTGGCTGTTCCAGCTGAAGGAAAAGGAACCGGGCGAGGTGCAGCTCGTGATGCGCCGCGTCTTCATCCTGCCGACCAAGCCTGGCATAGCCTTTGTCGGCCTGCTGCTGATCATGCTGATCGGCTCCGTCAACTACAATCTTGGCCTTGGCTTCGTGTTGACCTTCTTCACCGGCTCCTGCGCCATCGTCGACATGTACATGACGGCCAAGAACCTGGCCTTCCTGCACCTGTCGCCTGGTCGTGCCCAGCCGGTGTTTGCCGGCGACGAAGCCCAGTTCGAATTGGTGGTGCGGAACAACACGCCGCGCGACCGCTATGCGCTGTGGCTCGGCTTCCAGGACGAGGGCGAACCGCGCCAGTCGATCGACGTCGCTGCCAAAAGCAGCGCCGCCGTTGTGCTGTCGCGCCCCACCACGGAACGCGGCTGGCTGACAGCGCCGCGCGTGCGCCTGTTCACCCGTTTCCCGCTTGGCTTGTTCGGCGCCTGGTCGTACTGGCAGCCTGACCTGAAAGTGCTGGCCTATCCGCAGCCGGAATTGACGCCACCGCCCCTGCCCACCACCGGTGCCGCGCGCGAAGACGGCTACGGCACCGTGGGCCTGGATAATTTCTCCGGCATCCGCAACTACCAGCCGGGCGACCCGATGCGCCACCTGGCCTGGCGCCAGATCGCGCGCCTGCATCCGGCCGATGGCGGCAACCTGGTGAGCAAGCATTTCGAAGGCGGCGCCGTGTCCGACCTGCTGCTGGACCTCAAAGCGCTGCCGCCGCTGCTCGATATTGAAGTGCGCCTGTCGCGCCTGACGGCCTGGGTGCTGGAAGCGGAACGGCGCGCCCTGCCCTATGCCCTCAGTGTCGGCCATCGCGAAATCGCGCAAGGCCTGGGTGAAGCACATTGCGCCGAATGCCTGCGCGCGCTGGCACTGTATGGCAAGGAGGGCGCATGATCGCCCGCCTCACCGGCATGGCCAACCGCCTGACGCGCGACAAGGCCGATACCCTGCTGCTCTTGCTGGCAGCCTTGATGGTGCTGGCGCCTCACTTCGGCCACCTGCCGCTATGGACTTCGGCCATGGTCTGCCTGACCCTGGCATGGCGCGGCGCCATCACCTTGCGCGGCAGCCGCCTGCCGCCCATGTGGCTGCTGCTGCCGGTGTCGCTGCTGGCGATGGGCGGCGTCTACCTGACCTTCCGCACGCTGCTGGGGCGCGAAGCGGGCGTCACCATGCTGGCCCTGCTGCTGACCTTCAAGCTGCTGGAAATGCATGCGCGGCGCGACCTGTTCGTGGTGATCTTCCTCAGCTTCTTCCTGCTGCTGACGAATTTCTTCTACTCGCAATCGATCCTGACCGCGCTGGTGATGATCGCCACCATCATCGTACTGCTGTCGGCCCAGATCACCTTCCAGCTTACCGGCGCCGTGCCGCCGCTGGCCGCGCGCCTGAAGCTGGCCGGGCGCATCTTCCTGGTTGCTGCGCCGCTGGGCGTGCTGCTGTTCGTCGGCTTCCCACGCATCCAGGGGCCGCTGTGGGGCTTGCCGGGCGATGCCGGCGGCAAGAGCGGCATGTCCGACACCATGTCGCCCGGGTCGATGACCAGCCTGGCGCTATCGGAAGAAGTGGCTTTCCGCGCCCATTTCAACGGCGCGGCGCCGCCGCAAGAACAGCTGTACTGGCGCGGCCCTGTGCTGAGCAACTACGATGGCCGCGCCTGGACCCGCGCCGGCCAGCAACTGTATCCACCCGCTCTGTTGCGGCTGGCACGGCAACTGGAATGGAAAGGCGCGTCCTATCCTTATGAAGTCACGCTGGAACCAGGGCGCCGCCAGTTCCTGTTCATGCTGGAGCTGAGCGAACCGGACGCCCGCATTGACGGCGCTGAGGGCATGTATACCGACGAACTGGAGCAGTTGGTACGGGCCAGCAGCGACAAGCGCCTGCGCTACAGCTCCGTGGCACATCCGGCCCACGTCGCGCAGCCGGGCCTCGAGCCGGAGGCCCTGGAACGCTGGCTGCAGCTGCCGCAAGGCTTCAATCCGCGCACGCTGCGCTATGCAGCGCAGATCCAGGCCTTGCGGGCGGAACGCGGCGACGATGCCGCCATCGCCGCCGTGCTCGACATGTTCCGCAAGGGCTTCGAATACACGCTGGAGCCGGGCCGGCTTGGCCGCGATGAAATCGACGAATTCCTGTTCGATACGCGCAAGGGATTCTGCGAGCACTTTTCCGGCTCCTTCGTTTACGTGATGCGCGCAGCCGGCCTTCCCGCGCGCGTGGTGAATGGCTACCAGGGCGGCGAACTGAATCCGGTCGACGGCTATTACACGGTGCGCCAGTCCGACGCCCACGCCTGGACCGAGGTGTGGCTTGGCCGCGAGCGCGGCTGGACCCGTATCGACCCGACCGCTGCCGTGGCGCCCGAACGCATCCGCACCAGCCTGTCGCAAACCTTGCCGCAAGCAGCGCCTTTCGGTTTGCAAGGCTTGGCCGACCTGGCGCGCGACCAGACTTCCTGGCTGGCACAGATGCGTTTTGGCCTCAGCGCGATGAATAATGCTTGGAATCAATGGATCCTCGATTACAATCCAAACAGGCAGCAAGATTTCCTCAGAGAACTGGGCGCCGCCTTTGCTGACTGGCGCCCGCTTGCGGGCTTGGCCCTGTGCGCCGGGCTGGTACTGCTGATGAAATACCGCCGCACCTGGCGTGCGCGCGATCCTGTCGACGCCGCCTACCTCGCCTTCTGCCGCCAGCTGGCGCGGCATGGCGTGGACAGGGCGCCCGATGAAGGACCGCTAAGCCTGGCGCAACGCGTGCGGCAGTTGAACCTGCCTCGCGAGAAAATAGCTGCCATGACAGGATTCCTGGAGCTGTATGGCGCGCTCAAATATGGCGCGCCAGCAGCGCAAAACGATAACCCGGTCGGACGACTGAATAGTTTGCTGAAGCAATCCCGATGAGATTCCTAAAGAAGTTCCCCACCACCGTACTGGCCATGGCTTGCTTCGGCCTGGCCGTGGCGCCGCCAGCCAATGCGGCGGTCCACAAGCCGGCCAAGGCCAAAAAAGCGCCCCCAAAGAAACCGGCCATTGATTACAGTGGAGAGTTCGTCAATTTCGGCCAATGGAAAGAAGTGCAGCAGTTCATGGGCGACCTGGAACAGAAGCACGGCGTGCCGGTTGCCGAATCCGAAAAGCTGTTCCTCGATCTGCGCTATATCGACGCGGCAGTCCAGCTGATGAAACCTGCGCCGCCGGGCAAGCCCAAAAACTGGCAAGCCTACAGCAGCCGCTTCATCGAGCCGAAACGCATCAATGCCGGCGTCGAGTTCTGGAACGCCAACCGCGACGCACTGGCGCGGGCCGAAGCGCTGTACGGTGTGCCGGCCGAAATCATCGTCGGCATCATCGGCGTGGAAACCATCTACGGCCGTGACATGGGCAAGTTCCGCGTGCTCGACGTGCTCGCGACCCTGGCCTTCTCCTACCCGCTGACCCCGAACCGCGAAGCGCGCATGGAATTCTTCCGGGGCGAACTGGAGGCCGCCATCGTGTCGGCGCGCCAGACCGGAATCGACCCGCTGTCGCTGACCGGCTCTTATGCCGGCGCTGTCGGCATGCCGCAATTCATGCCGGGCAATATTTACAAGCTGGGCGTGGATTTTGACGGTGACGGCAAGGTTGACTTGCGCAATTCGCCGTCCGACGCGATCGGCAGCGTGGCCAATTTCCTGGTGGCGCATGGCTGGAAGCGCGACGATCCGGCGCGCCTGGCTTATCCGGCGACCGTATCGCCTGAGCGTGGCTGGGAGAAATACCTGGGTACCGGCCTGGAAGCGCAATATACCGGCGAAGACCTGCTGGCTGCCGGCGTCCACCCGGACAGCGATTTGCCGCCTGGTTTATATGGACTGGTTGATTTGCAGAATGGTTCTGAGCCAACCGAATACTGGGTTGGCAGCAATAATTTCTTCTCTATCACTAAGTACAACCGAAGTTATTTCTATGCCATGTCGGTAGTCGAACTTGGACGCGCAGTAAAGCTTTCAATGAAGGAAACTTTGTAACTGCGTGTAACTTGTGTGATATACAAGAGTGTAGAATTACCCTAACACAAAAATTAGGGTAGAATTCTCTCAGAATGTTGCGATAGGACAACGCGTTTCGAGAGCAATATACTATTTTTTGTTGCACGCAAGTACTGCTGACCGCTCTGTTGTACAATTGTGTATATATTATGAAACTTGTTAAACAGGAATCCCTCGCTGGATTTGGGTCGTTAGCAGGACAACTTTAGAGAAGGAACAGAAGACATGACCAACCAAGTCGGTAATGATATGAACAACGAGTCGGAAGGCGATGATCTGCTGCAGTACAATCCGAACCGTCTGCTCGACACCCTGATCGAGAACCTGCGCCTGAAGAACGATGCGGCCCTGTCGCGCGCTCTGGAAGTCGCACCGCCTGTGATCTCCAAAATTCGCCACCACCGCCTGCCGGTTGGCGCATCGCTGCTGATCCGCATGCACGAGGTTTCCGACCTGAGCATCCGTGACCTGCGTTACCTGATGGGTGACCGTCGCAATAAGTTCCGCATCAGCGACAAGCAGTTCAAGCCAAAAGAAGGCGCTGGCGGCGCGAAAAACGAGGGCTGATTCCAGTCCCTGGTTTGCCCTCCCCACCGGGGAGGGCGAGCACCGCTTTACTTAAGCCGGAAACACCCCGGTCGACAGGTAGCGGTCGCCGCGATCGCAGACGATGAACACGATCGTCGCGTTTTCCACTTGCTGCGAAATGCGCAGCGCAATTTCACAGGCACCTGCTGCCGAAATCCCGCAGAAGATACCTTCTTCAGCAGCCAGCCGGCGCGCCATGCGTTCTGCCGCTGCCTGCGATACATATTCCACCTGGTCTACACGCGCCTTGTCGTAAATCTTCGGCAGGTAGGCTTCCGGCCATTTGCGGATGCCCGGGATCGACGAGCCCTCTTCCGGCTGGGCGCCAATGATGCGCACGTTCTCGTTCTGTTCCTTGAGGTACTGCGACACGCCCATGATGGTGCCGGTGGTGCCCATGGCGGATACGAAGTGCGTCACGCGGCCTTCGGTATCGCGCCAGATTTCAGGGCCGGTGCCCTCGTAGTGGGCGCGCGGATTGTCGCCATTGGCAAACTGGTCGAGAATGATGCCCTTGCCATCTTTCTGCATCTGCTCGGCCAGGTCGCGCGCGTATTCCATGCCGCCGGTCTTCGGTGTCAGGATGATGTTGGCGCCGTAGGCGGCCATGCTCATGCGGCGCTCTTCGCTCAGGTTTTCCGGCATCAGCAGGATCATCTTGTAACCGCTGATCGCAGCGGCCATGGCCAGTGCGATGCCGGTATTGCCGCTGGTGGCTTCAATCAGGGTGTCGCCTGGCTTGATCTGGCCGCGCTCTTCGGCCCGGCGTAGCATCGACATGGCGGCACGATCCTTGACCGAACCGGCCGGATTGTCGCCTTCCAGCTTGCCGAGGATGATATTGCCGCGCGCCGCCGCTTCCGCGCCGGGAATGCGTACCAGCTGCACCAGCGGCGTATTACCGATGGTATCGGCGATTGTTTTGTATCCCATGGTTCCTGCTATGAATTGTTCTGTCAAACGACCATTTTATCCGCTTCGGCGGCGAGGTGCAGGGACATGAAGACATAGCCCAGGCTTTCGCCGTCGATCCGGAACAGGTCCGGAATCTCGCCAGTCTGCACGAATCCGCACTTCCGGTACAGGTTGCGGGCCGGGGCATTGCCGGACAGGACCTCCAGGTCCACCCATTCCAGGCCCTGTTCGCGCGCCCAGGCGGCCGCAGTCTTCACCAATGCGGCGCCAAGTCCGCTGCGGCGCACGGCGCGGTGCACACCCATGCCCAGCAGGCAGCGATGGCGCGCCGCCGCCTCCACACGCGAACGCAAGTCGACGTGCCCGATGATTTCGCCCTCGCTAAGCGCAACCCAGACGCGGCGCCAGCCCTGCTGGCCAAAGCTGGCCAGCAGGCCAGTGCTGAAGCCATTCGCCTTCTCCGGCGGGAAGCCAGGGCTGTTGCGCGACATGGGCTGGAACAAAGGCGCACCATTGCGTCCATTATCGAGCAGGTGGTCGTTCAGGTAATGGAAGAAGGCGGCCAATTCTTCTGGATGCAGCGGCCGGATGGTAAAGGTCATGGCAAATCATAGCAGGCCGGATGAATTGCATTAAACTACATCCATTACTAGAGGAGCTTTCCCATGAGCGACACCGAAGTCATCTCCATTCCGTCCACGATGGAAGGCCGCCGGCACCAATTCAACCCGGTGCTGACTGAGCAGGAGATCAAGCGCCTGCACCGTTTCGGCACGGTACGGCAATACGCGCGCGGCGTGCGCATCCTGGAAGCGGGGCATACCTGCTTCGGCATGATCATTACGCTGAAAGGCACGGTCACCATTTGCAAATACGACGGCTTGGGCAATACCGAATTGCTGGCCGAGCACGGCCCCGGCGAATTCACTGCCGAGGTCTCGCAGCTGTCGGGCCGCCCTTCCCTGGTCAATGCCACCGCCAAGGACGACGTCGAAGTGCTGGAGGTGTCGCCGGAAAACCTGCGCGCCCTGGTGATCGCGGAAGCGGAACTCGGCGAGCGTATCGTGCGGGCCCTGATCCTGCGCCGGGTCGGCTTGCTCGAGCGCGAAGGCGGCGGCCTGGTGCTGGTGGCGCCGCCCGGCAATGCAGCGCTGTTTCACCTGCGTTCATTCTTGAGCAGCAACGGCTACCCTTACAGCATCCTCGATCCCAAAGAGGACGAACAGGCGCGCGCCCTATGCGAATACTACGAGCCGGGTCCGGATGACTGGCCGCTGGTGGTGTGCCCGGACGGCGTGGTGAAAAAAAACCCAAGCAATGCGGAAGTGGGCTACTGCATCGGCCTGCTGCCGGAGATCGATACCGAAAAACTGTGGGACGTGGTGGTAGTCGGTGCGGGTCCTGCCGGCCTGGCGACATCCGTGTATGCCGGCTCGGAAGGCCTGTCCGTGCTGGCACTGGAGCAGCGCGCCTTTGGCGGCCAGGCTGCGGCCAGCGCACGCATCGAAAACTATCTTGGCTTCCCGACCGGGATCTCCGGCGGAGCGCTGGCCGGCCGCGCCTTCGTGCAGGCGCAGAAGTTCGGCGTGGAAGTCGCGATTCCAGCGCCAGCCACCCGGCTGTTGTGCGACAGCTGGCCGCTGCGCGTCGAAGTCGCAGGTGAAAAGGTGGTGCGCGCCAAGACCGTGGTGCTGGCAAGCGGCGCACGCTACAAGCGCCCTGCCCTGGAAAACATCGGCGAGTTCGAAGGCCGTGGCATCTATTTCTGGGCCTCGCCAATCGAGGCCAAGCTGTGCAAGTCGGAAGAAGTGGTGCTGGTAGGCGGCGGCAATTCCGCCGGCCAGGCTGCAGTCTTCCTGTCGGGCTTCGCCTCCAAGGTGCATATGGTGATCCGCGGCGACGGGCTCAAGGCCACCATGTCGACCTACCTGATCGACCGCATCAAGGCCACCCCGAACATCGAACTGCACACGCATACCGAGATCGTAGCGCTCGAGGGCAACGACGACGGCCTGTCGAAGGTCACCTTCCGCTGCAAGGATACCGGCGAAGTCGATAGCTGCGAAGTATGCCGCCTGTTCCTGTTCATCGGCGCCGACCCGAATACTGCCTGGCTGGCCGATTGCGGCGTGGAGGTGGATGCGCAAGGCTTCATCCGCACCGGCTTCGACGCCATCAAGGACCAGTGCCGCGCCAAGATGACGCTGGCCGATGCGCCGCAGCGCGCACCGCTGGAAACCAGCGTGCCGGGCGTGTTTGCGATCGGCGATGTCCGCTCCGGCTCCACCAAGCGCGTTGCCGCCGGCGTGGGCGAAGGCGCGGCAGTGGTGTCGCAGATCCACGCCTTCCTGGCCAACCTGCCTGTCACATCCCCTTGAAACGGTGCTGGAAGCGCTGGCTGACCGGCAGCCGCGCTCCATGCCCACGCAAGCTAAGCCACATCGCATTGTCGCCGTCACGCACGGCGGCGGCAATGCGCTTCACTGCCACCACGTAGCTGCGGTGCACCTGCCAGAAGCCAGCCCCCTCCAGCGTTTCCGCCAGTTCCTTGAGCGGCGTGCGGATGTGCGCTTCCAGGCCCTGCGCCACCACGCGCGTGTACTTGTCTTCAGCCACGAAGTACAGGATGTCGGACAGGTCGATGAAATGCACCGTCTGTCCCACCGATGCCTGGATCCATGACGGCGCCGTGCTGGTCGCCCGCACGTCAGTGGCGATGCGGCGCAAGTCCGGCGGCGGCAGCAGCACGCGCTCGCGCAGCCGCTCCACCGTCCGCGCCAGGCGCGCCGCATCCACTGGCTTCAGCAAGTAATCATGCGCGCCCTGCTCAAAGGCGGCCAGGGCATGCTCGTTGTACGCAGTGACGAACACCACGTGCGTGCGTGAGCCGAAAGTCGCCGCAAGCTGCAGCCCATCCAGCCCGGGCATGCGGATGTCGAGGAAAGCCACATCCGGCGCCAGTTCACGCGCCAGCCGCAGGGCTTCGAAACCGTCCCCTGCGTCGGGCAGCAATTCCGCTTCCGGCCACAGTGCAGCGAGCACCTCGCGCAACTCAGCCCTCAGCAGAGGTTCATCATCGGCGATCAGGATGCGTGGCTTCATGCGCGCACCTCCATCGGCAACAGCAGTTCGGCCTCGGTCGCGCCATCGGCAGCCAGCCGCAATTCGAACGCTGCCCGCCCGCCATATAGCGCCTGCAGCCGCTCGCGCACATTGCGCAGTCCAACGCCGCTCCCCAGCGGCATAGTGCCCTGCCCGCCCTGCAGGCCTGCGCCATCATCACGCACGATGATACTGAGCCGGCCGTCGCCACGCAGCGCTGCAGCAACACTTACGCATACGTCGCCCGGTTTTGGCTCAACGCCGTGCTGCACGGCATTCTCGACCAGCGACATCAGCATCATCGGCGGGACCGGCAAGTCGCCGACGCCGTCGGGGCAATCGATCCGGGTGGTGAGGCGCTTGCCGAAACGGATTTCCATCAGCGCCAGGTAATGGCCTGCCAGTTCGCACTCACGGGCCAAGGTGGACGACGAGGTGCGCATATCGGGCAATGCCGTACGCAAGTAAGCGATCAGATGATCCAGCATTTCTACCGCGCGTTCAGGCGCATTGCGCGCCAGGTAGCGAGTATTGGCCAGCGTGTTGTACAGGAAGTGCGGCTCGACCTGCGCCTGGAGGGACTTCAATTCCGCCTGCACGGCGGCCCGCTGCAGCTCCGAAATTTCCAGGGCACGGGCCTGGCGATGGGCATACATCAGTGGAACTGTCAGTACCACGGTTCCAAAAGCGAGGGCACTACCGAATATTTGCACTGGCGACAGGGCAAGCAGCTGGAAGTAGCCCGTTCCCGTGATGTATGCCTGCATCGCCACGCCGGCAGCCACCAGGAGCAGCACTGGCTGGGCCGCCCAACACCAGGTCCAGCCAGCTTTGTCCGGCAACAGCCATCGCAACGCCTGGGCCCCGGCCAACACGATCGCCGCATCGAGCAAGAGCGCGCCAAATAGCGCGAGCCGGTCATAAGACCCGGTAAATAAGGCTAGGCAGGCGACCAGCAATAACAATCCTGTACTGGAAGCAGCTTCCCGCAAATTCTCGGGCAAGAGTTGGCGCAAGGCTGCCTGGGGTCCGTTCAGCATCTTATAAGTCCGGATTGGCTTGCAGCGAACGCCAGTATTCGCGCGGCGGCATTTTATCGACCGGCACGTCGTTGCCCACTACTTCGATCTTGAGGTCATCGATCCAGACCGTGCCGCCACCCTGGCCATTCACGCCAAACAAGATGAACTCTGCGTTCTTTTCGACGTCAAGGGTGACGCTACGTAACTGCCAATCGGCAGTACCTTTGATTGGCTTATCCTGGCTATTGTAAAAGCCGCTCTTCTCGCCATTCTCCAGATCCACGCGCATCCACAGGCCGCTGTAGTCGCCAATGTTTTCGGTACGTACTTGCGCCGAAAAGCGCACGCGCTTGCCGCGGTAATTGTCCGCCGCAATGGTCTGCATCAGCGTTGCCCACGCCTTGCGATCACCTGTTTTCGCGCGCAGGAACTTCGCAAAACTGCCCCGCCGGAAACCATTGGGGTCGGCGCCGATTTCATATAGCTCCGGGTTCTCGCCGGCGAGGTACCAGCTTTTGTCGAGGGTTGCAGTTGGCTGGGCCAAGGCCAGCAAGGAAAATGAAGCGATTGCAGCGAGGAGAACAACGTGAGGTTTCATGGGGCGGTAGTTTCTCATGGCATGACGACATTGTCATGTCCATAACTGTGCCCCATGGTGCAGGCATGCGGGGAAGCATGCGATGAACGCTTCCCCTTGCCGATCAATGGCAGTGCCTGCGGATTAACGCAGCGCGCAGCCACCTATTTGCGTGCAGTTTCCTTCTTCGGCGCTGCACCGTCGCGCGATTTGCCATTCACCACCAGCCCGGCTTCGGAAAGCTTGGTGGCGTTCTTTTCGCCGATGCCTTTGACGCGCTGTTCAAGGTCGGCCCAATCCTTGAACTCTCCCTTTGAGCGTTCCGCCATAATGGCTTTCGACTTGGCGGGGCCGATGCCTTTGACGCTATCAAGTGCGGCCTGGTCAGCCTTGTTGACGTCAACCTGGGCGAACGCCATGCTCATGCAAGCGACCAGCGTAGCGACGGCGAGCAGCAGTTTCCTGATCATGATTGCCTCCTGAATGTGAACACGAGAAGACCTCGTTTCGCCACAACGCAGCACGGGCGAGCCGGCTGACGCGGGCTGCGCGGGGTTTGAGGCAGATCAATCAACGTACGACTAATTCCACACGACGGTTCTTTGCGCGGCCTTCTTCAGTGGCATTGCTCGCCACCGGCGCCATGTTCGCGACGCCGCGCGGCATCATTCGTTTGGCGGGGATGCCGTACTTGGAGGCCAGCGCATCGGCCACAGCCTGGGCGCGCTTCTGCGACAAGGTCATATTGGCCTCGAACTCGCCCTGGTCGTCGGTATGGCCGACGATGAAGACTTTCAACTTGGGCTGCGCCTGCAGGGCCTTGGCCATCTGCTCCAGTTGCTCGCTCGATTGCTCGCGGATGACGGCCTTGTTGGTGTCGAAGGTCACGCCATACAACGCCACCTTGCCATCGCGCTGCAGGCCTTCCTGGATGGCGCGGGTGTCGACGGTCACCTTGCCGCCTTCCATCACGGTAGGCTCGACGATCTGCACGAACTGGCGCACGCGCTGGAAGTCCGTATATTCGGACAATGCGACCATGACATAGGTATTGCCCCCAGGCCCAGGCTTGGCCGCGCTGACCAGGTGGAAGCGCGGCTGGTTGCCGCTGTTGAAGATGCTGCTGACAAGCGCGTCAAAAGACTTCCAGTTCACTTCGCGCGGAAGCTCCTGCACCAGGTTCTGGACCCTGGCCTTTTCGCACTGGTCTGTCTCGCAAGCGTACAGGATCTTGAAACCGGCAGCGGTCAGCGCCTGCTGGTAGTTGCGGTGGATTTCCAATGCGCTGCGGCCTTTCGGGCCCCAGTAGAAGCGGTTGGCGGTCTTGCCTTCCACCTTGCGCAGCACGGGCTTGCCCGCTTCGGTATCGACGACACGCACCTGGCCCAGGTTCTCGCCACCGTACATATAGAGCATCGAGCCCTCATAGCGGTGCAGCAGCGGGTGGTCGCTGCCACCGGCGATGTCTTTAGTGAAGTTTGGCTGAGCTTGGGCTTGCAGCGAGACTGCGGCAAGCAGGGAAAGGATGAGCAATCGCATGGCAGTTCGGGAGGGTTGAACGGATTGCCAATATAACAAAAACCTCATCCCTCCCGCGCCGGTAATCGCCTTAGTCAATTACCATGAAAGTCGGGGTCAGGTCTGGCAATCGGACAATCGCGCAGCGATTGTCCGATTGCCAGACCTGACCCCGACTTTTAGGCGAATAGTTCGTCGCGGGTGACCGTGGCGGTGCCAAGCTTGCCGACCACGATGCCGCCGGCGCGGTTGGCGGTTTCGACGGCTTCCTGCCAGCCGGCGCCAGAGCCAAGCATGGCGGCCATGGTGGCGATTACGGTGTCGCCGGCGCCGGAAACGTCGAACACTTCGCGGGCGCTGGCTTGCACGTTGAAGATGCCTTCGTCCGTGAACAGGGTCATGCCCTCTTCCGAACGGGTCAGCAGCAGCGCGTCCAGCGACAGTTCGGCGCGCAGGTTCTGCGCCTTGGTCACCAGCTGCTCTTCGCTGTTCCAGGAGCCGACGATGCGCTTCAGTTCCGATTTGTTCGGGGTCAGCACGGTGGCGCCTTTGTATGGCGAGAAGTCGTCGCCTTTCGGGTCGACCATCACGATCTTGCCGGCAGCGCGCGCGGTGGCGATCATTTCGGCCACGTCAACCAGGCCGCCCTTGTTGTAGTCGGACAGCACGATCACATCGTATTCCGGCAGCAGGGTCTTGAACTGCACCAGCTTGTTGCGCAGCACGGCGTCGCTTGGCGCTTCTTCGAAGTCGATGCGCACCATCTGCTGCTGGCGGCCGATCACGCGCAGCTTGATGATGGTGGAGATGGCATTGTCGTGTTTCAGGTAGCTGTGGATGCCGCCGCTTTGCAGCAGCTGCTCCACTTCCGATCCTGCTTCGTCGGCGCCGACGATGCCCAGCAGGCCAGCGTGTGCGCCGAGGGCTGCGGCATTGCGTGCGACGTTGGCGGCGCCGCCAAGGCGGGCTTCGCGGCGTTCGATACGCACCACGGGTACCGGGGCTTCCGGAGAAATGCGGCTGACGTCGCCGAACCAGTAACGGTCCAGCATGACGTCGCCGGCGACCAGGATGCGTACTTTGTCGAGTGCGGGCGCTTTGCTCATATCAGTTCATTACGTTGAGTTCTTCGGTGCGGCGCGGCGGGTAGGAATCCCAGCGGCTGCATCCCGGGCAGTGCCAGTAGAACTGGCGGGCTTTGAAGCCGCAGTGGCTGCATTGGTAGCGGGCCAGCTTCTGCGTGTAGCCGTGCACCAGGTTCTTCACCATCGACAGCTCGGACAGCACGGAGGCCGGCGCATCCATCATGCGCGCTTCCAGCAGCTTGTCGAGGCCGAGCAGGGTTGGCGTGCGGCGCAGTTCGTCGAGCACTACCTGCTTGGCGGCGTCCACGCCTTCCAGTTCGATCACGGCCTTGAACACCACTTCCAGCAGGTCGATCGAGGAGGCTTGTTCGAGGTAGGACTTCAGCAGGCTGACGCCCTCCTGCGGACGGCCCACCTTGCGGTAGCCATCCATCAGGCGCGTTGCGACCAGGGCGGTGTGCGGCACGGACTGCTGCTCGACGCGGCGCCAGGTGACCAGCGCGGCTTCGGTGTCGCCTTTGGCCAGCTGCGCATCGCCACACAGGATAGTGGCGCGCACGCTCGAACGGTCGGCTTGCAGGGCTTGTTCCAGCAGGGCTTCTGCTTCTTCCGGCTTCATGTGCACCAGCGCGTCCTGCGCCAGCTCACAGTAGAACTGCGAGATTTCTTTCTGGCGCGAGCCGGCGCCAGATTCCTGCAGCGCGAGCGCGGCTTCGATGGCGCGTTTCCATTCCTTTTCGCGCTGGTAGATTTCCAGCAGCGCCTTTCGGCCCTGCACAGCGTAGGACGTGTCGAGCAGACGGGTATAGGTTTCTTCGGCGCGGTCCAGCAGGCCGGCTTTCAGGTAGTCCTGGCCCAGCTCATATTCGGCGTGGGCGCGCTGTTCGGCCGGCAGGTCGGGACGCGACAGCAGGTTCTGGTGCACGCGGATGGCGCGCTCCGTTTCGCCGCGGCGGCGGAACAGGTTGCCCAGTGCGAAGTGCATGTCGGCCGTTTCCGGGTCAAGCTTGACGATCTCGATGAAGGAGTCGATGGCCTTGTCCGGCTGGTCGTTCAGCAGGTGGTTCAGGCCGCGGAAGTAGCCGCGCGGCAGGGTGCGCGATTCGGACACCACGGCGCGGATATCGACGCGTGCGGCGATCCAGCCGAGGGCAAACATAGCTGGGATGCCCAGCAGCCACCAGAGTTCAAAATCCATGTTTATTCTTAATGCTGGGTGTTGATGCTATCCGGCAGCGGGCGCTCGTTCACTTGCATGGCCGCGGTCTGCAGGGATTGGATGGTGGATTTCTGCTTGTTCGATTCGCGGCGTTGGCGGAACAAGGTGGGAGTCAGTGCGAGGATGCACAGGGCGGCGCCGGCCACGAAGAAGGCCAGCAGCATCAGCACCAGCGGGCCGCGCAGCTCGTAATTCAGGAACAGGTGCAGGTCGACTTCCTGCGTGTTTTTTAACGCAAAACCAAAGAACAGGACGAACAGGACAACGCCGAAGGCGGTGGAAATAAATTTCATTCTTGGTTCCTATCTTTTAAAACCGGTAAACCAATGTCTGACCCGCAGGGTCAGACACTTGCCTGCGGCGGTCGCAGGCAAGTGTCAGGCACTTGTGCCTGACACTGGTTTACCGGTTCTAACAACAAAAAAAGGGGCAGGCAAATGCCCGCCCCTTCATTCTACTGTGCCAGAGACTCAGTCCTCAATGATCGGTTGCCCGACCATCGCATCGACCCGCTCGCGCAGCTGCTTGCCAGGCTTGAAGTGCGGCACCCGTTTTTCAGGGACCATCACCTTGTCGCCGGACTTTGGATTGCGTCCAATGCGCGGCGGCCGCGAATTCAGGGCAAAGCTGCCAAAACCACGGATCTCGATGCGCTGGCCGTCGGCCAAAGCGTTGGTCATCGCATCGAGAATGGTCTTGACGGCATACTCCGCATCTTTGGCCACCAGCTGGGAATAACGCTCAGCCAGTCGGTTGATCAATTCGGACTTAGTCATCTAAGTGCTCGGTAGATTAGTTCTTGTTGTCGAACTTGGCTTTCAGCAGAGCGCCCAGGCTGGTGGTGCCGGAAGCAGCGCTGGAGTCAGCGGACAGCTTCTGCATTGCTTCAGCGGTGTCTGCGTTGTCTTTAGCCTTGATCGACAGCTGGATCGAACGTGCCTTGCGATCGATGTTGATCACCAGGGCTTCCACGGAATCACCAACCTTCAGGTGGGTGCCGGCATCTTCCACGCGGTCGCGGGAGATTTCGGAAGCGCGCAGGTAGCCTTCAACGTCGTCGGACAGCTGGATCACGGCGCCTTTTGGCTCAACCGACTTAACGGTACCGGTCACCAGGGAGCCCTTGTCGTTCATGGCTGCGAAGTTGTTGAATGGATCGCCTTCCAGTTGCTTAACGCCCAGGGAAACGCGCTCACGCTCAACGTCGATTGCCAGAACCACGGCTTCCAGTTCGTCACCCTTCTTGAACTTGCGCACGGCTTCTTCGCCGGACTCGGTCCAGGACAGGTCGGACAGGTGCACCAGGCCGTCGATGTTGCCTGGCAGGCCGATGAACACGCCGAAGTCGGTGATCGACTTGATCGCGCCCTTGACCTTATCGCCCTTCTTGTGGGTCATGCCGAAGTCGTCCCAAGGGTTTGCCTTGCACTGCTTCATACCCAGGGAGATACGACGACGCTCTTCGTCGATTTCCAGAACCATGACTTCAACTTCGTCGCCCAGCTGAACAACCTTGTTCGGAGCTACGTTCTTGTTGGTCCAGTCCATTTCGGACACGTGAACCAGGCCTTCGATGCCCTGTTCAACTTCAACGAACGCACCGTAGTCGGTCAGGTTGGTGACTTTACCGAACAGGCGGGTGCCTTGTGGGTAACGACGGGACAGACCGGTCCAAGGATCGTCGCCCAGTTGCTTCACGCCCAGGGACACACGGTTCTTCTCTTGATCGTACTTCAGGACCTTAGCGGTGATTTCCTGACCCACGGTCAGCACTTCCGATGGGTGACGTACACGACGCCATGCCAGGTCGGTGATGTGCAGCAGGCCGTCGATGCCGCCCAGGTCAACGAACGCACCGTAGTCGGTGATGTTCTTGACGACGCCGGTCACCACGGTGCCTTCTTTCAGGGTTTCCATCAGTTTCTGACGCTCTTCGCCCATCGAAGCTTCGATAACGGCGCGGCGGGACAGAACCACGTTGTTGCGCTTGCGGTCCAGCTTGATAACCTTGAACTCGAGGGTCTTGCCTTCGAATGGGGTGGTGTCCTTAACTGGACGGGTGTCTACCAGCGAACCTGGCAGGAAAGCACGGATGCCGTTGGTCAGAACGGTCAGGCCGCCCTTGACTTTGCCATTGACGGTACCAACGACGATCTCGCCGGATTCCATTGCTTTTTCCAGTGCCAGCCACGATGCCAGGCGCTTGGCCTTGTCACGGGACAGGATGGTATCGCCGAAACCATTTTCCAGCGATTCGATGGCCACGGAAACGAAGTCGCCTACTTTGACTTCCAGTTCGCCTTGGTCATTCTTGAATTCTTCAACAGGAATGAAAGCTTCCGATTTCAGGCCTGCGTTAACGATCACAAAGTTGTGGTCCAGACGCACGACTTCAGCGGAGATCACTTCGCCAGAGCGCATGTCTTGACGCGACAGGGACTCTTCGAAGAGGGCTGCAAAACTTTCCATTATTTATTTCCAGGTTAGCCAGTAAGGCCCGCGATATGCGGCTTCAACTGGGTTGAGGGTTGAACAAAAACAGCTATTTATTTATGGGCGGCGGCCCACCATTTCAACACCTGCTCGGCCGCTTCATCAGCGTTCATGGCAGACGTATCGAGGATGTGCGCCCCCTCTGCCGGTGCCAGCGGCGCAATTGCCCGGTTCATATCCCGGTCGTCGCGTGCTTTCAAATCCATCAGCAGGTCTTGCATACTAGCAGAAATTCCCTTTCCGATCAATTGCTTATAGCGACGGTCGGCGCGCGCTTCCACGGAGGCGGTCAAAAACACCTTCAGCGGGGCGTGCGGGAAGATCACGGAGCCCATGTCGCGGCCGTCGGCGACCAGGCCCGGCGTCTTGCGGAAACTCAGCTGCAGGCCGTACAGGGCCTGTCGCACGGCCGGCAAGGCGGCGATTTTCGATGCAGTATTGCCAACTTCTTCGGCGCGGATGGCGTCGGTGACGTTTTCTTGCGACAAGTAAATGGCGTCGCCGGCGAAATGGATGTTCAGGTGCTCGGCCAGCTTGGCCAGGGCGTGCTCGTCGTTCAGGTTGGTTTCGCGGCGCAGGGCTTGCAGCGCGGTCAGGCGGTACAGGGCGCCGGAATCGAGGAGGTGGAAGCCAAGCTTGTCCGCGACCTTGTGGGCCACGGTGCCCTTGCCGCTAGCGGTTGGGCCGTCGATGGTGATGACTGGGATGTTCGATGTTGGCATAAATTTAATTGATAAACCGGCACTTCGGTGTCTGACCCGCAGGGTCAGACACCAGTACGCGGCGGCCGCGAATTGGTGTCAGACCCAGCGGGTCTGACACCGGTTTACCGGTTTTGGCTAAAAGTTAAACGCTACCACGCTTCGCGATCGACGCGAACGCAGTGAAATACTCAGGGAACGTCTTCGCGACGCATTTTGGATCATTAATCCGAACTTTGGCGCCCTTGCGAATGAAGCCATCCAGCGAGGCGAGCGAGAAGCACATCGCCATGCGGTGGTCGTCATACGTATCGATGGCAGCCGTCAGCAGCGTGGAAGGCGGCGTGACGGAAAGCCAGTCAGCCCCCTCCTCCACCGTGGCGCCCAGCTTGCGCAGCTCAGTCGCCATGGCCGACAGGCGGTCCGTTTCCTTCACGCGCCAGGAAGCAATATTGCGCAAGGTGGTGGTACCTTCAGCATACAGCGCAGCCACGGCGATGGTCATCGCCGCATCCGGAATATGGTTGAAGTCCATGTCAACGGCCTTCAGCGGACCAGCCGCACTGGCTTCGATCCAGTTATCGCCCATGACGATGGTCGCGCCCATCTGCTCCAGCGCTTGGGCGAAGCGCACGTCGCCCTGGATCGAGTCGCGGCCCACGCCCTGCACCCGCACCGGCCCACGGCCAATCGCGCCGGCAGCCAGGAAATAAGAAGCGCTGGAGGCGTCGCCTTCAACGTGGATGGTGCCAGGGCTCTTGTACGTCTGCCCAGCCGGGATGGTGAACGACGACCAGCCATCCTGCTGCACCACGCCGCCGAAGCGGCGGATCAGGTTCAGGGTGATCTCGATGTAAGGCTTGGAAATCAGCTCGCCTTCCACCTCAATGGTCACGGCGTGCTCGCGTGCCATCAGCGGCGCCACCATCAGGAGCGCGGTCAGGAACTGGCTCGACACATCGCCACGCACCTTCAGGCGCTGCGATTTGAACTCGCCGGTGCGGATGTGCAGCGGCGGGTAGCCCTTGTTCATGGTGTATTCGATGTCCGCGCCGGCGGCATTCAGCGCGTCGACCAGGTCACCGATCGGGCGCTCGTGCATACGCGGCACGCCATGCACCTTGTAGTCGCCGCCGATTACAGCCAGCGCCGCGGTCAGCGGGCGGATGGCGGTGCCGGCGTTGCCCATGAACAGGTCGGCCGTGCGCAGCGGCCAGCTGCCTTTCACGCCCTGCACCACGTGCACGGTGCTTTCGCCTTCGCGATGTTCGGTCCACTCCACGCCCAGCGAGCGCAGTGCGGCCAGCATCACGGCGGTGTCGTCGGACGCCAGCAGATCGATGACGCGGGTTTCGCCCTCTGCCAGCGCGGCCAACAGCAGGATGCGGTTGGAAATCGATTTCGAGCCAGGCAGGCGCACCGTGCCCTCGGCGCGGGCGACCGGCAGCAGGTCGAGGTAATGCGGATAATCAGTCATGCGTGTTCCTTATTCTGCCGCCGCGTCTTTCGGCTGTGGCGGCTCAGCCGCCTCGATGGTCTCGATCCATTGCCGGCGCGCGCGCTGGGCGTTGGCGTAGGTGGCTTCAAGGGCGGCGGCGTCGCCAGCGGCAAGGCTGGCGCGCAAACGGGTTAATTGTGCCAGATATGCATCCAGCTCAGTCAGGAGTGCGGCCTGGTTGGCGAGGCTGATGTCGCGCCACATTTCAGGCGAGCTGCCGGCGATGCGGGTGAAGTCGCGGAATCCGCTGGCAGCATATTGGAACAGCAAATCCGAGTGGGGCTTGCGCTCGATGTCGTCTACCAGCGCGTAGGCCAGCAGGTGGGGAAGATGGCTGACGGCGGCGAAGACTTTGTCGTGGTCTTCCGGAGTCAGGGTGTGGATGATGGCGCCGCAGGCTTTCCAGGCTGCTGCAACGCGCTCCACGGCGGCAGGGTCGTTCTCAGCCAGCGGCGTGAGGACGGTTTTTTTGCCTTTGTACAGGTCGACGATGGCGGCATCGGGGCCGTTGGTTTCGCGGCCGGCGATGGGGTGGCCGGGGACGAATTGACTCACTCGCTCGCCCATGACGGCGCGGGCGGCGGCCACCACGTCGGATTTGGTGCTGCCGGCGTCGGTGACCACGGTCGTGGGGTCGAGGTGCGGCAGGATTGATTGCAGGATGCGGGCAGTCTGTGCGACTGGCGCGGCTAGCAGGATCAGGTCGGCGCCGGCGATTGCATCTTCAAACCGGTAACCCAGTGTCTGACCCGCAGGGTCAGACACTGATACGCGGCCGTCGCTGGCTGGTGTCTGACCCTGCGGGTCAGACACCGGGGTACCGGTTTGGGAGACGGCCGAGTCGATGATGCCCAGCTCGAGAGCCCGCGCCAGGAACGCGTCGGAACGATCCACACCAACAATATGCCGAACAGCGCCAGCCTGCTTCAGCGCCCGCGCAAACGAGCCGCCGATCAGGCCAACGCCAAAAATAACAACCTTATTAAGCACGATCCTCTGCCAGCGCCTTACGCAGCGCAGAAATCAGCACCGCATTCTCTTGCGGCAGGCCGATAGAAATACGCAGCCACTGTGGCAGGCCATAGTTGCCGACCGGGCGCACGATCACGCCCTGCTTCAACAGCGCCAGGTTGATGCGCGCACCTGCCGCATCGTCCGAGCCAACGCGCACCAGCACGAAGTTGCCGTACGAAGGCACGTATTCCAGACCCATATCCTTGAACGCTTCCACGAACTGCTCATAGCCCGCGGCATTGTTGGCCGCCGACTTGTCCAGGAATTCCTTGTCATTCAGCGCCGCAATCGCTGCAGCCTGCGCCAGCGAATTGACGTTGAAAGGCTGGCGAATACGATTCATCAGGTCAGTCACTTCCGGCTGAGCCAGCGCGAAGCCGACACGCAGGCCGGCCAGGCCGTAGGCCTTGGAGAAAGTGCGCGACACCAGCAGGTTCGGGTACTTCTTGACCCAGGTTGCCGACTCGTACTGGTCTTCCTTCTTCAGGAATTCGTTGTAAGCTTCGTCCAGCACGACGACAACGTGGGCCGGCACCTTCTGCAGGAAGGCTTCAATCTCCGCGCCGGACACGAAAGTGCCGGTCGGATTATTCGGGTTGGCGATGAACACCAGCTTGGTGTCCGATTCAATTGCGGCAGCCATCGCATCCAGGTCGTGGCCGTAGTTCTTGGCCGGTACCACGATGTGGCGCGCACCAATGCCCTGGGTCGCCAGCGCATACACAGCGAACGAGTACTGCGAATACACCACGGACTGGCCGCGCTCAACGAATGCGTGGGCGGCGATCTCCAGGATGTCGTTGGAGCCGTTGCCCAGGGTGATCCAATCCATCGGCACGTCGTAACGCTTGGACAGCGCCATCTTCAGGTCGAAGGCGTTGGCATCCGGGTAGCGGCCCAGTTCAGCAGCGGCAGCGGCCATGGCCTTCTGCGCCGATTCCGGCACGCCAAACGGGTTCTCGTTCGATGCCAGCTTGACGATGGATTCTTCTTTCAGGCCAAACTCGCGCGCCACCTCGGAGATAGGCTTGCCAGCCTGGTATGGAGCAATTGCGCGAACGTATTCGGGGCCGTAATTCTTGGACATGTTTCTAATCTCTTTTAAAGGTCAGGTGAGGCTGGTCGGGTAAGAGCCCAGCACTTTGAAGAAGGCAGCATTGTCCTTGAGTTCAGCCAATGCCTTTGTCACGGACGGGTCTTGTACGTGCCCTTCTACGTCTACATAGAAATAGTATTCCCAGGTGCCGATGCGGGCCGGGCGCGATTCGAAGCGCGTCATCGACACGCCATGCTTGGCCAATGGCGCCAGCAGCTGGTATACCGCGCCGGCCTTGTTCGGCACCGCCAGCACCATCGAGGTGTGGTCGCGGCCGGACGGGTTGGTCTGCAGGCTGCCGATCACCACGAAGCGGGTGCGGTTGTGCGGATCGTCCTGGATGTGGGCATTGACCACACCCAGGCCATATTGCGCGCCGGCGTGTTCGCTGGCGATGGCGGCGATGGTCGGGTCGTCGCCCGCCATGCGCGCGGCTTCGGCATTCGAGGCCACCGCGCGGCGCTCGATATGCGGGTAGTTCTGGTTCAGCCACACCTGGCACTGGGCCAGCGCTTGGGAATGGGCGCAGATGACCTGCACGTCTTCCATTGTGCCGGTCTTGGTCATCAGGCTGTGGTGGACGGCAATCGCGATTTCGCCGGAAATCAGGCAAGGCGTGGCCAGCATCAGGTCCAGCGTGCGGTTCACCGCGCCTTCGGAGGAATTTTCGACCGGCACCACACCGAAATCGGCGGTGCCGGCTTCGGTCGCGCGGAACACTTCGTCGATGGAGGCGCAAGGAATGCCATCTACCGCGGTGCCGAACTGCGCGTACACGGCCTGCTCGCTGAAGGTGCCGGCGGGGCCAAGATAGGCCACGGTCACGCGGCGCTCCAGCGCACGGCATGCCGACATGATTTCGCGGAAAATGGTCTGCACTTCGCGTCCGCCCAGCGGGCCCGGGTTGCGGTCGGCTACGCCGCGAAGCACCTGGGCTTCACGCTCGGGGCGGAACACGGGCGCGTTGGTCTCGGCCTTGACGTGCCCTACTTCCTGCGCCACTTTGGCGCGCTCGTTGAGCAACGCCAGGATTTGCGCGTCGATCGAATCGATCTTCTCGCGGAGGGGTTTCAGTTTGTCTGTCATTCGTTTGCGTTCACTTTGTGCTGGCTTTTAAACCGGCAACCCAGTGTCTGACCCGCAGGGTCAGACACTGGGCCGGCGGCGGCCGCGTATCGGTGTCTGACCCTGCGGGTCAGACACCGGTTTGCCGGTTTTAGCGCCCTGCAAATTCGTTCAAATAATCAACCAGCGCTTGCACGCCTTCGATTGGCATCGCGTTATAAATCGATGCCCGCATACCACCGACGGACTTGTGGCCCTTCAGCTGCAACAGCCCGCGCGCCTTCGCACCGGCCAGGAATGCTTCATTTTTCGATTCGTCGCGCAGGTAGAACGGGATGTTCATGCGCGAACGGTATTCTTTTGCGACGCGGTTCTGGTAGAAGTCGTCGGCGTCGAGCGCCTGGTACAGCAACTCGGCTTTCTCAATATTACGCTTTTCCATGGCGGCCACGCCGCCCTGCTTCTTCAGCCACTGGAACACCAGGCCGGCGATATAAATGCCGTAGGTGGGCGGCGTGTTGTACATCGATTCGTTCTCCGCCACATTCTTGAAATCGAAGGCGGATGGGCAGAATGGCAGCGCCTTGCCGATCAGGTCATCACGCACGATGACCACGGTCACGCCGGCCGGGCCGATATTTTTTTGCGCACCGCCAAAGATCACGCCGTATTTACTGACGTCCACCGGGCGCGACAGGATGTGCGACGACATGTCGGCCACGATATCCGTATCGCCCTGGACGGTCGGCACGAAGTTGAATTCGACGCCGTCAATGGTTTCGTTGGTGCAGATGTGCAGGTAAGACGCGCCAGGAGTCAGTTTCCAGTCCTTCTGGTCCGGCACGCGGTCGAAACCGGTCGCCTGCGACGAAGCGGTCACGTTGACGCGCGCATAGCGCGCCGCTTCCTTGATCGACTTGCTGGACCAGGAACCGGTCTGCACGAAATCGATGGTGCTGTCGGCGCCGCCGCACAGGTTCATCGGCAGCACGGCGTTCTGCGACAGGCCACCGCCCTGCATGAACAGAATCCTGTAATTGTCCGGCACGGCCAAAAGATCGCGCAGGTCACGCTCGGCGGCTTTGTAGATCGAAATGAATTCAGGACCGCGATGGCTCATCTCCATGACGGACATCCCACTGCCCTGCCAGTCCAGCATTTCAGCGGCCGCCTGTTGCAGCACTTCCTTTGGCAGCACGGCCGGGCCGGCGGAGAAATTGTAGATGTTAGCCACGATATGATCCCTTATTCAAAAGCGCTTACGATTTCCTGCATCATCTTGCCCAGCCGCGGCATGATGATCTGCTGGGAAGCAGCCACCGACTCAGAAGCGATGGCCGGCATGCGCGCAAGCATTTTCTTGCCCAGCGGCGTGCGATAGAACGCCGCCAATTGCTCAATCTCCGCTACCGAGAAATTGCGCGCATAGACCTGCACTGTCGCCGCCTGCAGCTCTTCAACCAAGGCCGGATCTGCAAAAAACTCTTGCAGTTTGCCGGTTATGAGAGGCACCTTGGACTGGGCAAGCTCCAGGGCCTTCGCCTTTTGATCGGCATCCAGATTTGGTTCTGCATTGATTATGGCTTCCATCGTCTGCAACAGGCCTGGCTGCATTTGCTGGAAAGTGCCCTGCATGATTTGTCGCGCCATGCTGCGATAGTTCATCGAATCCAGCAGCTTGTTGACCGCAGTCACAGTCGCCGGGTTAAGTGCCGGTTTGGCCTGCTCGCCTGCTGCCTGGGCGCTGGTTGCAAATGCCAGTGCAAAGATCAGTGATGCTGCAAATTTCTTCATAGTCCTTATTTCGTTTGTTCGACAATGCGCTTGGCGCGGTCTTGCACCAGTTTCTGTGCGGCCTGGGCGCTCTCGCCCATCAGCACAGGCATGACTTCCAGAGATTTCTTGCCGGTTGGGCTGCGGTAGAAGGCCGTTAAAGCCTTCACGTCTTCCTGCGTGAAGTGGCGCGCGTACAGCGGCACCACCTGGTTGTACAGCTCATCGACCAGCTTCGGATCGTTCAAGTCCTTTTGCAGGGCGGCAGTGACGATCGGCATGCGGCGCTCCACATTGGCCAATTCGGCCTTGCGCTGGTCGTCGTTGAGTTTTGGATTATTGCGCACCATGGTTTCCGCACGCATGCGCAGGATCTGGGGCAAGGCCTTCGCCAGGTTTTGCAACGAGCTTGCCATATTGGCGCGCGCACCTGTCGTTTCCATCAGCTCACGGATCGATGCCTCAGTTGCCGGTGCAGCATGGGCAACGGCGGCGAAAGCAAATACAGCGGCGGCGAAGGCGATCTTCTTCATGCTTGCTCCTTATTTTTTACGGAACTGCTCCATTGCTTTCTGAATGCGCGGCATGGTCACGCGTTGGCCAATGGCCATCGACTCCGCCATCACTTGCGGCATCAGCTGCATGCTCTTCATGCCGACCGGGGTGCGGTAGTAGGCCGCAATCTGTTTCAGTTCGTCAGCCGTGAAATAGCGCGAATACAGCGCGATCATCTCGCCTTCCATTTCAACCATCAGGCCAGGATCACTCAGAACACCGCTCAGCACTTCCGCCATTTTCGGCAATTCGGCTTCCATTTTCAGCAGCGCTTCCCGGCGCTGAGCATCGTTCATGCTGTTGTCGGCCTTGACCGAGGCTTCGACCTGCTGGCGCATGAGGTCCGGCATGGTCTTGGACATCTGGTCCATCGAGGCCTTCCACATGGTGCGGTAGTTCATCGCATCCAGCAGCTCACGCACGGCTGCGGCATTGGCCGGCGCAGGCGCCTGGTCAGCGGCGACGGCACCCTGGACCAAGGCGAAGGAAGCGATCAAGGCTACGACGATTTTCTTCATTGCTTATTTGTTTTTCGAATTTGATGGTTGAAAAAACTAACGGGCCCGGCCTGATGTCTCAGACGGGGCCCGTTGCGGGTCAGCCTTATTCGGCTGCTTCGCCGCCTTCAGCTTCTGCTTCCGGCTCGTCCGCGTCTGCTTCGACGATGCGTTGCAAGCCCGAGAGCTTGGTGCCGTCCTCCACCGCAATCAGGGTCACGCCCTGGGTGGCCCGGCCCATCTCGCGGATCTCCGACACACGGGTGCGGATCAGCACACCGCCAGTGGTGATCAGCATGATCTCGTCGGTCGCCTGTACCAGGGTCGCCGCCACCACCTTGCCGTTACGCTCGGAGGTCTGGATGGCGATCATGCCCTTGGTGCCGCGGCCGTGGCGGGTGTACTCGGTGATCGGCGTACGCTTGCCGAAGCCGTTTTCGGTTGCGGTCAGCACCGACTGCTGCTCGTTCTCGGCAACCAGCAGCGCAATCACGTTCTGCCCTTCTTCCAGGTTCATGCCGCGTACACCGCGCGCGGTACGGCCCATTGGACGCACATCGTTCTCGTCGAAACGCACTGCCTTGCCGGCGTCGGAGAACAGCATCACGTCGTGCTTGCCGTCGGTCAGCGCTGCACCGATCAGGAAGTCGCCCTCGTCCAGGTCGACCGCGATGATGCCGGCCTTGCGTGGGTTGGAGAAGTCCTTCAGCGGGGTCTTCTTCACCGTACCCAGGCTGGTCGACATGAAGACGTAATGGTCTTCCGGGAAGGTGCGGTTTTCGCCCGACAGCGGCAGCACCACGGTGATCTTCTCGTTGTCCTGCAGCGGGAACATGTTCACGATCGGCTTGCCGCGCGAAGTACGCGAGCCTTGCGGCACTTCCCACACCTTCAGCCAGTACATGCGGCCGCGGTTGGAGAAGCACAGGATGTAATCATGGGTGTTGGCGATGAACAGCTGGTCGATCCAGTCTTCATCCTTGGTTGCCGCTGCCTGCTTGCCGCGGCCGCCGCGCTTCTGGGCGCGGTATTCGGACAGCGGCTGGGCCTTCATATAGCCCATGTGCGACAGGGTCACCACCATATCCTGCGGCGTGATCAGGTCTTCCGTTTCCAGGTCGGTCGCGTTGTTCTCGATCGAGGAGCGGCGTGGATCCTTCTCGCCGAACTCCAGCTTGGAGGCGTTCAGTTCGTCGGTAATGATCGCGGTCACGCGCGACGGCTTGGACAGGATGTCCAGCAGGTCGGCGATCAGGGCCATCACTTCCTTGTACTCGTTGACGATCTTGTCCTGTTCCAGGCCGGTCAGGCGCTGCAGGCGCATCTGCAGGATTTCGCCTGCCTGGTCGTCGGACAGCTTGTACAGGCCATCCGGCTGCATGCCGTAGTGCTTAGGCAGGTGCTCTGGACGGAAGGCTTCGATGCCGCCCTGGCCTTCTTCGCCGGTACGCTTCAGCATTTCGCGCACCAGGGACGAATCCCAGGCCTTGTTCATCAGTTCCTGCTTCGCGATCGGCGGCGTCGGCGCAGCCTTGATGATGGCGATGAATTCGTCGATGTTCGCCAGCGCCACAGCCAAACCTTCCAGCACGTGGCCGCGTTCGCGTGCCTTGCGCAGTTCGAAGATGGTGCGGCGGGTGACGACTTCGCGGCGGTGCGACAGGAAGGTTGCCAGCAGGTCCTTCAGGTTCATCAGCTTCGGCTGGCCGTCCACCAGGGCGACCATGTTCATGCCGAAGGTGTCCTGCAACTGGGTCTGCTTGTACAGGTTGTTCAGCACCACTTCCGGCACTTCACCGCGTTTCAGCTCGATCACCACGCGCATGCCCGACTTGTCGGACTCGTCGCGGATGTCGGAAATGCCTTCCAGCTTCTTGTCGCGCACGTTCTCGGCGATGCGCTCCAGCAGGGACTTCTTGTTGACCTGGTATGGCAGCTCGTCCACGATGATCGCGGTGCGGCCGCCTTCCTTGCCGTATTCCTCGAAGTGGGTCTTGGCGCGCATGACCACGCGGCCACGGCCGGTGCGGTAGCCATCGCGCACGCCGGACACGCCGTAGATGATGCCGCCGGTCGGGAAGTCCGGCGCCGGGATCAGTTCGATCAATTCGTCGATCGTGCAATCCGGGTTGGACAGCACGTGCAGCGCGCCGTTGATCACTTCCGTCAGGTTGTGCGGAGGGATGTTGGTCGCCATACCCACTGCAATACCGGACGAGCCGTTGATCAGCAGGTTAGGAATCTTGGTCGGCAGGACGGTAGGTTCTTTCTCCTTGCCGTCGTAGTTAGGCGCGAAATCGACGGTTTCCTTGTCGATGTCGGCCAGCAGCTCGGTCGAGATCTTGTCCAGGCGGCACTCGGTATAACGCATCGCCGCGGCGTTGTCGCCGTCGATGGAACCGAAGTTACCCTGGCCGTCGACCAGCATGTAACGCAGGGAGAAGTCCTGCGCCATGCGCACCAGCGTGTCGTAAATCGACGCGTCGCCGTGCGGGTGGTACTTACCCATGACTTCACCCACGACACGGGCGCATTTCACGTAAGGGCGGTTCCACACGTTGTTCAGTTCGTGCATCCCGAACAGGACGCGGCGGTGTACGGGCTTCAGGCCGTCGCGAGCGTCCGGCAGAGCTCGGCCAACGATCACGCTCATGGCGTAATCGAGGTAGCTCTTGCGCATCTCTTCTTCGAGGGAAATTGGGATTGTTTCTTTTGCGAATTGATCCATTGGCGGGTCGATCTATATTGTCCAGACACACAAGCCTGCGATTTTAGCATGGCGCCAAGGCTGCCGGACGAAAGTCATCTGGTTGACACAAATGCACCTTATTATGACCGCTGCGTTGCAACAAAACAACATTTTGGTCAAATGCGCGAAACTGGCCTTTTCCTCTACTTTTGATGCAGTTTTGCGAAATATGGCAAAATGGTCGAGAAACTAATGAAATTACTAGTTTTATTAGCGTTACCCCCCGATTAAGGAAAAGACCAATATGAAGAAACTCCTCGCCACCGTGTTTGCTGCGTCTTCCGTTCTGGCTGGCCCTGTGCTAGCACAAGACAAGCCAACCGCTCCTCCGTTTGCACCAGTGACCCAGGACATCAAAGCGGCGACGCCTAAGAGCGCCTATGTGCAGGATGCCCGCGGCGTCATCGCCCGCAATCCATTCGGCCTGTGCTGGCGCACCGGCTACTGGACTCCGGCCGATGCCGTGCCAGGTTGCGACCTGCCGATCTGCACCCCACCGGAAGAGCTGAAGGATGGCAAGTGCGTACTGCCTCCACCGCCACCAGCACCAGAGCAGCCACCAGTGGCCGTGCCGCCAACCCCGGCGCCAGCAGCCCCAACCGCAGCACCGACCGCTGAGAAAGTTTCCTTCGCAGCTGACGCCTTCTTCGACTACGACAAGGCCGTGCTGAAGCCAGAAGCGAAAGAAAAACTGGACGAAATGGCCGGCAAGCTGAACGGCGTGAACCTGGAAGTCATCATCGCTGTCGGCCACACCGACTCGATGGGTACCGACCAGTACAACGACAAGCTGTCGCTGCGCCGCGCTGAAGCCGTCAAAGCATACCTGCTGAGCAAAGGCATCGAAGCCAACCGCGTGTACACCGAAGGCAAGGGCGAGAAGCAGCCAGTAGCGGACAACAAGACCGCCGAAGGCCGCGCCCAGAACCGTCGCGTGGAAATCGAGGTTGTTGGCACCAAGAAGTAATTCCCGGCGCATCAGCGCTATTGCAGCCCCGCCCTGTGCGGGGCTTTTTTTCGTGCGAAGTAGAGTTCTTGTTGTCAATTATGGTTGCAAAACGACAAATTCAAGCTTAGGATTTGTTGCCTTAAACCTAAAACTCAACGCAACTTTACGAAAATATGAAATTCCTTCCCTTCCTCGCGATCGCAGCATCTTTCCTCGTCACTGGCTGCGCATCGGTCAACATGGCTTCCAAAGAAGACTCCGCGAAAGCAAAACAATTTAGTGCTCCAACCGAAAAGAATGCTGGTCTTTACGTTTATCGAAACAGCTTTGCTGGCAAGGCCCTGAAGAAGGACATTTGGGTTGACGGTAAGTGCCTGGGTGAAAGCGCAGCGGATGTGTTCTTCTACACCCAAGTCGAAGGCGGCAAGATGATCAAGATCTCGACCGAATCCGAATTCTCGCCGAATGACCTGGCCCTGACGGTCGACGCAGGCAAAAACTACTTTGTCCGTCAATACATCAAGGTGGGCGTATTTGTCGGAGGCGCCGGCCTCGAGCAGATCGCCGAAGAGCAAGCCAAGGAAGATATTGCCAAGCTCGAACTGGCAACGCCTGGTACTTGCAGCGGCGCCAAGTCCTGAACTGGCCGCTGTACAGCTTGAATGAAAATGCCGGCGCCAGGCCGGCATTTTTTCGCTCCAGCTTATCCTTTTGTACTTTGGCCGCGCACAAAACTCCAGTATCATCCCGGCATGAACGCCGACCCATTAGAACTGCAAAAATTCAGCGAACTGGCCCATCACTGGTGGGATCCCACGTCCGAATTCAAACCCCTGCACGAGATCAATCCGCTGCGCCTGGAATGGATCAACGCCCGCGCCCCGCTGGCCGGGAAGAACGTGATCGATATCGGCTGCGGTGGGGGCATCCTGTCCGAATCCATGGCAAAAAAAGGCGCCAAGGTTACGGGCATCGACCTGTCCGAAAAGGCCCTGAAAGTCGCCGACCTGCATAGCCTGGAATCCGGCGTACCCGTGCGCTACAAGCTGATCGCCGCCGAAGAGATGGCAGCGCAGGAAGCTGGCCAGTATGACGTGGTGACCTGCATGGAAATGCTGGAACACGTACCAGACCCGGGCGCCATCGTGCGTGCGGCAGCCACGCTGGTAAAACCAGGAGGCCATGTATTCTTCTCCACCCTGAACCGCAACCCGAAAGCTTACCTGTTTGCGGTCATCGGCGCCGAATACCTGCTGCGCATGCTCCCCAAGGGCACGCACGATTATGAAAAGTTCATCACTCCGGCCGAACTGTCGCAATATGTGCGCACTGCTGGCCTGCAAGTAGATGCCTTGAAGGGCATGGGCTACAATCCGCTCACCAAGGTCTACTCCTTGAACAACGACACCAGCGTTAATTACCTGGTGGCCTGCACCCGCCCTGAATAAAGCCAGGCGGCCTGCGTGCCGCCCGCTTCGAAAGCCTTTCCCGACCATGAGCCTGTTCCCAGCCCCGCGCGCCATCCTGTTCGACCTCGATGGCACCCTGGCCGACACCGCGCCCGACCTGGCCGCCGCAATCAACCTGCTGCGCACCGTGCGCGGGCTGGAGCCGACGCCTTATGAGGTGCTGCGCCCACAGGCATCGCACGGCGCACGCGGCATGATCGGTGTCTCCTTCGGCCTGAAGCCGCAGGATGAAGGCTTTGAAGAACTGCGCGACGGCTTCTTCACCAATTACGAGGCAGCGATGGTGGTGCACAGCACCCTGTTCGATGGCATTCACGAACTGCTGGCCGGAATAACTGAAGCCGGCCTGCGCTGGGGCATCGTCACCAACAAACCGGCCCGCTTCACCGACCCGCTGGTGCCGCAAATCGGGCTTGGGCTGGCAAGCTGCGTGATTTCCGGCGACACCACGCCACACGCCAAGCCGCACCCTGCCCCATTGCTGGAAGCAGCATCCCGCCTTGGCCTGGCGCCGGAAGAATGCTGGTACGTCGGCGACGACCTGCGCGACATCCAGGCCGGCCACGCCGCCGGCATGCGCACCGTGGCTTGCCAATGGGGCTATTGCGGCCCGGTCGAGCCCGCCGCCTGGGGTGCCGACCACTTGCTGGCCTCGCCCACCGACCTGCTGGCCCTGATTCGCGCAACCGTACCATCCCCGACACCGTTAGCAGCGTAGAAACTGCGTTATAACTTGCCCAACAGCAATAAGTTTCTATACTATAGCCAGTAGCGATTACAGAGAAAAGGTATCTGGAGACTTTATGGACGGGGACGAGAACATCGAGGCGATGCTCCCACCACGCAGCAGCGCGCCGCAAGTCTGGGATGCCTCCGTTGCCGAGAGCCGCTTCTACTGGTACGACCTGCTGGTCAACGACCCGCTGGTGCCCGACTTCCGCGACCCGATCGGCCGCTACCAGCGCCGCATGCAGTTCGCGCTCGACGCGACCATGGAAAAGCAGCTGCTGTTCTTCGTCATCACCCGCGAGCGCCTGCGCTTCGACATCAAGAAGGGCACGAGCTGGGGCTTCTTCGGCCTGAAGCTGACGGTACCGCTGCTGGCCGGCACCGACAGCCGCAAGGAATCGATCACGCTTGAACTGGAAGTGCCGTTCGAAGCGACCTTCAAGAAACCGATCGTCACCCTGCACGACAAATACATCACGCTGAACTGGGGCGCGTTGACGGAATGCTATTCCGCGCACGACCTGGTGCAAAAATTCCCGAACGACCTGAAGTACGAAAGCACGGTGGAATTCGTCGGCATAACGCGCGACCCGCAAGCCCGCCTGGCCAAAGGCCGCTACCCCGCCGTCAACCGCATCATGGAAGAAAACGACGGCATGCTCGACACCTTCCTGCTGGTCAAGCGCATGGATGTGAAAGTCGAATCCGCGGTACCGGACCCGCTGGGCGAAGCCACTAGCCGTTCGCACGTGGAAGTCATGGAAGGCGCGCTGATCCGCTACTTCGAAGGCGAGAAACCCGCCCACCACGGCACCATCGAAAGCAACAACCGACGCAACCGCGTGGAGCAACTGGTCGAGACTTACCAGCTCGAAAAGCTGACCATCGATTTGGGCTTCAAGGAAGCCGACAGCTTCCACGACCTGAAGTCCGCCATCGTTCCGGTCTCGCGCCGCCACCTGGTCGAATTCACCTTCGGCCCCCTCGGCGAAATCCATCCTAGACGCCTGCCCGACGACGCCCGCCCGCTGGTTTCGCTCGAAGAGTGACGCAGCCTTAAAGATTCAGGTAAAATACAACTTCCTTCTGTGGGGACGACCTGGTTTCGACGTGGGTTGCAAAGCAGAACAGGGCATACCGAGGGCTGGTTACCTCGTAAATACACCCAGAAACAAACTAACTGCAAACGATAACTCGTACGCACTGGCTGCTTAATTGCGCCTGCCCGACAACACCTCGCCCTTAGGGTGTGGCCGCAAGGCCGTGTTGGGTCATTTATAAGGGATCGGACTTCGAGGGTTCACTTCGAGAAGTCCTAAATCTAAGGTGAATCGCCTGTCCGGAACGTGCACATCCGTGCCGTACAGGTTAAATTAAATGATAGTGCTAAGTATGTAGAACTGTCTGTAGAGTGCTTGCGGACGCGGGTTCGATTCCCGCCGTCTCCACCACCGAACAAAAAAATTGGGCCCCATGCGCAAGCTTGGGGCCCAATTTTTTTGTTCGTTAGCGCAGAGTTGGCGGGACCCGAATCCGCGTCCGGAACGGGCGCGGGGTGGAGCTGGGGTTTCGGGCCGCATGCGGCCCGCCAGTGGAACGACGTCCGCTTGCAAGCGGACGGCTTTTCGATTCGCCCATTCTCGAAATCGCGCAGCGATTTCGCGCCGCGTCAGCGGCTCACGGCAAGCTCAGCCGTATCACACGCCGACGAACCCGGGCAAAGCATCGAAACTGCCGGCAACGGCGTCCGGCGCGATACCCAGTTGCTCAGTCGGCGCATTCAGCCTGTTGATCCAGATCGTAGGGAAGCCGAAGGTTTTGGCGCCTGCGGCATCCCAGCCGCCAAAGGCGACAAAGGCGATCTGGTTCGGCGACAGGCCGAAGCGGTCGACGGCCATCTGGTAGGCGCGTGGATCGGGCTTGTAGGCTTGCACCAGATCAGCCGACAGCAAGTGGTCAAACAGTCCTTCCAGGCCAGAATTCGCAATCCCTTTTTCCAGCATCGGCACGCTGAAGTGGGTGAGCGGAGCGAGACGCATGCCAGCCGCTTTCAGGCGGCGCAACACAGGCGCGACGTCCGGCCAGGTGCGCAAGTTCATGAAGCCGGCAACCAGCTGCTTGCGTTGCGCGTCGCTCGCCACGAGCTTTTCCTGTGCAAGAGCGAAGACCAGTGCGTCTTCCGCAATGCGCATGAAGCTTTCGTAGCTGCGCGTGAGCGTACGCAGCCATGTATTCGAAGATGCGAACGCGCCATGCCGTGGCCAGTGCGTTGCCACGGCCTGGGAAGAACTCTTCGGCCAGCGCGAAAATCGGGCGCGGGTCGAACAAAGCCAGGCCATCGAAGGCCACGGCCCTGATGCCCGTCGTTGCAGCGTGAGCAGGAAGGACCGTGGTTGCCGCGGCTGCAGCGGCGGTGTTGAGAAAAGTGCGTCGGTTCATGTTGTTCTCCGATAGTGTCTTGATGTGCTTACTTTACGGAGTTATGAACCGCAGCAGAATCACTGGCTAGAGCAATTGATTCTTTCAGATTTTGGAATAGTCATCACTCGGCCCAGATGGCGATGCGCTTCCTCGGCTATCATCAGCGCCAACTCTACCTTCAGTTAGAAATGAAAACTTTCATCTATAGCTTGCTGCTCGCTGCCCATGGCGCAATGGCGCAGGCGGTCGTGCCAGACCAGAATCAACTGATGGAGGACGTGCGCATTCTTGCGTCGAACGAATTCGCAGGCCGCGCCACCGGCACGGATGGCAGCCAAAAAGCACGCGCCTACCTGCGCAAACGCTTCGAGGCCATCGGCATCAAGGCCTTCCCCTCCGGTTACGAACAGGCCTTCACCTTCAGGCGCAGGTTTTGGAGGGATGTTAAAACCGGAGTCAACCTGATGGGCTATATCCCCGGCTCCCGTTCACCCAAAAGCTACCTCGTGATCAGTGCGCATTATGACCACCTTGGCTCGCTCAGGGGTCAACTTTATCCCGGCGCAGACGACAACGCTTCCGGCGTCGCTACGATGATGGCAATTGCAGCCTGGTTCAAGGCACACCCGCCGGCCCATTCGATCATGTTTGTCGCCTTCGACGCCGAAGAACTGGGCATGGAAGGCTCACGTTATTTTGTCGGCGCGCTGCCTGTGCCGAAGGATCAAGTGGTCATGAACCTGAACCTGGACATGGTCAGCCGCAGCGACAAGAACGAGATTTATGTCGGCGGCACCAGCAAGCGCTCCGACCTCAAGCCGCTGGTGCAGCAGGCAGCCACGCGCAGCAGCGTCACGCTCAAGTACGGGCACGATTCCCTTTTTTCCCACGGCGATAACTGGACCGATAGTTCCGACCACGCAGCGTTTCATGAGGCGGGCATTCCGTTCCTTTTCTTTGGCGTGGAAGACCATCCCGACTACCACCACCTTGGTGACATTTTCGAGCATATCCCGCAAGCCTTCTTTGCAAAAACTGCCAGCTTGATCGTGGATACGGCCGCAGTGCTGGACCAACACCTCGACGAAGTGCGGGCCAACCGTTAGCCACGGCCGTAGGCCATCAGCCCCGCGTGTAGCATTCAGGCGAAAACGTCCGTATGGTGCACACCGGGCGACAACGCCTGAAAAGCCCGCGCAGAACGCCAGGAGGGCCGCGTGCAGGCGCCCGCACGTCATTTCAGAACTGCCTGCTGCTTTTGATAATGCTCGCGCAGTCCTAAGGCTAGTTCACGCCAGGCGAGGCACGTTGTGGCATTGTGGGCGCCGGTTTCCGCGACTTCAGCAAGCGAAACTCCGCCGGCGTCGCGGTCAGTGCTGGCGGCAGGTCCGGCAGGCTCACCTGTCCAGGCGGCGTCATGTGCCCGCACGAAACCAGCATTAACCCGGCACTCAGCGTTGTCAGCAGCGGTGACATAAACCGGTACTTGTTTCTCAATGACGTCTCCCTTCAAGTAAATTTTCTCAATGCGATCGCGGTACTTGATTTCGGTCTGCACTACCACCTTGGTTTGCGCCCGACCGATCAACACAGTGCGTGCGGCCTGGCCAGCGAGATAGCCGGACACTGCGTCGGCACCGCGCCGCGCTTCCTGCAGGCGTCCGAAGCCATACGTGGCAATGCACAGCGCCGCAATGGCTACCCACTTGAACCACGCCGGCAGGATCAGTCCCTGCAGGCGTGCGAGCGCCACAATCATGCCAACACCCTGGAGGGCAAATCGTCGAAACGAGCCAGGTTCCGGCCACGCATGATGGCGATCAGCTTGCCTGCATACCCAGGGTCCGTCGCATAGCCTGCAGCAGCAACGGCGCGCGCCCAGCCCTCACCAGTTCGCTCGAGGAAGCATTTCTTGTAGCGCGGATTCTGCTGGAAGAATGCGGCGTGATCCTGCAAGCTGTGTGCCCATCCGTCGTATGCACGGAAAGCGCACTTGACCGCTGTGCGCGCGCCTTTCACAAATTCATGCGTGTCCACCAATACGGTCGCTCCTTTCCACGACGGGCCAGGCTTCACGCCGAAGAGGTTGAAGCCTGGTGCACGGGCGCCCCAACTCGATTCCAGCGCTGCCTGGGCCAGGGTGAAGCTGGCAGGGATGCCGTAGGCGTGATGGCAGGCCAGCGCCGCCGGCAACATCGTCTCAATGAATTCAGAGGGCGCCATCAGAGCGTTCCCCTTACGTCCTTGACCGCCGCAGCCGCGTCATGCGCGATCTCAGCCAGGTCTTTCCCTCGCCGGCGATCAAACCACAGCACCAACCCACCGATGATCCACCAGGCGGGCAAGCCCGCCAGCACAAGAAACGGCGCGGCGACGAACAGTACGCCCATTTCAGGCGGCAGTGCGTACATGGCTGCCACCTGTCCTGAGGACGCAAACAGGCTTGGCCACCAGCTATGGGCGGCGATGACCAGGAACGGGCCGCCGACCGCCGACGCAAGCAAGGTGCATGCGAAACGGATGGCCGCCTCCTTGAGCGACTTTGGCCACATGAACAGAAAGGCCAGGCCTGTTGCGGCGGCGCCGGCCAACACCGGGACGCCGAAGATTTTAATCAGGGTACCGCCTGCGGTAGCTTCGATTGACATATTCTCTTTCATGTAAATTTTGGACTTGGTTGTTGGAGGTCATTCGCACTTTTTCAGAGCAACAAGGCGGACGTCAGATCTCCTCCACTTCTATCGTGGTTGAATAGGCCAGCGCGTACTGGATCGACATCTCGGAGTCTTTGACGCGTCGGCCATAAATCATGTGGTCTCGCTCAAGCGCGAGATCCGCAACCTCCGGGTACACGCTAATCAGGATCGGGTACGCCCGGCTGTTGCGGACGATGTTGACAAACGCCGCGCGATCGGACGGCGGCATCAACTCCAGCTCAACCGGTAGTTTGCGGTAGGTGTAGCCTGCCTCTGCTCCCTGTCCACCGGCGCCGTTCCGATAGAGCTCTGTCGTATCGACGCTGGTGAACGATGCCCCCGATGCGTTGTATTTCGGGGACCAGTATGGCCCTGCCACCAGACACGCTGCCTCGACATAGCCTTGCAGGTTGCCGGGATCCGCGATGTCAACGGCCATGCCCGTGGCGAGCGCCGGCGTTGGCATCCAGTGCCGGGCGCACGTGCCGCCACCGTAAGCGTAGGCACTGGCCGCCTGTGCCGCGGTCCAGCCGCGCAGCTTTACAGCCGGCGCCGGACAAGCAGGCACCAGCCCGCTGTCGTAATCGTATGACTGCCATGCGTCGATATATCCAGCGGGCCTGATGCCTGGCGGGCTGCTCGCCAGGTCAGCCGCACGCGTCACGGTGGCGCCGCTGGTCTTGATTGGTGACGTAGGCGCGCGGCCCTGCTCCAGTTGAGGCAGTCCGATGCGCAGAGTGATATCGATCGGGGAACCTACCGCATGTTCAAGCAGGATCTGCGGACGAAGATAGGCCGTTGTCGCATCCGCCAGCGTGGCGACGAGCGATGCGCGCACAGCAGCGAGGCTTGCGCCACCCAGCGCACCCAATACGCTCGCTCCGCTGAAATTGTCCGTCGTCCCCGCCGATCCTGTTGTTATCCCGAGGAAGTTGCATCTGATAGCTGATATGTTTGCCTCAGATCCTGCAACGCGACGCACAAACGCGGAAGCAGCCCAAGTTTGCCCGGCTGCAGCTGGGACACCGGTTGCCGTCTCAAACCGGATGCCGCTCGATCCGCCCGAAGGCGTGCCGAAGACTCGGAAATCGATATAGTCAATTCCGGCCTCAATGCCAGTCCCAATCACAGATGATGCCAACCCGCCAGCCAGCGCCCAGAACCAGTTGGTCGGCACCGTGCCCGGCGTTCCAACGGCGGCGCCCGTCATCGTGTTATTGCGAACGGTGTTCGTAGCCGCCGCCTCCAGCGAAAGACCGCGGCTGGCATACGTCGCGGGGTCAAAATCATAGGTCGCAACGTTAGCAGCGACCTGGTTCAACACTCCGCCCTGGTCGAACACCCACTTTGCCGACGCCCGCGACGTGAACGCGGTAGCATCCGGCACCATCGAAGTCGCCGCCAGCCCCGCTTCGAGCTGCGCACCCCAGACATAAAACACTTCGCCTGCAGCCCCTGCATCGTCCGCCGGGTCGATATAGAAGCAAGCAGTGCCGGTTGCATTCGCCGGGAAGGTTCCGCTGCAGGTAAAGCGGGTCCAGGTACCTGTAGGTTGCGCGAGGGTTGCGACGAGGCTCACACCTGAACCATCCTTCAGCCATACCCTTACAGCTCCAGTGTAGCTGCCAGCTTTCAGGTACACGGACGCGGTGAACGAATTTCCGGCGGCTGGCGCCGCCGAATTCTGGAACAGGTAATGATTGCCAGGCGCAACGCGCATCATTGCATCAGCGGTAACCGTGCCGTCCGGTGCCAGGGCTGCATTCTGGATAACCGCGGCATTCCCGGATCCCCATGGCGAGCGGTCAAAGTTGAATGGGAAGCCAAGCAAATTGGTAGCGCTTCCCTCCCTGGAAATTCGCACCCGCATGGTCGCGGTCGGCGACAGATTGCAGAACGGGAGAGCGACTGCCGAGATGCTCTCGGCCGAGGGCCAGGTTGCCGTCAGCCGGGCCGTCTTTCCGGCAGCACGCCACACGCTTGCCTTGTCATCGACCTGGAGATTCTCCGCCACCAGCGCACCGGCGGTGCTCGATGCCGACAGCGCCGCTCGGCTTACGGCATTATCGTAGATGATACGCATATTGCTCATGCTGGCCACCTAATTTCATTTACGGCCTCGATAGTATCGGCCTGGTTGATCTGTTCGCGCAGCGCGCGGCCAATGCCATGCACGCGGGAGGCGTGTTCCCACGATGCCACCGCCAGGGAAATCACCTGGTCGGCGTTCAGCGTGCGCGTCGTGTTATCAGCCAGCGTCCACGTCTCGCTGTATGCTGCGCCGCTGTCCTTTGCCAGCCTGGCCAACTGGAATGCACCGTTAATGCGTGGCTTATCGGCCTGGTATCTGGCCCCTTCATGGATGAAGCTGCCCAGCTCGGCGACAGCGCGCGCGGCTTTGATATTCGACCAGGCACGGTCTTTCGCTGCTTGCAGCGTACCGCTCTTGTCCTTTACCACAATGCCGTCATAGAAAATGTTAGGGCTTGCGCCGCCATCTTGCGAGACCAAAGCACGCTCCAGCGCCGCAACAATGCCGTCTTCACCAACCGCTATTGCGTCAATGGGAAACGAAACATCGTTGAATGCGCAGGCGTGCGGCATGCCCTGCAGGCATGCTTCTTCATTTGGATAACTGCGGACATGCAGCCTGATCGTGCCAAGCTGAATATCAATGTTGGCGTTGCCCAGCATGTGATATGTGACTGCGACGCCGTTTGGCGCCTGAATTTCCTTGAGAACTGGCATGAGCCCCTTTCAGTCGTAAATGTAGGAATCGGCAACAAAGATCGTGAAGTTGTACGATTTCGAAATGCAGAAGTAGCTATAGCTGGAGTCTGGCGGCTCGTCACCACTGAAATAGGACGAGACGCGCAACATCACTGCTTGCAGCGCTCCCCCATACATGCGGTAGAAGAGCCGGCATGTATCCTCGCCGTTGCCTGAATTCCGGCGACCATATGACGAGACCCTGGTAAAAGATTGCGGACAGATCGCCGGCGCCGCTGGCATCCCTTTGGCTGGCGCACTGATATTGGTGACGATCCCCTTGCTCGCCTGCGCAGCGTCATCGTAGTCGACGCTTAAATTGAGCCCGCTATAGATGTGCCAAAGATTGAGGTGACCATTGCCGCTGTCGTAGGTCACACTCCCGTCCGGTCGCATCACCCTGATGCCCCAGGAAGCTCCCGACTTCGCCACGTAGTCCAGGCCAAAGATGTACAGCACTGGCGCCGAGAATGATGCGCCAGCCTTGTACATCACATTCAGTCCATCGGTGTAGACCTCCTGTCCATTCGAGGGGAGCGAATGAAACATCATGAACTGCCTGGACAAAATGGATGCAGGCAATTGAAAATTGTACGAGCGCATGATCCAGCCAGGTTGAATACCAGTCATCTGGGTCATATCCTCATAGGAGTAATTCGCCATATCGAAACGCCCGATTAGCTGCGGGACAATGTGCTGGGTATCAATTTGGCGAAAACCTGCGGCCGTGTTGAATCGGACTCCAAAATCGCTCATCGCGCAAATACTCCCACCACAGTATCGAAGGACCCAGCAGGCCAGCCACCCCAAGCCGGCATTGGATAGCCTTGCGCTTCGATGAAGGGATAGCCGTTCGCATCCCGGCCCGTAGCTATATCGTGAAATCCGCCGCTAGTCACGATATAGAAAAGGTTCATTGTTCCCAGATCGGTAAAAGTACGCCGCAAGTAAGTCGTACTGAACCTCACCAACTCGATAAACACACCGCCAGTGCCATCAGGGCTGAGCACGCCTTTTCCGTTCTTGATTGTCTTAATCCCGTATGCCATAAAGAGAGTTCCTATGGGTCCAGACGACCGATTTGAACAACCAGGTTATTGTTGTCGTCGTAGATCCGCTGCTGGTTGTTTTCGATTTCCATGCGCCCACCCCACGTTGCCGTGCGCAGCGTGCCAATCGTGGCGCTCAGTGCGGAGAGACTTCCAATGCTTGCCGTGTTGATTTGCGCAAGACCGATTGCCGCACCCGCGATGTAGGTCGATACGTTGCCTGTTGTAATCGGTGTGACTGATTGGCCCATCGACCATATGCCGGGCGTCGTTACGCCTGCTGACGCTTCCTCTACCATCACTCGGCCAACGAACATGTACGAGTCGTTGAACCCTGCCAGGGTTGCAAACTTCCGCAACCTCACGCTGCAATACACCGCGCCTGCGGGCGCAACCGCTGAAGAGTAAATGCGTTTGTATCCAGAGAGGTTGGTGCCTCCACCAGCTTCATTTGCGTTGGTCCCGACTCCCGACGTCGATCCCGCACCAGAACTGACGCCAACCACCTGATGCGAACTGTTCATGAAATACATGAAGATATTCACTACACAGCGATGCGCGCCGGTGTTTGCGCTCACAATGTAATTCTTGCCCGGCTCAACCTGCACGATGGGTGCGCCATATTCGAAGTAATGCGTCCCGTCACCAGGAGAACTATTCCTGTATCCGTCTGTCTGGTTCGCCCACATCACGTTGGCGCCTGGCTGGTTCTGCGCCAACGCTGGCCACCACCCGGCCAGGTTGACCCCCGACGCGCCAACAGCAGGTCCTGTACTACCGGAAAAACTCCACCCGTCGAGTCCACAACTGAAATCTCCGTTGTATAAAAGGTTGGTCCCGAAATTGGCGTTGATGCGCGACTTGTCGAGATTCGTACCGGCGCCAAGGATCACATTGCCCGAGGCATCTTTCACCGTCAGTCCGCGGGTATCAATCGACTCTGGCAGGATCGAGCCTTTGACGAACATGTTGCCGTTGTAGACATAGTCCACTGCGATCCACGCCGTACCGTTGTACATCTTCTGCACGCTGAATGTCTTGTCAGCCTTGTACAAGGTCACCATGTCGCGAGACTTGGGCGAGCCGTAGCCAGCGGCCGTCAGCGCTGCAGCAGCCTCGCTATCGGACCATACGCTGGAATTCGTCACCGCGGCGATGTCAACATTGCCCCGGGCGCCCTGTGCGCCGGCCGCACCAGCCGCTCCGTTCGCACCATCCGCCACTTTGGTCAGCGTCGCGACCTGCGTGTACTGCACGCCATCGACGGTGATCGTGGCGGTGATCGTGCCGGAGAGCGCCGCGAAGTTGGCGTATGTCACCGTGACCTCGTTGCCGTTTACGCTCGGCGTAATGCCGGCGCTGCAGCTGAATGCCACAGTGCCAGGCATGTTGAGCAAAGTCGCCTTGAAGGTGAACGACGCCGGCGCTGCGGACTGGCCATCCGCCGCCATTTTGAAAACAGCGGACGATGGCGTGAGAAACATCCCACGATCCGTAGGCGGCGCATAACGCGGCACCGCCGCCATGATCAACACAGTACGGTCATTTACAAACGCTGCCATTAAACAGTTACCTCCAATGTGGAACGCAGTGTTTCCCAATCAACCGTGCGCGAAGTGACCAGGCCTGCCTTGCCGGCGGCCAGGCCAAAGCGATTACTAAACAGCTTGACTGCCTGGCCCAGTTCGATCATCAGCAACGAAGGCGTCCCATCGAAGCGGAAGGAAGTCCGCGGCGACTTAGCGATCGCCAGGCGCCGGCCCGCCTCGGCCTGGGCGTCGGTCTTCCGCAGCAGGCAGGTATCGACTTCCCTCGGTTCGGCATCGAGCTTGTAGCTTGCCTGTACGACCGGGTCTACGGCTGTCACCGACAGCCAGTCTTGCGCGTACAGCTCCTTGTGCGCATCGGGCACGGATGTCTGCAGTGTCTTCTGCTCCGTCCAGTTCCTGGCATAGCGCACCTTGACTGCAGCAGCTACCTCGGTGCGGTTGGCGATGGTGATGCTCCGGTCAATCTGCTGCGACTGGCGAATCTCGGTGGTCGCCGTTGCCGGGATCGCAAACTGGATCAGGCGCAGCTTGCCGGTCATCGAGACCGCGACCTGGGCGCCCACGCTGCTGGCCAGTTGCTGGCAGGCCACCAGTACGTTGGTGCGGTCCGTCAGGTACAGGCCGACCGGCTGCGGGTTCGCCGCCTCGAAGGCCGCCAGTTGCACGCTGTCCAGGTCCGCCGCCGTGAAGCGGGTCGCCACCTTGCCACGCTGGGTTACCAGGTACTGGACCAGTTGTCCGATCGTATTGACGTAGTTGCCGTTGTACTTGGTTCCCTGGGCGCAGCACGTCACCACACCCGGACCGACCGCCTGGTTGAACACGAACCTGCCTGTGTTTGGCGTGACGGTTACGGCCCCGCGTGGTTTGCCCTCCGTGCGCACCTCCGCAACGGCTTCGTTCACGCCGTCGCCAAAGGCGTACTCCAGTGTGACCGGATTCGTTTGCACCGGGCTGATGTTGTGGCATTCACCCAGCAGCACCGGCACCAGTGCGTCCGGGTTAGCCGCGTTGCCGCCGATCTTGGTGTCGGTCACCGGGGTGTTCAGGCGTTCCAGCTTGTTGGCAATGCGCAGGCTCAGGCGATCCCGCGACTTGCAGGCGAGGTCGATGATGACACCGCTGAACACCTGGCGAAAATCTGCACGGTCCCAGCGCACGTCACCGACAAACACGTTGACCGGCTGATTTGCCCAGGTATCGTCCAGCCAGGCATCACGCGAGCCATCGGCGTTGAAGATCTCGATATCGCCGGCGGACAGGCTGGCGCCTGCATCCATCGCGATCGACTCTGTTACCTTCAAGCCGCCGGCCACTACCGCTTGGTACGGCGTGCTGGCCGAACCAATGTATGCCTTGTTCGACAGGTAGCGGATGATGTCACGGCCGGCACTCTTGACGCCGACCTCGAACAACATTACCCGCTGCGCCCCGGCATCTTCCAGCCATGAGGAAAATTGTGCATCAGTAATCAGGATAATTCCCTCCTTGAATTTGCCTCGACGTACGCCGCTTCCGTCACTGCACTGCGCACTCCTTCGACCACCGTTGCTGCAGCTTGCTGGGTCGCGACTGCACCTGAAGTGATCAGGTCGCCGGTCTGCCGCTGCTGATCAGCCCGGAGCCCTTTAAGCTCATCGGCCATGGCCTGGCTCGACGCACGCAGGGTCTTGATCTCCTCCACCAGCGAAACCATATTGCTGGTCCCGATGACTGAGTAATCGATCGCATTCGACGCCTGCAGCGTTGTGGGCTTTTCAGCCCGGCTTTCCAGCGCCGGTTGCAAGACCCCTTTCTGGGCGATGTCTTTCAGCGTCGCGCTGATATCGCTCAGGGTAGCCGCCGAATCGTTCAGCGCGTCAAGGCTCGCTTTGGCGACATCAACCGAATTGATTGCCCATTGCGCCAGCTCGTCATTGGTCCGCATCACGAGGGCCAGGTCCGATGAATACTGCGCGTCGCTGCCGTTGATCTTCTGCGACATCTGCAGGAAGGCTTGCTCGGCGGAACTGAGCTTGCCCTGGGCAGTGGTATCGCCGGCAGCGGCCAGCTTGCGCGTTTCTTCGAACTGCCTGCGCGCCTCCGCATACTGCTGCTGAGGCGTGAGCGTGGACATCTCGCCCAGCACCAGGCTGCTGTTCAAGCCCGCAGCCGTATTGGCGAACGACTCCATCTGGCTGATAAAGTTGCCCAGGCTGCTCTTAGCCTCCTCCTGGGCATCCCGGGCGGCCTTCGCCGCCTGCACCTGGTCGAACAAGGCGCGATTGCTTCCATCCAGCGCGTCGCGCTGCTTCTTCAGCAATTGGGCTGAGGTCATCGTCTGCTCATCCAGTTGGCCCTGCAGACCGCGGCGTTCGTCCCGCACATCCTGGCCAGCATCCACGATGTCCTTAAAGGCCCCGGAGATGCCAATCAAGGTGGCGTAGGCCTGCGCGCCGGAGGCCGTTGCCACGTCCAGCCCCGTCACATAGTTACGGAACTTCTGCATGGCGTCATCGCCATCGGTAGTTAATCCGTACTGGTCCAGGGTGGGCTTGATGCGTGTTCGCAAGGACGAGGCCTTTTCAGCGTCGGTGTAAAAGTCGCCCAGGAATTTCTCACTCTTCGACGTGAAGTCGTCAATGCCGCCAACCAGGTCAACCAGGCGTTCCCGCGCAGCAATGGATCCCGTGCCGACGGATTGGAACGTCATGCCGAGGGAGGCCATGACGACGTCCACGGCCCGGTAATTGTTCGCGATCCTGGTCAGGGTTTCGAGGTAGCCCTCGCCAGCCTTCTGGAAACCGGCAAGGCCGGACACGGCATATCTGGCCATGTCGTCACCCAGCTTGCTCAACGCAGCATTGAGCGCTTTCTCGACATCGTCCGGTTTCATGTCCTTCGTGCTGATTGCACGGATGTCCACAACGAACGAGTTCAGGTGGGCAGAGAACGTGTCACCAGATAGGCCAAGCGCGCCAGCCGACGCAAGGATCACGTCGTTCAGTCCCCCAATAACCTTGGTGAACTGACTGTTGATCTCGGAACCCAGGGAAGTCACCGAGGTGCTGCGTTTGTCGCTGTGGAACAAGCCACCGCTTTTCTTCGAATCGACGTACCTGCTGACGTCTGCACCAGTCGACAAGAGCGAGCCCAGAGACTCTCTCCCGACCGTCAGGCCAATGTCTTCGATCGTCGTTTTTCCGCCGAAGATCGCTCCCCCCAGCTTGCCGAAGAATCCGCTGGGCGAGCTGCCCGATACTGCTGCGGTGAAGCCATCCGTTCGGAACAGCAGGCTGTTCAAGCCACCGATATTGTTAGCGATGGCCTCCAGGGCGCTCAGCATTCCCTGGCTGATCGCCAGGTCTTGATAAGTGTTGTCCTTGATCGCTTCCAGCGACTTGGAGATCGACTCCGACTTGGCAGTAGGATCACCAAGGATTGTTCCGGTCCCATTTTCCGCCTGGCGCTGTTCCGCCATGCTCTTGCCACCTGCCGCACCGCCACCACCGGTAACCTTCGCGCCCAACGCCATCACGGCTGCCAGGGTCGCGGCGCCGGCAGCCAGGTTCAAGGGGAACGGCATCGATGCGATCGCTTTAACGACAGCCGTCACGCCCCAGGCACTTGCTTCGGTCGCTGCCAGCCCGGTCGACGCGGCAGTGGCAGTCGCCTCGCCAGCCACCTTGGTCGCATTCGACGCGACGGTCGCGGCAACCTCAGTCTCCTTGAAAAACATCTTCTTGAGCGTGGATTCCCACGCCATCGCCGTCTCGGCAGCATGAAACGCCTGCTCGGCCGCGTGCAGCATTTTGTAGCCTTTTGACTGCTCGCCGAAGAAGCCCTTGGCCGCGCCCGCAATCTTGCCGAAGCCGGCTACCTTGCTCTGCGCTTCCTTGTCGCTCAGCTTAGCGAGGTCTTCCTGATATTCCTTTTCATCGATCAAGCCGTTCAGCAGTGCGTTCGCAGCCACGCCTCGACGTTTGGCAAATTCGTCCTGGCTATCACTGAAGTCAGCCACTGCACCGGCCAGCTGCTCTATTGCGCCGCCCGCGCCAGCAAACGCGTCGCGCAAAGCACCGCCAAAGGTCTTGGCCTTATCCGGATTGAGGTAGGCGTTCAGGCCTTCCAGATCCTTTTTCGCCCCATTCAGCTCCTCGTCCCGCGCTGCGGACGCCTTGTGGTCCTCCTCGATGAGCGCATTATTGGAGTCAAGCTGGTTAAAGCCTGACTGCAGCTTTTCAAAGTCCTTGTCCGACATCTTGACAGTACCGTCAGCGCGATCGCGAGCAATAGCCGCCAGCTCCTTCTCAGATTCTTTCAAGGGCCGGCCCAGCGCGAGTTCCTGCTCGGACAGCTCAATTCGCCGCTGCAGCGATTTGTTCAGGTTGTCGTAATCGCTCGTTTCCTTCGAAGCGTTGCCGTTGGCGTAAGTGAGCGCGCGTTTTCCGCCGCCACTGCCATTCCCGGTGCCGCTATTCGCCTTAGCAGGCTCCGATTTACGGTCCGCGATGCGCTTTAGCATCGCCTGTTCATACTCGTTGGCAGGCTTGTTAAACAGGTCTGCCAAGGTCTTATTGCCAGCCACCGCCTCCGCATTACGCTCTTCCACCGCCTTGCGGATATCCTCCACGGGATTGCCGCCGAGCGCAAACTTCGTGAGGAAGACCTCGGGCCGGAGGTTATATGAGGCTTTAGCAAACAGCGAGATATCTGCCCAGACTACTTTGAAGCTTGAGCCAATGGCCGAAACCATTTGTGCGACTAGCTTGGCCACATCGACCACGCGGGCGAAGCCGATGGCCGCATCGTCGGCCCAACTTGATACGTCGGTGGCCGCCAGTCCATCCGCCTTGTCCGCAGACTGGAGAAACACGGAGATCAGGTCATTCATTGCCGGCAACGCGCCCGCCGCAATCTGCGTCACCAGGCCGTCAAACTTCGTGCGGGCCATGCCCAGTTGGTCCTGGAACTTCGCGGCGTTGGCGGCCGCCTCACCGCTCACGCCCTGGAACTTGTCGATGCTTTCGGCAACATCATTCATGTATGGCAGCAGATTCGCTCCCGACTGCCCAAGCAGGTCGTTGACCAGGCGCGTCTTGTCTGCACTGTCACCATAGGTCGCCAGCTTCTTCGCTGCCTCGATAAACACCTCGGAAGGATCACGGATCGCTCTCCCCGCAGCCTTCGCCGAGATACCGAGGGTGTCCAGGGCCTTGTTGACCTTGTCGCTGTCCGCACCGGCGCCCGACATGCTGTTGGACAGGCGGGTCAACGCAGCGTCCACGTTTCCGAAGTCCTGGCCAAAGGCGCTGGCCACCTGCTGCAGGCGCGACAGGTTTTCGACCGACGAACCAGTCTTCTGCGTCAGGTCATCCAGCGCCGCCATGTTCTCCACGGCATGGTTCAGCGCCCCGACTGCGGACCGGCTCAGCGACTCGACGGCGGAGCCGACCGACACAATCGCAGTGACCGCAGAAGATGCACCGTTCACCATGCTGAGCATGAACTTCTGGCTCGATTCAGACGAGGAGTTGAAGTACCGCGTCAGGCGCTCCCCGAGCCCCAGTGAGGCCTGTTCGGCGCTGTGCAGCCGCTCCATATACTCCGCATCGTCCAGCGCGAGCGTAACTACCATATCTCCGAGTAAGGACATAAAAACTCCAATGAAAACTATGCCCGGCGTGGGCATCAAACGGGGAACTAAGTGCGCTCGTTCAACAGCGGCAAGGCCGCGCGCTCCATCACGCGCAAGTCCTGGAACAGCGATCGCCATTCGCCAGCAGGAACTTGTTCCAGGCGGAACACTGTTTCTACGGCCCCGTAGTCGAGGCCAACGTACAGCACGTCTGCGGCGCCCAGGAGCAGCTTCCATTGGGTCGCCAAAGTGCAGAATGAGGTCACGGCGAGCCAGTTTTCCTCGAACACATGGAAGTCGTTGTCGTCGGCATTCGCGGCGGCAGCGGTGGCCTCAGCCTCCCCGACCACCTCTTGCGGCGCACCGAGCGCCTTGAGCTGCGCCACCACGTCGGCATTGATCTGGCGCGCGGCGGGACGCTCCCCCGCCCAGTACCGCGCTGCCGCGATCAGTTTTTTTCTTTCGCCTTGTAGATCGAGGTCCAGAAGGCTTCGGACATCGCGAACATTGCGTGAGGGATCGCCAGCAGCGCTTCCAGGGTGACCTGGTTGAAGTTGACCTCGGCGCCGCTCTCGTCGACCAGGCCGCTGAACCCCGCAACGACTTCGCGCAGCACGTCGAGTTGCGGCAGCTTGCGCAGCTCGTCGATGCGATCCATGTTCACGCGCTTGAACTCGGCGGTGAAGTCGGATTTTTCGATGCGGCCGCCTTCGGTAGGCAGTTCAACGGAAACTTTGGTGCGGTAAGTCGGGGTCAGGGCGATTTTGAATGCCATAGTGCTTGTTCCTTTAGAAAATGAAAAAGGCCTGCGCATGCAGGCCTTGGGATGGTTTGTATGACCGGCTTAGCGCACAGTCAGAACGAATTCATCGTTGCCGGTGTTCGGCTGGATGTCCAGCTTAGTGGTCAGCATCACGATGCCGTCGCTGTCGCTGAAGGCCGGATCCAGCAGCTGGACTTTCGGCGCGGCCAGCTCGACGATGTTGCCGGCGGTCCGGCCGTGCACCACCGACAGCGAACCCAGCGTGCCATTCTTGACCGTGGAGTACCAGTCCTTGGCTGCAACGGTATCCAGCTCCATCACGAACGAGCCGGTCGGCTGGCGATCTGGAATCTCGATGCTTTCGGTGCCGATCAGGTTGCGATAAACCAGCTGGTTCGCCATGTCGACACTGATGGTCTGCACCTTGCCAGCAATGCCGTGCAGGGATGCCGTTGGAGTGTTGTCCTTGTTCACTGCTACCGGGTCTTTGAAGCCCGAGTAGTCGACGCCGGCCGGCAGCGCGGTATCGGTCGGGGTGCTGTACATGCCGATGAACTTGAACTTCATGACCGGAATGCCCTTGGCGTTCAGCTCGAAGCTGACAGTACCTTTCGCATCGGTCATCTTGTACAGGATGCCGTCCAGGTTGTAGTAGATGGTCGCAAACTCCATGGCACTGGAGACCGGCGCATAGACCACACTGGTGGATGCCGTCACGGTTTCACTGAACGCGGAGGCACGCAGCAGCGGGCCGTACTTCGGCACGGTGCCGGCGGCACCGGCGCCTGCCAGCTCGACTTCAAAGTTGATCTCGGCGTGGATGGCGACTGGAACGCTGCCCATATTGCCCAGGTAGGGCTTGATGTTGTTGCGCTTGGCGAATTCCGCCGAGACAGGCTGGGCAGAGATGTTCATCGCCATGATGGCGTTCGCGGCGCCGGTTGGCACGGCATCCGTGCCGGCGGTCGGCTGGATCTTTACCAGCAGTACTGCATTACGAGACTTCTTAGCCATTTACTTCCTTTCCGTGTTGTTTGTGATGGATCAGGGTTTCTGCGGTTGGCACGCGCGCGTCAGATTCCGACTCGCGTACATAGCTGCCGCCCAGGCCCGCGAAGGCGTCGGGAGCAGGCGACGACTGCGCCTTGGCCACGACTTCTGCAGGTGGGGAAATGCGTTTTTTCACGTTGTTTTCCTTCCGATAAAAAAAAAGGCCCGATATCGGGCCTGGTAAATAAAGGGATGTCTATCGCCGCGTTCGAAGCCGGAAGTTCTGCACGTAGACATACACCCCAGTCTCTACTTGGTACTCTGCATCGCCGGATTGCTCGTCAACGAGGAATTCCTCCAGCACTTCCAGCGCGGCACGGACCCGTTTCTTCAGGTCGTCGATCTCGCCTCGACTGCGGGCAAGCGTCTTGACCATGACTGTATGCTGCTCATATCCACCGCCTAGCACCCATCTGGATTCTGGCGTCGTATCGATCCTGAACACGAGCGCTGGCCAGGCCGGATTCGCGGGCAACGCCACGGCATTTGTGTTTGGCAGCACTGCAACCAGTGCCGCACGCACAATTTCTTCGATAGTCATGTTCCGTTCGCCTTTCTGATTGCTGCATCAAAGTGCGCTTTACGTTATCGCCCAACGCCGCCATGCAGATGCAATGGCCGAAAACGACAAAGCCCAGCGCTGGCGGATGCCAGGCTGGGCTTGGAAAATAAAAAAGCCCGCAGATGCGGGCTTATGCTACTTATCTCACTTCAGTCGAACACGCGCCTCCATCAAGGAGACGCCGTTTCGGCTGAAGGCTCGGGACACCCCGGCAGACAAGTTGTAGAGCGTATTATATCGACGTCTTGCAGTTTGTTCAAGAGGCTTTGCAGATTTTTTTCAGCCTTTGCAATCACGAGCGGCACATGCGAACCGCGCACGCCGCGCAAGAAGCGTCGAATCTGGTCTGCAGGCCAACGCTGGATGTATAGCGCCTTCAAGGCCTGGCGTTCGTTGTAGCATCCCATTGAACGCCAGGCCGCTTCGACCAGCCAGCCGTCCAGCATATTGACTGGGACCAGGGGACTGAGCGGCTTGATACGTGCCTCAAGTGCATCCCCCTCTGGCGGCGCCTCCGCTATGCGAAGCTGCACATAGGCTTTGGCCCAGCTCGCACAGTATTGCGAGGTACCGCCAGAGCTTGCCGTTCCATGCACGACTTTGCGCCAATTATCCATCCGTGCCAGGAATTCTTCGCGCGCTTTCGGCGCTGGCCGGACTGTCTCCCTGGTTTTCATTGGCACGGCACCGGCCCGCCGAGGGTTAGACTCTTCAACGAACACAAGGCCTTCAACCATAAGAACCGCACTCATTCATTCTCCTTTTCTACCAATCTCAATTCTTCGTCCGCAAACCCAGCGCCTGCTCCGCCATTTCGATCGACGCAATACAAACCGGCTCGCCACGCGCGTATTTGTCCAGGATCGTATGCGCCCAGCCAGTCTGTCCACCGACGCCAGTGCGCCACGGCATGGCTTTCAGCTTCAACTGCGACAGAAGCTCCCGCGCCCGCTCCGGCCGCAGCCTTGCCTTACCTGGCGCTGAAATTTCTCTACGCTTCACAGGCACCGGCGGCAGGTCCGCCTGTTCGGCGTAGTGCCGCAAGGCCTCGATCCAACGCGGCCGCACTACCTCATACCCCTGATTCGTCATCGCAAATGCCCCGACCCTTACCCATGCCCAGTAAATCGCCGGATGGGACCACACATCGGGATCATTCGGATCCGCCCTCTGCCGCTTCATGCCTTGGAGCAGAGCCTCATGAAACGCAGGTTCCGGATCAAGATTCGGGCGGCAAAGCTTGATGAATTCCGGCAGCGTTGGGGGCCAGTCGCGCGACTCCAGCATTCGGTAGCCCGTCGCCAACTCGGACCTGGACAACTCGCCGAGGCGCTGGGCCCAATAGGTTTTCATCTCGTCCGGATTGACGCCCGCCCACATGTCCACGAAGCGCGTTCCGTATGCGAAGTGCATCCGCTTGAAGAGCGACTCAACCCAACTGATGGGCAGAGCCTGCTGGGGTGATGTCGATGATATTGCGGGCTCGCTCATTGCCGTCTCCTCCAGTTAATCCTGTAATCGTTGCCAGGCGCGCCGCCGTGATGCCGCCAGCATGCCCTTGCCTCGGGGCGCGCGCCCCGCTAACTGCCATGGACGCCGCTTCGCGCGACCAGCGCTCAAGAATGCTTTTCACATAGCCCAGGCTGAGCGACTCTCCCTTGCAGCGCTTCCCCTCCTCGCATGCAGCCGTCACTGTCGCGGGTGTGACGCCTTGGGCCGCCATCTCAATCAGTCGCGGATCTGCAGGCTGGGCGCGAACGCCGTGCTTTCGAAACTCAACGCTCAGGATCGCCGCCGCATGGGTACCGTCATCGCCCAGCGCTGGTGCATGCTGGGGGTTAACCTGGTTCTGGTTCTGGTTCTGGTTGTGGTTCTGGTTGGTTTCATCGATAGCCAACCGCGAACTATCCGCGGATACTCCGCGAAGCGACCGCGGACGATCCGCGATCGCTTCGCGGTTGGTTCGCGCTCCGTGTGCAGGCGACGCGCGCTTCACTTCCACACCGGCCGCAATGGCCGGCAAGCCGGGATCGGCCTGGGGCGGTATTCGCTTGCTGCTCAAGAACAGGTCCGCGCATGCCTGGCTTTCGGGCGTATCGCCCCATTTGCGCACGAACTCCGCCAGTTTCGCTTCAGCCGAACCGACATCGCCGGCTTCAGCGCTGGTCCTGATAGCCTTCTCCGCAGCGCCCCAGGCACGCATGCGCGCACCTGCATTGCCGTTGCGGACTCCGGCGCGATACTCTTCGATTTCACGGTCACAGCGCCTGTTTTGCCAGCCTGCCTCCGTCAGGACAAAGTAGTCTTCAAGGACCTGCTTGGCAGCCGTGACTTCTTCGGGCGAGATAATCAAGAGTCGCCGGAACAGCATCCGTTGGTCACTTGGCAGCGGCTGCTCTTTTTCGTAGTAGAGATCGAGCATGTCGCGGTATATCCCACGCTCAAGGCGCGTCAGATGCCGCGTGGCACTGTTGAAGTCGCCAATATGATGCGGATAGTAGTTCATGCAGTGTTTGTCATTTCCTGTATGGGATGCGGACTCAAGAACATCAAGAATCCTGGTTTTTGCCGATGGCGGCGGCTATCCTCTCCGCCTTGGACGGGGCATGGATCGCTTGCCTCTTGATATGTGCGCGGAAACAGAATTGGATACGCGAGCGTTGTGCTGGAAAGCAATATTAAACACCATGTTTATAAACAAGTCAACATAAATTAAACATTGCGTTTAACACAGTTTGTGAGACAATTGCGCCTATGCATATCCAAATGACACGCCTTTACGAGGCTGCCAAAGCGCTGCGCGGGGTCGACGGACAGTCCGATGTGGCCCGTGCGCTGAACGCTTCGCCGCAGACCATCAATAACTGGGAGGCCAGAGGCATCTCCAAGCCTGGCCTCCTGAAGGCGCAGGCAGTGTTCGGGTGCTCGGCCACATGGCTCGAAACAGGGCTTGGTCCCATGACGGTTTCCGATGCCGAGCCACAATATTCGAACGTGATGTCCGTGGTAGTCGCCGAAGCGAATGATCCAAACTTTTATCAGGTACCAAAGGTGCAGTTGCAGTTGCGAGCCGGGGTAACAGGATTTCAAACCGTGCCAGAGATTCATGATGGCAGCACGCTCAGCGTTGCTAAAAACTGGGTTGACCGGAATGGTTACCATCCAAACCAGCTCATCGCAGTCACCGTGAAGGGTGAAAGTATGGAACCCAACCTGTATGAAGGCGACCTGGTGATCATCAACACTGCCGACACCAGAATGTCGGATGGGGCGGTGTACGCCTTCAATTACGAAGGTGAAGCTGTGATCAAGCGCCTTTCGCGGGATGCGGGACAATGGTGGCTGGCATCGGATAATCCTGACCAGGTCAAGTACCGCCGCAAAAGTTGCCGCAGTGGCGAATGCATCATCGTGGGACGCATCGTACGCCGCGAAACCGATCGCATTTGAGTGTCGCGACCGGCCCGGCACATCCCCGCACAAGCGGGGATTTTTTTGTCCTACGGATCCGCTCAGGCTGCCTTCCTAAACAAATTGTTTGACATTACTTTACACAAGTTGTTTAATGTCTCATCTACGCGTTTTCATCGGCGGGGCAACAATGGACATCAAAAAAACCAGCAATCCTGAAGACAACAGCCTTGCGTGCCACATCGTCGTTCGCGCACAGGCACCTGACTGCTATGCAGGATTGAGGGGGCACGATTACATCGCCGCCCGAAATCTGGGCAAGCTTGCACAGTCATCTGCGCAGCAAGCCTCAAAGGACATTGGCGAATGAGCGACGCGATCCTCCATCCAGGGAGCATTGCATCAGCAGGGCAATGCCTGCGCGACGCAGCATCCAAGGCTCTCGAGCTGCTGGCATCGAATGGCCATCCACCGTGCGCGGGCAGCGCCGCCGACAATCTGCGAATCGCCATTGCGAACTATGAACAGGCAATGACGCGTTTTTTCGTGACAGTGAAGACCGAGGCGGAATCGCAGCAGGCGCCGGATCATGCGGCCGTTAAGCGCGCGCATCGTGCCATGCACACCTGCATGCCGCTCGACGAAATGCTCAACCAGGCCGCACTGGCAAAGACAGCTGCCAATGTCGCTTTGCAAAAGCCGCGCAAAGAGCGCCCCCGTTTTGACTGGCGAAAAGCCCAGGCAAACGACCTCGATTAACTGAGCCGCCCCCCTGATGCAGATAAACATATCGATACTGCCTAACCGCCAAGTCCGAAAGACGCCTCAATGAACGTGTTTCAAGCCCACACATCCGCTACCGCCAGCCGGCTCACCGCACACATGGCAATTCAAATTCTTACAACCGAACTCCGTGCAGCAGATGCGATCATCCAAGCGCTTCATCGTCTGATACCCGAGGGTGCGAAAACTCTTCGAACCAAGGAGCGCACCGCCGTCATTACCATGGCGGGAGACTTTCCTTCTCCCGCGCCTTCACTCCTGACGAGCCAGGACTTGATACGCCGGCTCCGTACGCTGGCCGGCCAGAGTGGCCACCGGGCTTCCGGGCTTGATTCCGAGGCAGCTGACCACATTGAAAAGCTGGAGGCATGGATAGCCCTCCATCTTCCTCCCGCGAATTACAGCCCGCATGCCTCCGCCGCATAAGGGCTCAGATTCGCACGTCCCTCAAGCGTCAGGTTCCTGGCAAAGAAGCAGGCATAAGGCCTGCCAGTGGCCTGGTCCCGGTACAGGTATTCAGTCGGAACGTTGTACGCAATATCGAATTTCGAAGGCGGCTGGCTTGGTGAGAGCGCCTTGAACGCCAAGTGCAGTTTCAAGCCGAAGTTAGGATGATGGAAGTCGAAGCACCCCTCCGGATAGGCGCAGCTTCCGTTCTGCGCCGGCAAATGCAGGGGAACGACGGTTTGCTGCGACTGGTCCGTCGGCATGTGCTCATACCGCATGGCGATTGGTGGGTCGTCGCCAGTGATCTCGTTGATCGCACTGCCCGGCTGATGAAAGTCCGGATAGAGCTGGTCAAAGGCAGCCCAGCTATCCGGGTGGATGAAGGCCTGCTTGACCTGCTCTTTTTCATACGTGGTCTGCGCTTGCACCGCATATACGGCCCTGACGCGCGAAGACTTGGTTTGATAAGGGAACGGGCTCTGGTCATCAGCGAGGTTCTTCGACAAGGCATTCATCAGGCCAAGCGTGCCGCGTGACTGGCCGACGATGAAAATATTGCTGCCATCAATGCCGAGCATGCCGGACCTCTGGCGCGCCCATTGCACGGCGCGGGCGATGTCGGTGTTTGGGATATCGAGGTTTGGCGACTTGCCATACTCCTGGCTCGCCACCGGGTGGCGGAACTCAACCGACATGAACGCGAAGCCGAGCGCCAGCGCCGGTGTCACCAGTTTCGGATAGAGCTCGCCCTGTTGGGGCAGGTTTTCGGTCATGCCGTTCGGATGGGCCCAGATGATCAAGGGTAGCCTTTGCGCTGCGGGCAGCGCGGCAGGGCGGTAGAAGTCGAAGCGCTGGTCCAGCGTTACATCATAAGCGCCAGCCGGCGACTTCTCGTTCCACGCCGTTCCCTCGGCGTAGCAGATATCCCTGGCAACCGTGGCCTGGGTTCCTTGTGCTTGGGTATAACTGGAAAGCTCAGCGTCTGTGCTGATTTTGCGGCATGGTTCCGCGGCAGCGGCACCTGCAACTATGGCCAGCAGTAAACCGCTGAACAGGCGCCGGAATGATCGTGGCTGAAGATTTTGTCGCATTCTTTGCTCCGGTATTGGTGTTTGAATGTGGACAGCCGAGATACATTATCATTAAAACAATTAAGTGCACGCATGGGATGCGCGATGGAGAAATTCGAAAAACTGTTTTCGTATGGGACGCTGCAGCAGGAAGGCGTGCAGCTTGCGACGTTTGGGCGCAAGCTTGACGGCAGGCCTGACAAATTGAATGGCTATAAGCTTGGACTGCTGGAGATTGATGATCCTGAAGTTGTAGCCACGAGCGGCAAAACTCACCATCCAATCATTTCGCGCAGCGACAGCGAAACGGATGCCGTAGTGGGCTCGGTGCTTCTGGTCACGCCCGAAGAACTGCGGCAGGCGGACAAGTACGAAGTGGCTGCGTACAAGCGGCATAGCGTCACGCTGGCATCCGGAGATGTCGCGTGGGCCTATGTGGATGCTCGCAATTAATTGGCTGTGCGATGTGGGCTGACGCACAGACCGCGCTTTCCGGCACCACGTAGCATATCCGTTGGCTCTGGGAGGCAATGTGGAAAAGCGACGTAACAAGGAACGGCGTCACGACAACAGCACGGCCGAACGGTTCGACATGGCCGTGCGCACCGCCCTGGCTTTCGACCAGGGCGCGGCATATACCTACCTCGCCATCTGCGGTG
>JBCNOP010000050.1:0-27693 GCA_039593775.1 Pseudoduganella sp.
AGAAGATGGTGCAAGCAGGCTACCTGAACGGCGCCCCCGCTGCCGCCGATGCGCCACACAACGTCGACTGGCGCGACAAGGCGCAGTCCATCGACGCCCGCGCCCGCGCCTACCTCGACATCAACTGCGCCCACTGCCACAACAACAAAGGCACCGCCAACACCACCGCCCTGCACCTGGAGATCGGCGCGCCGGCCAACCAGCACCTTGGCCTGTGCAAGCCGCCCGTAGCGGCAGGAGCCGGCACCGGCGGCAACTCCTTCGGCATCAATCCCGGCAAGCCGGACGACTCGATTTTCGTGTTCCGCCTGAAGTCGACCGAAACCGGAGTGATGATGCCGGAACTGGGACGCACCACCTCGCACCGCGAAGGCGTTGAACTGATTCGCGAATGGATCGCATCGATGAAGGAAAGCTGCAACTGATAACAACGGAGAAACCACATGAAGCTGCGCAAGAAAGTCCTGTCGTCCAGCATTTCCAGCGCCCTGCTCGCCTGCTGCGGCGCGGCCATGGCCGCCGATCCGGCGCCCAAGGAAGAAACCCATGTGGTGGTGGTCACCGCCCAGAATCGCACGCAGCAGGCGCAGGACGTGCCGATCGCCCTGCAAATCATCAACGCCGACCAGATCGACAAGCTGGCCGCACCCAGCCTGGCTGAAATGAACGGCTACATTCCCGGCCTGTCGGTCAACGCCGAGCAGGCGACCCAGCCCTCACTGTCGCTGCGCGGGATCGGCACCGGCGATTTCGGTATCGGCACCGACGCTCCGGTGGGCATGTACATCGACGGCGTCTACGCCGGCAAGACCGGCGGCGCGATCATGAACTTCAACGACGTGCAGCGAATCGAAGTGCTGAAAGGCCCGCAAGGCACCCTGTTCGGGCGTAACAGCGCTGCCGGCGCCATCTCCGTCGTGACACGCGAACCGGGCCGTGACACCGAACTGGAAGCGCGCCTGCGCTACGGCCGCTTCCACACGAGCAATGTGGAGCTGCTGGCCAATACGCCGCTGGGTGACACCACCGCGCTGCGCATCACCGCCGTGCATCACGGCACCGACGGCTGGCTGAAAGACGCGGCCACTGGCGAAAAACTCCAGCATGGCAACGACAACGGCGTGCGCGCCACCCTGCGCTGGGACGCGCCGGCACGCGCCAAGGTGCTGCTGTCGGTGGAAGCGGAAAAGCTCGATCACAAGGCGCGCCCCGCCATCGGCCTGGTGGCCGGCGTGCCGGTCGTGCCGCCCGATCCGTCCACCTACCTCGACCCACGCACTGCGCCGGTCTACAACGACGCCCAGAACAATGGCGAAACGCGTGACTTCCGCGGCAGCACGCTGCGCATTGAGGTGCCGCTCGGCTGGGCCACCTTCAACTCCACCACCGGCTACCGCCGCTTCGACTCGCGCAACCGGCAAGACAATGACGGCACCAACCTGATTACGCATTACGTCGATACCGAAAACTCAGAGCGCAACCGAAGCTGGCAGCAGGAATTCCGCCTGTCCGGCAACACCGGCATGGCCGACTGGGTCACGGGCCTGAGCTTCTATCACGAGAAGGCCCGGCAAACCAGCCAGGTCAACACCAACACCAATACGCTCGACACGATTTTCGGCAACGTGGCCGGCTTCCCCGTTTTCAGCCTGCTGGAAGGGGCGGCGGCGGCCGTGGACATTCCGGCCGGCCTGCTGGGCAACCCGTGGCAGGAGAATATGCACGTCGAAGGCCGCTACAAGGCCACCGCCATCTACGGCGACGTGATCTGGCACCTGGCGCCGAAGCTGAACCTGACCACCGGCGTGCGCTACACGCGCGACGACAAGCGTTTTAGCTGGTACAGCCCGCCACGCACAGCTGCTGGCCTGGACAACAGCATCGCCAACCTGCAAAACCTCGGGTTCTTCGACGCCCTGGTCGGCATGGGCGCCCTCACGCCGGAACAACTGATGATGGCGCTGGGCGCGATGACCCAGAATATCGAATTCACCAGCGCCGGCGCCACCACGGCGCCGCTGTCCAAGAAGAACAAGTGGAACGACACCAGCCCGCGCGCGGTACTCGACTACAAGCTCAATGACGACATGATGGTCTACGGCTCCATCGCCAAAGGCTACCAGGCGGGCGGCTTCAACGCGCTGCAGGTCAACGCCACCTACGAACCGGAAAAGGTATGGAATGCCGAAGTGGGCGTGAAGAACTACTACCGCCAGTACAAGCTGCTGGTGAACGCTTCGCTGTACAAGTACAAGTTCAGCAACCTGCAATCGCTGGCCCTGGTGAATAACGGCTCCGCCATCCCGACTTACCAGGTCACCAGCAGCGACCAGGAAGCGCACGGCCTGGACTTCGAAATGCGCTGGCAGCCGATGCGCGACCTGCGCCTGAACATGAGCACAGCCTACATCGACCAGACTTACAAGACTTTCACCACCAGCGACGGCATCAATCTCGATGGCCAGCCGGTCGGCACGCCGAAATGGACTACCGCCGTCGGCGCCGACTACTGGATCCGCGACGTCGCAGGCGGCGACTTGAACTTCACGCTGCAGCACGCCTATACCAGCGCCACGCGCTGCAATGCCGATGCGCTGCAAGGCGCCTGCCTGACCACCCCGCGCTTCCGCGTCGGCGGCGCCACCCAGCGCACCGACTTCCGCGCCGGCTACGAGGCAGCCAGCCACAAATGGGCTGTGGCGTTGTATGCCAACAACCTTTTCGACAAGCGCTATGTGACCAGTGTTGGCAATATGACCACGGGCTTGCTGGGCACACCATATGCGATGGTCAATTCGCCGCGCCAGGTCGGGGTCGAACTGCGCGTAAACCTGTAGCGAGTTATAGTAAAATCAACCCCTTAGCCAAACCTTTTATGTTGCAATGTTCGTCCCCGCCAAGAGTTCTCCTACCACCACGGACCGGCCCGCGCAGTACGACGGGCCAGGGGACTTTTTGTCCCGGCGGCTCGATGGCTTGAACGAACAGGCGGACAGCCTGCAATCCTGGCGCAACAACCTGCTGAACGGCTTGTGCGCCGTGGCCTTGTTCCTCGGCCTGGTGGTGGCGATTCCCAGCGTCGTTGGCAGCATGAAGATGAACCAGTGGCCGCTGATCGTGAGCGACATCATCGCCTTGCTATGCGTCGGCGCCCTGTATTTCTGCCGGTCCGTCTCGTTCCGCTTCCGCGCGCTGGCCTTCCTGGCCATCAGCTACCTGCTCGCAGTCGTGCAGCTGTTTTCCGTAGGCCCACTGGTCCAGCCCTACCTGCTCGCCGTGCCGATCCTGTGCACGGTGCTGCTCGGCATCCGCCCCGCCATGGCGGCCCTGCTCTGGTGCAGCGGCACCCTGTTCGTTACAGGCTATTTTGGCGGCATCGATCCGGGCTTGAGCAATGTGTTTGTCAGCATGCTGATGCACTGGTCGCTGGTGTCGCTGAATTTCACGCTGGTGGCTGCGGTGCTGGTGGTGTCCTGCGCCTACCTGCTGAATGGGCTGGAAGGCGCGCTGGCGCGGCAGCGCGCGGTACAGCAAGCGCTGGAAAACCAGGTCGCTACCTTGCAGGCGCGCGACCTGGAACTGCGCGAATCGACTGCCGCACGCAAGGCCGCCGAAGAATCAAATGAACAGAAATCGGAATTCCTGGCCATGATCAGCCACGAGGTGCGCACCCCACTGGGCGGCGTGATCGGCATGCTGCAGCTGGCGAAAAAAGACCTCACCCTGTCGCCCGAAACGCGCAACAAGCTGCGCATTGGCCTGGGCAACGCAGAGGTGCTGCTGCACATTATTAACGACATCCTCGACTTCTCGCGCCTGGAAGCGGGCAAGATGCTGTTCGAAAGCATCGACTTCGATTTGCCTGCCCTGCTGCGCGACGTGGTGGCGCTGCTGGCGGATCGTGCCGAGACCAAGGGCATATCGCTGGTGGCGGAAATCGACCCGGCCCTGCCGCGCTGGTGGCGCGGCGACCCGGTGCGCCTGCGGCAGGTGGTGATGAACCTGGTTGGCAACGGCGTCAAATTCACCGAGCGCGGCGAAGTTCGCATGACTGCCGGTGTCGCGCACAACGGTGGCATTTTGCTGGCCGTCCGGGATACCGGCATCGGCATCGAGCCGGATGCGATTTCCCGCCTGTTCCGCAAATTCGAGCAAGCCAATGCGGCGACCTCGCGCAAATACGGCGGTGCCGGCCTGGGCCTGGCGATCTGCAAGAACATTGTCGACGTCCTGGGCGGAACGATCGAAGTGCGTAGCGAGCGCGGCGCAGGCAGCGTGTTCGAGGTGTGGCTGCCGCTGCAGGCTGGCGAACCTGCCGTAGTGCGGGCGCTGCAGGCTCGCGCGCCTCATGCGGTACGCCTGCAGGTCCTTTGCGCGGAAGATGGCAGCACCAACCAGATCATCCTGCGCGAGCTGCTGGGTGAAATGGGCCATGCCGTGACCATCGCGGAAGACGGGGCCGCTGCACTGGCGCGCCTGGCGGAACGCGATTTCGACCTGGTAATCATGGATAGCCGCATGCCGCGCATGGACGGCATCGCCGCCCTGCGCCTGCTGCGTGCCGGTGCGGCCGGCGTACGCCAACCTGGCATCCCCGTCATCGCGCTGACCGCCAATGCGGCAGCCGAAGAACGCGAGCGCTTCATGGAAGCAGGCGCCAACGGTTTCCTGCCCAAGCCGATTGACGAAGCGAGCCTGCACGCGGAGATCGGCCGCCACGCCGGCCTGCTGGCGCAATCGCAGCGCCGGGAGGATCTTGATGCCATGTTCGGCACCGGAGCCGGCGCCGCGCCGCCAGCGCCTGCGCGCGCGCTTAGCCCTGCCGCTTGCGCCGCCTTCGCGCAGGAAGGCCCGCGCCAGCTTGCGGCCATCCGGCAAGGCATCCAGTGTGCGGACATGCCAGCCATTAGCCTTAACGCGCATAGCCTGCAAGGCAGCGCCGGCCTGTTTGGCGCCCGCGAACTTGCCGCCCTGTGCGGGCTGGTGGAAACCCTGGCCAACGCCGGCATGGTCGAGCGCATCCCGCCGCTGGTCACCGAGGTGGAAGACGAGCTGGCGGCGCTGCTGGCCAGTTTGGCGCAGCCAGCCGCCAATAGCAACCTGGCGGCCTGACGCGGTCAGCCCGCGGCGCCGAGCTGCTCGCCCAGTTCCTTGCCGCGCGCGGCGGCTGCCTTGACGGCGGCGACGATGGAAGCCTTGACGCCGCTCGCTTCCATGCTGGTCAGCGCGGCGTAGGTAGTGCCGCCTTTCGAAGTCACCTTTTCACGCAAAACCGGCACCGGGTCCGGCGATTGCACTGCCAACTGGGCCGCGCCGCTGAACGTAGCCATGGCCAGCGCCTTGCCCTGCTCCGCAGTCAGCCCGAGTTCCTCTGCCGCCTGCTGCATCGCTTCGATGAAATAGAACACATAAGCCGGGCCGCTGCCGGAAACCGCGGTCACGGCATCGATCTTCGCCTCATCGTCCAGCCATACGGTCGTGCCGACAGCGCGCAGGATCTGGTCGGCCGCTTCGCGCTGCTGGGCGCTGACACCGGGCGACGCCACCATGCCGGTTACGCCCATGCCGATCAGGGCCGGGGTATTCGGCATGGTGCGCACGATGGCCTGGTAGCCGCCCAGCCAGCGCGACAGATCGGCAGCACGGATGCCGGCGGCAATCGACAGCACCAGCGGGCTGCGGCCCGCCGCTTGCGCGGTCTGCAGCAGCGGCAGCAACTGCGCCGTCACTTCATGCATCACCTGTGGCTTGACCGCCAGCACCAGGACTTCCGCAGCAGCGACGGCGGCGCCGCCGCCTTCGCCCGCAGCGGTAGCAACGGTCACGCCGTATTGGCGCTGCAGCGATTCCAGCGACGCCGGGTTCGGATCCACCACATGGATATTGGCGCCCGGGGTCAGCTTGCCGGCCAGGCCGGCGATCAGCGCCGCGGCCATATTGCCGCCGCCAATGAATGCAATCTTCATCACGTCATCCTTTGTTATAGTCGCGGGCGCCGAAAATGGCGCTGCCGACGCGCACGATGGTCGCGCCTTCATGGATGGCAGCGCGCATATCGGCCGACATGCCCATCGACAGCGTGTCGAGCGCAATGCCCTCGGCCCGCAATTGTTCGTAGAGTTCACGCAGCACGCGGAAAGCGGCGCACTGCTTGTCGAAATCGTCTTCCGGCTCAGGAATGGACATCAGGCCGCGCAAGACAAGGCGCGGCAGCGCAGCCACGGTACGGGCCAGCGCTGCGGCGTCGGCGGGCAGCACGCCACTTTTGCTGGCTTCCCCGCTGGTATTGACCTGGATGCACACCTGCATCGGGTGCAGACCCTCGGGCCGCTGCTCGCTCAGGCGTTGCGCGATCTTCTCGCGTTCAATCGTGTGCACCCAATCGAAGTTTTCGGCTATAAGACGCGTCTTATTGCTCTGGATTGGTCCAATAAAATGCCATTCCAACGGCGTGCAACCGCGCATTCTTGCCAATTCGTGGATTTTGTCCACGCCTTCCTGCACATAGTTTTCACCGAAAGCACGCTGCCCCGCCAGCACCGCCTCGAAAACTGCCTGTGCCGGGAAGGTCTTGGAGACGGCCAGCAGCTGCACTTCGTTGGGCGCGCGCCGCGCTTCGCGCGCGGCAACGTTAATTGCTTCAGTAACAACTTGCAAGTTGTGGGCTATTGTGGACATAATCGAATGAGACAGGGCCAAGCTTTTTTGGCTATTGAAAAAGCACAGGGATTATAAATGGACATTTCCGAACTTCTCGCATTCTCCGTCAAGAACAAGGCATCCGACTTGCACCTGTCAGCAGGCTTGCCGCCGATGATCCGCGTGCACGGCGACGTGCGCCGCATCAACTTGCCGCCGCTGGAGCACAAAGACGTGCACGGCATGATCTATGACATCATGAACGACGGCCAGCGCAAGGCATATGAAGAGATGCTGGAATGCGACTTCTCGTTCGCCATTCCGGGCCTGGCGCGTTTCCGCGTCAACGCCTACAACCAGGAGCGCGGCGCCGCAGCCGTGCTGCGTACCATTCCTTCCAAGATCCTCTCGCTGGAAGAACTGAACGCACCGCGCATCTTCGCCGACTTCGCACTGAAGCCGCGCGGCCTGGTGCTGGTGACCGGCCCGACCGGCTCCGGCAAATCGACCACGCTGGCAGCGATGATCAACCACCTCAACGAAAACGAGTACGGCCACATCCTGACCATCGAGGACCCGATCGAATTCGTGCACGAATCGAAAAAGTGCCTGATCAACCAGCGCGAAGTAGGACCGCACACGCTGTCGTTCAATAATGCGCTGCGCTCGGCGCTGCGTGAAGACCCGGACGCGATCCTGGTGGGCGAATTGCGAGACCTGGAAACCATCCGCCTGGCGCTGTCGGCGGCGGAAACCGGCCACCTGGTGTTCGGCACCCTGCACACCTCCTCGGCCGCGAAAACCATCGACCGTATCATCGACGTGTTCCCGGCCGAAGAAAAGGAAATGGTACGCGCCATGCTGTCCGAGTCGCTGCAGGCCGTCATTTCGCAAACCCTGCTGAAGACCAAGGACGGCTCGGGCCGCGTCGCCGCGCACGAAATCATGATCGGCACCCCGGCTATCCGTAACCTGATCCGCGAAGCCAAGATCGCGCAGATGTATTCCTCGATCCAGACCGGCAACAACGTCGGCATGCAGACGCTGGACCAGAACCTGACGGACCTGATCCGTCGCAACATGATCTCCCCGGCCGCAGCGCGCGCTGCCGCCAAGATCCCAGAAAACTTCCCAGGCTAATCATGGAACGCGACCAGGCTTCAAAATTCATGTTCGACTTGCTGCGCCTGATGGTCAGCAAGAAGGGCTCCGACTTATTCATCACCGCCGGCTTCCCGCCGGCCATCAAGATCGACGGCAAGATGACGCCTGTGTCGGCGCAGGCGCTGACGCCCGCCCACACGGCCGACCTGGCCCGTTCGATCATGAACGACAAGCAGACCGCTTCCTTCGAACAGACCAAGGAAGCCAACTTCGCGATCAGCCCGGGCGACCTGGGACGCTTCCGTGTCTCGGCTTTCGTGCAAATGAGCTCCGTCGGCATGGTGCTGCGTACCATTAACAGCTCGATCCCTGAGTTCGACGAACTGGGCCTGCCGCCAGTGCTGAAGGACGTGATCATGTCCAAGCGCGGCCTGGTGATCATGGTCGGCGCTACCGGTTCCGGTAAATCGACCACCCTGGCGGCCATGGTGGGCCACCGCAATGCCAACAGCTACGGCCACATCATCACCATCGAAGACCCGGTCGAATTCGTGCACCCGCACCGCAACTGCATCATCACGCAGCGCGAAGTGGGCGTCGACACCGAAGACTGGGAAGTGGCGCTGAAGAACACCCTGCGCCAGGCGCCGGACGTGATCCAGATCGGTGAGATCCGCGACCGCCAGACCATGGACCACGCGATCGCTTTCGCCGAAACCGGCCACCTGGCCCTGGCCACCCTGCACGCCAACAGTTCCAACCAGGCGCTGGACCGTATCATCAACTTCTTCCCGGAAGAACGCCGCCAGCAGCTGCTGATGGACTTGTCGCTGAACCTGAAGGGCATGATCTCGCAGCGCCTGATCCCGAAAAAGGATGCCAAGGGCCGCGCCGTGGCAGTGGAAATCATGCTGAACTCCCCGCTGATCGCAGACCTGATCTTCAAGGGCCAGGTGCACGAGATCAAGGAGCTGATGAAGCGCTCGCGCGAACTGGGCATGCAGACCTTCGACCAGGCGCTGTTCGACCTGTACGAAGCCGGCCAGATCACCTATGAAGATGCGCTGCGCAACGCGGACTCGGTCAACGACCTGCGCCTGGCCATCAAGCTGGAATCGAAGGAAGCGAAGAACCGCGACCTGGCAGCCGGCACCGAGCACCTGGGGATCATCTGATGACCACGGTTTACGACTTCAGCGCCGACAGCCTGTCGGGCCAGCCGGTGGACCTGCAGCAATACCAGGGCAAGGTGCTGCTGATCGTGAACACGGCCAGCAAATGCGGCTTCACGCCGCAGTACCAGGGGCTGGAAGAACTGCACAAGCAGTTCGCCGGCCAGCCCTTCGAAGTGCTGGGCTTTCCCTGCAACCAGTTCGGCCAGCAGGAGCCCGGCAACGCGGAGGAAATCGGCGCCTTCTGCGAAAAGAACTACGGCGTCACCTTCCCGGTGTTCGCCAAGATCGACGTCAACGGCGACAACGCCCACCCGCTGTACCAGCATTTGAAAAAGAATGCGCCGGGCATCCTGGGCACGGAAGGCATCAAGTGGAACTTCACCAAGTTCCTGGTGCGCAAGGACGGCAGCATCCACGACCGCTATGCGCCAACCACCAAGCCAGCGGAACTGGCCGACGAAATCAGGAAGCTGATAGCGCAATAAGGAAGGGGCGCCGTCATGGGCGAGATCAAGCACCACTTGATCCAGCTATTTTCACCGCCTGCTGATCCGGCGTTACTCACTTACGGGATTTACACTCCTTCACTGGTCATCCTGTCGGTGCTGGTGGCGAGCTTTTCGTCCGCCATGGGCTTGCAGATGGCCGGCCAGGCAGCGCGCAGCAGCAAGCGCATGCTGCGCCTGGCCGCGCTGGTGACCGGCAGCCTGGCCCTTGGCAGCGGCGTATGGGCCATGCACTTCATTGGCATGCTGGCCTTTAACCTGTGCACGCCGGTCTCCTACGATCCGTCCATCACCTTGCTGTCGATGCTGCCCAGCGTGGCCGCCTCCACCGTCGCCCTGTCACTGCTCAGCCGCCAACGCATTGGCTTGCGCAGCCTGCTGGTGGGCGGCGTCCTGGTCGGCGCCGGCATTGGCGCCATGCACTACACGGGCATGGCGGCCATGCGCTCGGCACTGCAATTGCGCTACGACCCATGGATGTTCGCCTTGTCCATCGTGGTCGCCGTTGCCCTGGCAACCCTGGCGCTGTGGGTGCGCTTTGGCTTGCAGGGCCTGCGCAGCTTGCGTAGCCGGCTGGGGGAAGGCGGCACGGTTGCCGTGGCTGGCCTCATCATGGGTTGCGCCATCTCCGGCATGCACTACACCGGCATGGCGGCTGCGCGCTTCGTCGGCCGCGTGCCGCTCGACCCGGCCAGCGGCATCGCCAACGCCGGTTTCCTCGCGCTGGCGGTGACCCTGACCACGGCGCTGCTCACAGCGCTGGTGGTATTCGCCAACGGCATGCTGCGCTACCGTGCCCTGTTCCACCATGTGAGCGACCTGGAACAGGCGTTGCGCAGCAGCGAAGAACAAATGCGTTCGCTGATCGCCAACATCCCAGGCATCACCTTCCGCTGCCGCAATGCGCCCGGCTGGCCGCTGGTGTTCGTCAGCGACGCCATTGAAAGCATGACCGGCTATCCCGCTGCCGACTTCCTCAGCGATCCGCCAAGGCGCCTGTTCGGGGAACTGATACACCCGGACGACCTGCCGGCCTTCCAGCAGGGGGCGCGCAATGCAGTCCAGCAGCGCCGCGCGTTCACGCTGGAATACCGCATCATCCATCGCGACGGCAGCATCCACTGGTTCTGGGGAAACGGCAATGTGGTGCTCGGCCCGACCGGCGAAGTCGAACTGCTGGACGGCGTGGTGCTCGACATCAGCAACCGCCGCCTGATGGAACAGGACCTGCGCGTCGCCAAGGAGCGCGCCGAGCAGGCGGCCGCCGCACGCGCTGCTTTCCTGGCCAATATGAGCCATGAGATCCGCACGCCGATGAACTCCATCCTCGGCTTCACCGACGTGCTGCTGCACGGCGAACTGACCCCAGTGCAGCGGCGCCACCTCGACACGGTGCGCAATGCCGGCCGTTCGCTGCTGCGCCTGTTGAACGCCATCCTCGACACCGCCAAGCTGGATAAAGGCGCGGTGGAGCTGGAACTGCACGATTTCAGCCTGCTGGCATTGACGGACGAACTGTCCTCGACCATGGGCAATGCAGCCAAGGCCAAGGGCTTGTCGATGTCGCTGCACTACGACCCAGCCCTGCCGAACTGGATCCACGGCGACGAACTGCGCGTACGCCAAGTGCTGACAAACCTGTTGGACAACGCGATCAAGTTCACCAGCCAGGGCAGCGTGACGCTGGCCGTCAGCTCCGAGAAGGAAGGCGAGCGGCGCATGGTGCATTTCGCCATCAGCGACACCGGCATCGGCATCGCGCCCGACCGCATGGCAGCCATCTTCGAACCTTTCGTACAGGCCGACGCCTCGATGAACCGCCGTTTTGGCGGCACCGGGCTTGGCACCACCATCTGCAAGCAACTGGTAGAACTGATGGGCGGCCGCCTGTGGGCGGAAAGCTCGCAGGGACAAGGCAGCACCTTCCACGTCATGCTGCCGCTGCTGGCAGCACGCGACGAGGCTGTGCGCAGCGCGCTGGCGCCAACCTTGCTGCCGCCAATGCATCTCCTGGCTGCCGACGACGTGCCGCAAAACCTGGAGGTCCTGATGCTGTTGCTGGCCAAGCTCGGCCACACGGTGACCGGCGCCAGCGATGGCGCCATGGCGGCGCAACTGGCGTCGGAAGCGCAATTCGATGCCATCCTGATGGACGTGCAGATGCCCGGCATGGACGGCCTGGAAGCCACGCGCCGCATCCGTGCCGACGAAGCGGCGAACGGCCGCAAGCGAATCCCTGTCATTGCCATGACGGCCAGCGTGCTGGAGCGCGACCGCGATGCCACGCGTGAAGCGGGGATGGACGGCTTCACCACCAAGCCGGTGGACGTTGCCGTGCTGACGCAGGAACTGGCGCGGGTGCTTGGCATGCCGGCCGGCACCCCGCAGCTCGCGCCGTCGCCTGCCACGGCACCGGCGCGCGGCCAGGTGCTGAATGCAGACAAAGGCCTGGCGCGCTGGGCCGGCCAGCGTGAAGCCTACCAGCGCGCCTTGCGGCGCTTCGCGCACGACCACGAAGGCGCCGAAAAAGAGCTGCGCTCCGCCTTCACAGGCGGACAGCACGCTCCCTGCGCAGCGCTGGCGCACCGCCTGCGTGGCGCCGCCGCCAACCTTGGCATGGAACAATTGGCGGATGCGCTGTGGCGGCTGGAAGGGGGCCTGCAGGCACAGGACAGCCGCGCGGCACTACCGGAGTTGCTGGACCAGGCAACACAGCGCCTGTCCGATGCACTGGCGGCCGTGTGGGCACAGGACGATGTTCGCAGCGAAGCCACTGCAAAATCGACTGCCGGACGGGTGACCGCCCCGGCAGCGCCGCTCGACGTCGAGCAAGTGCGGGCGCTGGGCAGCGCCATGATGCAATCGCTGGAGCGCGGCAGTTTCGACCAGCAGCAGCTGGCAGCCCTGTCGGCCGTACTGCGCGGCTGCATTGACGAAGAACGCTTGCAAGCCTTGCGGCGCGCGCTGGACGACTTCGACTTTACGGCTGCCAGCAACGCGCTGCAAGCTTTGCTCGACGAGTGCCAGGATACGCAAAGGACACCGCCATGACCCGACAAGCCACCGTGCTTGCCGTCGACGACGAATCGACCAACCTGCAGCTGCTCCGGCAGATCCTGCAGGACCAGTACCGGCTGCTGTTTGCCAAGGATGGTGCACGCGCCATCGAACTGGCGGTCAATGAAAAGCCCGACCTGATCCTGCTTGACGTGATGATGCCGGAGATGACCGGCTACGACGTCTGCCGGGTGCTGAAGGCCAATCCCGCCACCTCCAGTATCCCCGTCATATTCGTCACCGCCCTGACCGATTCGACCGACGAGGTGGATGGCTTCGAAGCCGGCGCGGTGGACTTTATCAGCAAGCCGGTCAGCCCCGCCGTAGTCAAGGCCCGCGTCAAGCTGCACCTGTCCATGGTGCGCATGGAAGAATTGCGCGCCAGCCGCCTGGCCATTGTGCAGCGGCTTGGCCTGGCAGCCGAATACAAGGACAACGAAACCGGACTGCACGTGATCCGCATGAGCCACTACGCCCGCCTGCTCGGCGCCGCCGCCGGCTTCGACGAGCAGGAAGCGGATGACTTGTTCATTTCGGCGCCGATGCACGATATCGGCAAGATCGGCATCCCCGACAGCATCCTGCAAAAGCCGGGCCGCCTGACAACGGAAGAATACATCGTCATGCAGACCCACCCCAGCATCGGCGCCCACATCATCGGCCAGCACGAAGGCGGCATGCTGGCGATGGCGCACGACGTGGCGCTGTCCCACCACGAAAAATGGGACGGAAGCGGCTATCCCAATCGTCTGGCCGGCGAGGACATCCCTCTGGCGGGCCGCATCGTCGCGGTCGCCGACGTATTCGATGCGCTCACTTCCGTGCGCCCTTACAAGGCAGCGTGGAAGCTGGAGGATGCCTGCGCCTGGATGAAGGACCAGCGCGGCCAGCATTTCGAGCCACGGCTGGTGGACCTGTTCCTCGATCAGTTGCCCGAGGTAACGCGCATCATGGACAAGTGGGCCGAGCGCTGACGCTAGCCGTGCAGAGCGCGGTCGACCAGTTCGATCCAGTGTTCAACCGGCGTTTGCGTGCCGGACTGCAGGTGCCCGATGCAGCCGATGTTGGCCGAGACGATCCGTTCGGCGCCGGTGTCGGCCAGGTTGGCAAGCTTGCGGTCGCGCAGCTGTTGCGACAATTCCGGCTGCAACAGGGAATAGGTGCCCGCTGAACCGCAGCACAAATGCGCATCGCGGCACATCTTCACCTCAACGCCCATCGCGCGCAGCAGTCCCTCAACCTTGCCTCGGATCTGCTGGCCGTGCTGCAGCGTGCATGGCGGATGCCACGCTACTGCCGGCCGCGCGCCGCCATCGCTGGGCGCCTGCCGTGTGCTTACGTGGCGCACCAGTTCGGCCTCGAACGCCGGCACGATCTCACTCAGGTCGCGCGTCATGGCCGAAATGCGCTCCGCCTTTGCCGCATAGGCGCTGTCATGCGCCAGGAGGTGGCCATACTCTTTGACCGTCACGCCGCAGCCGGAGGCAGTCATCACGATCGCTTCGGCCTGCCCTTGCGCCACATACGGCCACCATGCATCGATATTGCGCCGCATATCATCCAGCGCCGCTTCCTGGTCGTTCAGGTGGAAGCGCAAGGCGCCACAGCAGCCTGCGCCCGGCGCCGCAACGAGCTGCACGCCCAGCGTATCGAGCACGCGCGCGGTGGCCGCGTTGATATTGGGCGCCATGCCAGGCTGCACGCAGCCCTCCAGCACCAGCATCTTGCGGACGTGCCCGCGTGCGGGCCAAGCGGCCGCAGGGGCACGCGCAGGAAGCTTGTCCCGCAAAGGTTTGCCAAGCAAAGGCTTGAGCAACTGCCCCGCGCGCAAGGCGGGTTCGAACAGCCAGCGGCGCGGCAAGGCTTCTTTCAACACATAGCGCTTGATACGGTCCGGCAGCTTGCGCGGCACGCGCTGCTCGACCACCTTGCGGCCGATGTCAGCCAGGCGCCCGTACTTGACGCCCGACGGACAAGTGCTTTCGCAATTGCGGCAAGTCAGGCAGCGGTCGAGGTGGAGCTGGGTGCTGGCCGTCACCGGCCCCCCCTCCAGCACCTGCTTGATCAGGTAGATGCGGCCGCGCGGCCCATCCAGCTCGTCACCCAACAGCTGGTAGGTCGGGCAAGTGGCGGTGCAAAAGCCGCAGTGCACGCAGGCGCGCAGGATCGCTTCCGCTTCGTCGCCCTCCGGCGTGCCCTTGATGAAATCTGCGAGGTTCGTTTGCATATCAGTACATGCGGCCGCGATTGAAAATGCCGGCCGGGTCAAAAGCGGCTTTCAGCCGTTCATGGATGCGCGCGATCGCCGGCGCCAAAGGATGAAAGGCGCCCACTCCCGCGCCCAGGTCCTCGCTCTCCACCCGGTAGCGCGTGGCGTGCCCACCGGCAGCTGCCGTCACGCGGCGAATATCGTCGGCCACGCCGCGGTCCACCCGCAGCCAACGCTGTGCCCCGCCCCACTCGATCAATTGTTCGCCGCGCATGACCAGCGCGCTGGCAATGCTCGGCACCGAAAGCCGCCACAGCTCCGCAGCCCCCGCCTCCGCGCTGGCAAAGAAGTCATTGCTCTGGTCGCGCAAGGCAGCCCAGAACGCGTCGCCGTCAGCGACCGGCTCACCACCCATGCCGGCCTGCGCCGCCCTCACTGCCGCCTGGGCGCCCGACAACCGCACGGTCAGCACCCCAGCATGCCAGCAAGTCCCCGACACAGGCAGCGGCCGCCCCGCCCATTCGTTCATCATGCGCAGTGCCTTGATCTCATCCATCTCAAAGCGGATTGACGCCTCGCAGAAAGGCACCGGCAATACCTTCAGCGACACCTGGGTAATCAGGCCCAGCGTCCCCAGCGAACCGGCCAGCAGCCTTGATACGTCGTAGCCAGCCACATTTTTCATCACCTGGCCACCGAAGGACAGCAACTCGCCCCGGCCATCCATCAGCTGCGCGCCAAGAACAAAATCGCGCAAGGCGCCCGCCGTTGCGCGGCGCGGCCCGGACAAGCCGCCGGCTACCACGCCGCCAATGGTCGAACCGGCTCCAAAGCGCGGCGGCTCGAACGCCAGCATTTGTCCATGCCTGGCCAGCAAGGCTTCGATCTCCGCCAGCGGCGTGCCGCAACGCGCCGTGATGACCAGCTCAGTAGGCTCGTAATCTACCACTCCCGCATACTCACGCGTATCGAAGACATCGCCCACCACGTTCTGGCCGTACCAATCTTTCGTGCCGCCACCGCGCAGAAGCAGGCGGGTGCCGTCCGCACCGGCCGATTGGATGCGGGAGCGGAATTGTTCGAGGACCGCATCCATCTCAGAACCTCGGCAATCCGGCATACGGCAAACGCCCCGCACGCACATGCATCTTGCCGAATTCCGCGCATCGGTTCAGCGTTGGAATGGCTTTATTCGGATTCAGCAGCGACAAGGGGTCGAAAGCCTGCTTCACTGCGAAGAAAGCTGCCAGTTCTGCATCGCTGAACTGCGCACACATGGAATCGATCTTCTCGATCCCTACGCCATGCTCGCCGGTGATGGTGCCGCCCACTTCCACGCACAGCGCCAGGATCTCGGCGCCGAAAGCTTCCGCGCGCTGCAGTTCGTCGGGCTGGTTGGCATCGAACAGGATCAGCGGGTGCAGGTTGCCGTCGCCGGCATGGAATACGTTGGCGCAGCGCAGGCCGTACTTCGCCTCCATCTGTTCAATGCCCAGCAGCACGCGCGCCAGTTGCTTGCGCGGGATGGTGCCGTCCATGCAGTAGTAGTCCGGCGAAATGCGCCCCGCTGCCGGGAAAGCGTTCTTGCGGCCGGACCAGAATTTCAGGCGCTCCGATTCTGTGGCCGAGACCAGCACCGCGCTGGCGCCGGCCGCCTGCAGCACGGCCGTCATGCGGGCGATTTCTTCCTCGACTTCGTCGACTGTGCCATCGGCTTCGCACAGCAGGATGGCTGCTGCATCGGTATCGTAGCCCGCCTTCACGAAAGGCTCCACCATGCGCGAGGAAGTACGGTCCATCATTTCCAGCCCGGCCGGAATGATGCCTGCAGCGATCACGTCCGCCACTGCGCTGCAGCTCGCGGCCACTTCGTTGAAGGACGCCATGATGACGCGCGCGCTGGCAGGCTTGGGGATCAGTTTTACGGTGACTTCGGTCACGATGCCCAGCATACCCTCCGAGCCGACGAAAGCGGCCAGCAGTTCCAGTCCGGGCGCATCCAGGGCCTCGCTGCCCAATTCCACCACGTCGCCCTCGATGGTCGCCATGCGCACGCGCATGACATTGTGGACAGTCAGCCCGTACTTCAGGCAGTGCACGCCGCCCGAGTTTTCCGCCACGTTGCCGCCTATGGTGCAGGCAATCTGCGACGAAGGATCGGGAGCGTAATACAGGCCGTACGGCTCGGCCGCTTCGGAGATGGCCAGGTTGCGCACACCGGGCTGCACCACCGCCGTACGCGCATAGGCATCCATGCGCACGATCTGGTTCATGCGCGCGGTGGACAGCACCAGGCCTTCCGCAATCGGCATGGCGCCGCCGGACAGGCCGGTGCCTGCGCCGCGCGGAACGATCGGGACGTTGAATTCGCGGCAGATCTTCAGCACCGCCAGAACCTGGGCCTCATCCGCAGGCAGCGCTACTGCCAGGGGGAGCTGTCGATAGGCCGACAGGCCATCGCATTCGTAAGGACGGGTGTCCTCCTGCTCCGACAGCACGCTGGACGGCGGCAGGGCCGTGCGCAGGGCGGCAATGAAGGCTGTGCTGTTTTTCATTGATCCATTGTAAGTTCAAATCTGCAGGTACGCGCAATTCCCCTCCCAACCAATGGTAATTTGTCGTATCCTGCCACCGTTATAGACTAGTGAGGCTGCAATGGGTAACCGACTTTCGAAAATCGCCACCCGCACCGGCGACAAAGGCACCACCGGCCTGGGCGACGGCTCGCGCGTGGACAAGGACAATGTGCGCATCCAGGCCATCGGCGAAGTGGATGAGCTGAACTCCAACCTGGGCGTGCTGCTGGCCGAACCGCTGCCGGACGAAATGCGCGAGGAGCTCGTCTCGATCCAGCACGACCTGTTCGACCTGGGCGGAGAGCTGTGCATCCCGGGCTACCAGATGATCAAGGAGGAACACGTCGAGCGCCTGGATGCGCTGCTGGCCAAGTACAACGCCACGCTGCCGGCGCTGACGGAATTCATCCTGCCGGCCGGCTCGCGCGCGGCGGCGGTGTCGCATGTCTGCCGCACCGTGTGCCGCCGCGCCGAACGCGCCATTGTCACGCTGGGCAAGACGGAAACCATCCACGACTTTCCGCGCCAATACGTGAACCGCCTGTCGGACCTGATGTTCGTGCTGGCGCGTGTGCTGAACCGCTTTGCCGGCGGGAGCGACGTGCTGTGGCACCACGACCGCAAGCGCGGCTAGAACCCTGCCTGCGCGGCAAAACGCTGCTGCAGGTAATCGAGCATGAGCCGCACCCGGTGCGGTAAGTAGCGGCGGCTGGGGTACAGCAGGTTCAGCTCCTGCTCCTGCCCTTGCCAGCCGCGCAGCACGGGGCGCAGCTTACGCTGGGCAAGCAGGTCGTGCACCAGCCATTCCGGGCACAGGCCGATGCCCCCTCCCGCAGCCAGTGTGTCGCGGATTGCCAGCGCGTTGTTGACGCGGTAACGGCCATGTGTGGCGACTGTTACCCTTTGCTCCCCATCCGATAGTTCAAGTTTGTCGCCTGTACTCGACCAGGCGAAACGGATGTAATCGTGTTCGGCCAGTTGCGCGGGCGTTTGCGGCGTGCCATGCGCCTTCAGGTAAGCCGGCGCAGCAACCAGCAAGCGTGGCGAGGCCCCAACGCGGCGTGCGATTACATTCGGCGGTAAATCACTGCCCAGGCGTACCGCGATGTCGACGCCTTCCTCCACCAGGTCCACCATGCGGTCGTTCAGGATCAGCTCCACCTCCATGCCGGGGTATTGTTGCAGGAAGTCCTGCACATAGCCGTTGAGGCAGAACTGACCCAACGCCACCGGAGCATTGATGCGCAGCAGGCCGCTGGCGGCGGCAGTTTCACCGCGCACATCGGCCACCGCGTCGGCATATTCTTCCAACAGGCCGCGGGCACGTTCATAAAAACGGCGTCCGGGCATGGTGGGCGACAGGCTGGCGGTGCTGCGCTCGAGCAGCCGCACGCCCAGGTCGTCCTCCAGCGCCGCGGCGATTTTGCTGATGTTCGATTGTGTGGTGAGCTGTTCGCGCGCGACGGCAGACAGGCTGCCCAGTTCGACGGCGCGCACGAAGCATTGCAGGGAGCGCAGGGTGTCCATAGTCATTCCATTTTGGACTTAACTATAGTCGATTTTCTTGTCTACCAGTCGCCTCAAGAATAAACGAGGATGTCTCCACCCGAACCTACCTGGAGACCTTCATGAAACGCCTGACCTTTTCCCTGGCGGCCTTGCTGGCAGCAACCGCCGTCCATGCGGCCGAATGGCGCACCACCTGGTACGCCGCACCGATGCCCACCTGGGGCGCCGGCTTCGCCTTGCCCACCATGATGCCGCCGGCACTTGAAGCGCAAACCGTGCGCGAAGTCGTGCGCACCAGCGTCGGTGGCGAGCAAGTACGCGTCACCTATTCCAACCGCTACGGCAGCGCACCGCTCGTGATCGGCGAGGCACGGCTGGCGCCGACGCTTGACGAGCCGTCGCGTGCGGCGTCAGCGCTGCAAGATGGCGCAGGCGTGCAGCTGACTTTTGGCGGCATGCCCGGGGTGACGATCGCTCCGGGCCAGTCGGTCACGAGCGACGCCGCGCCCTTGCAGGTATCCGCCCGCCAGCGCCTCTCAATTTCGACCTGGCTGCCGCAGCGCGCTCCGCTAACGACCTTCCATTGGGGCGCGCAGCAGACAGCATTTGCCGCTCCCGGCAACCTGGGCGCCGCCACCTCGCTGCCGAAAGCGCAAGCGCTGACGGGCCGCGCTTTCCTGAGCGCCGTGCAAGTGGCTGGCCCCGCGCATCGCACGGTCGTCGCCTTCGGCGATTCAATCACCGACGGCAACGGCTCCACGCCCGACCGCAACCTCCGCTGGCCCGACCAGTTGGCCGAGCGTGCCAGCGGGACCGCCGTAGTCAACGCCGGCATATCCGGCGCGCGGCTGCTGTCGGATGGCATGGGAGAGAAGGCGGCGGCGCGTTTCGAGCAGGATGTGCTGTCGCAGCCGGGCGTGGACACAGTGATTGTCCTGCTGGGCATCAACGACATCGGCTGGCCTGGCAGCGCTTTCGCCCCGAACGAGCCGCCAGCCATGGCAAGCGAAATGATCGCCGGCTACCGCAAGCTGATCGCCGCATCCCGCGCACGCCAGGTGCGCATCATCGGCGGCACGCTCCTTCCGTTCGAAGGCGCCCTGCAAGGCACGCCCTACGCCGGCCACTACTCGCCCGCCAAAGACCTCGTGCGCCGCGAAGTGAACGAATGGATACGCCACAGCGGCGAATTTGACGGCACCATCGATTTCGAGCTACTGCTGCGCGACCCGGTACACCCGTCCCGCCTGCGCCCCGAGTTCGATTCCGGCGACCACCTGCACCCGAGCGACGCCGGCTACGCAGAAATGGCCCGCGCGGCCGCGCTAGTCGCCAAGTAGGCGCGACATGCCTTTAGCGAGGCTGAGGCGGGTGGCTCCGCTGGGGTGACTTGCGAACAAAGCGGGCCCCCTGGAGTCGGTGGCCAGCTTACCGTAGAAGCTCAAAACGGCCGAGCATGGCCAGCCGGCACGGTGGGCTATCAATATGCCTAGCTGGTCCGCCTCGCGTTCCTGGATCGCCGACAGCTTGGACAAGCGAAACTGCAGGGGAAGGTCGGAGGCAAGCCGCTCTTCGACCACCTCAAGCGGCAATTCGCGCCTGGCGTCGAGCAGCGCTTCCGACAGCGTTTCGCGTCCATGCTCCGAGATGACATGTGCGATTTCATGTGCCAGCAACACAGCCAGTTCGCCATCGTCCAGCTTCAGGCGATAGATAAAATGGCTGCCGACCAGCAGCTTGCCTCCTGCCTGGCTTTCTGCCTCCACTGCCGGATCATCGGTGACATGCAGTTCCCACGGCCAGCCAGCGGCATCGGGCTTCAGCATGGTCGCGGCACCCACCAATCTTTCGGCAATGCGCCTCGCCCGGGCGAGCAAAGCCTTGTCACCGTCAAGCCGGCCCGCGGCGGCAAGCGCCACAGTCTGCTCGATGTAATGGTCCTCGGAGCGCTGCCCTACCTCCTCCGCCGGAAAACGCAGCTCTTGCCAGCGGCCGGAATCAGGAACTTGTGCAAATGCCTGCGAGGCCAGCGCCAGCAACACAAAAGCCAGGAAGCGCATAGCGGACTCCTATTGGAATAAACTATTTATACCAATTTAGGCCAGCCTCGCGCCCAGCACAAGCCTTGATGAAATTTGTTAGACTGAGCAGATGCGAAAAATTCAACAATGTGTTTTTGCCATTGCGCTGGCGTTTGCTGCAGCCGGTGGTGCGGTCGCCCAGGACACGACGCCGAGCGTCGAGGTGCAGGGCGTTAAGAACCCGGATATGAAGTCCTACCGCGCCGTGGTGGCCGGGCTGGATGCATTTGAGGAGCATCATGCGCTGGCGCCCACGGTACCGGAGCTGCACTTCCGGCTGTCGCCTCGCGCGGGCCAGGAGCAGCCGGCGGGAGAGGCCCTCTACCTGCGCATCGTCGGCAACGGCGATCCAATCCCTGTCCCCATCGCACAAGACGGCACCTTCGCCGTGCCACGCGTGCAATCCGCAATCGACGACGACGCCGACCTGGTTCTGAACCGAAGGAAGGGCGAGCTGAAAGGCTACCCGGACATCCGCACGCCAGGCCTGCCGGAAAATATCCGCCGCCTGGGCGACTTGCGTCTGGAATGCCAGGTAATGATCGCCATCGCCAAGAAGGAGATGGGCCTTATGTTGAAGCTCTTCGTCAATACAGTCGCCATGACGACCAACTGGTGTGACATGAGCTTCGACAAAAAGAAGGTGAGATTTGCCTTCCGCAGCGAGCGTCCACTGGTGAGCGCAGAAATCGTCGATGGCGAGCGCCGGGAAAAGATCGATACCAGCGACTTCAGCTTCCGCGCACCAATCGGCGAAAGCGATTGGTCGAACGATGCACGCATCGAACTGCATTACGCTCCTGAATTGACCCCTGAGGAGAAAGCCAACCCCTGGCTGCAAACCCTCTTCGTGGTCGGCTCAATGAGCGACTGGGCTGCGCGCAACCCGCTGCGCAAGATCGAGGAAGGCGTCTATGCAACGGAACTCGACCTGGGCAAAGGCTCGCATTCGTTCAGAATCGGCACCCGCGGCCTGGCAGCAATCAGCCTAGGCGCGCCGGCGCCCGAACAACAGCTTGAAGACGGCGTCGCCGTGCCGCTGGCAAAACCGGGCAAGCGACTGCGCCTGAAAGTGGAAAGCGCGGGCCGCTACGCCTTCACGCTCGATGCTCGCGACAAGGAAGCACCGACCCTGCGCGTAGCCCGACTCCCCTAGGGCGCCGGGCGCCAGATGGCCGTTTCCAGCCCCTGGCGTTGCGGCGCACGGCAGCTTAGTTTCCTCCGCGCAGATCGCGCTCGCGCAGCCGGATGCTTTCCAGCACCGGCTGGATCACCTTCCGTTGCTGCAGAGTGTGCAGCAGGGTCGATTGGGCATCGGCGGCTTCATCCTGCCGCCCCTGCTCTTCCAGCGCATCGCTGAAGCGATCGACGTAATAGTGGTAGTCGAAGTGCGACAGCGTTTCCGCCGCCAGCTGCGGCCTGGCCAGCAACGCTTCCTTGAACAGGCGCGCCCCGGCGCCAAAGTCGGCGCGCTGAACCAGCAGCGTAGCCTGGGCATCGCGCGCTGACACAAGCTGTCCGTCGGGAAGCCGGGACATGTCGAGCGATTTGCCATCGCGTACCAGCGGAGACGCCAGCGCCACTTTCGCATGCAGCGCCGCGCGCGAGTCAGGCAGCTGTTCAACCAGGGTGTTCAGGGTATCCAGGCCGGAACCCAGCACGCGGCTGCCATCGAAGCTGAGGATGCGTCCCACCTCGTCGGTGAGCAGGTCCTGCGCCAGGTATTCCTCGTCGTAGCTGCGTGGCGGAGAGATGCGCAATTGCAGCGGCGGCGAGACGATGTCCTCTGCCTCCAGGTGAATGCAGAGCTGGACCGTATAGCGGCCTGGCTCCGAAATATCCCAGCCGTTGCGGCCAGCTGAAATGAACAGCGACTGGTAGGTCGCCTGGCCGGGGTTGAGCACGCGCTTTTTCTCTTCCCAGCAGCGGTTGGCATAAGGATGGAAGCTGCGAGCTTCCTTGCCGTCCTTCTTGATGATCACAGTCATGTGCTCGAGTTCTTCCAGGATCTTGTCATCGATGAGCTGTGGCTGGCTGCTGGTGTTGGTCAGCTTCAGGTCCAGCGTGATCGGTTCCAGGAAATCGAAACGGGCCTCGGCACGGTTGACCCGCGCTTCCAGCTTGAAGGTGGGTTCGGGCAGCACACGTGCCTGCTCGAAGCCGTGGTGGTCGAACCAGGCCGCATTGCCCATCTGGACATAGCGCGCCGGCGCATGGCGCAGGAACAGCAGTTCCTGGTCGCTGAAGCGGAACTGGAAGTTGCTGAAGAAAGCAGTCTGGCCGCCTGCCACGCTGTAGGGATAGTTCATGAAGCTGCGCGCTTCGGGCTCATTGCCCAGGCCGGGAATCCATGGCACGCCCATCGCTTTCTGCCAGGAGTGCGCCAGGTTGAAGGCGTGGCCCATTTCGTGCGCAGCGGTCCAGAACACCATGCGGTTGATCCAGGCTGCCGGATTCGGGTCGCCGACGGGCGGCACGGTAATGAAGGAATTGGTGAAGATGGCCGTTCCCTGGCGGTGGTTGGGGCCGATATCGTCGAACATGATGCCACCCAGGCTGCTTCCCTGTTCGTGCTGGGCGGCGAAGAAAGTCCACAACGCCCATTGCGCCTTGTTGGCGAACTTCGACCAGTAGACTTGCATGGCATCGTGCATTTCCTGGTCGCTCCACTTGCCGTTGGCGCCGGCGCCGGCCAGCGGTACGATGCTCGGTGAAGGCGAAGTGGTGACGTCAAAGCCGGCACGCTGGTAAACCTTTTGCAGGGTCAGGGTTTCATTCGGCAGGCTGGCCGGCCGGTTCGGATGGGCATGTGTCTGGATCGCGAACACTGGCTTGGCATCGGTGGTGCAGTCAAACTCAAACTGGACCGGGTGGAAGTACGGCGATTCATACTGGTAGCCGCGCACGCGCTTGGCCGCACCGCCGCCGGTGAAGATGGCCACGGCTTTGCGCAGGCTGGGGAAGATACTGGTCGTGACCAGGATTTCGACGTTCGTATACGGGAAGGCCGCTACGTTGCCATCCTTGTACCAGATCGAGCCCAGGTACTGGTTGGGATTGGGACCGGCCTTCAATTTGGCAATCCAGTGCGTCTGTTGGCTCAACAGGCGTGTGATGGTGCCGCTGGCCGTCATTTGCGGATAGCGCCCGTCAATGTCGAGGCAGAGCCGCTCGGAAGTGAGCGGGAATACGATGTCCAGCTGGTCCGTCGGGCCGCTGTCGTCCAGCGCCAGCTTGCTGGCGGTGGCCGGCAGCGGCACCGAGGCATTCCACAAATACAGGCCGCTCGCCGTCACCAGCAATGGCGGGATCGAGATGGGCAAATCCAGCGCTTCGATAGTTTCCTGCTCGGCCGGTTCCGCCAGGGTGGCGGGCTGCATGACTCCGGCCGGAGTGTCTTGAACACGCATGATGTCTCCTTTTCAGAAAGTACTGGCCGCCGCGGGCCAGCGCGCGCCCTACACGTAACCGAACGGTGCTTGCGAAATCCTGAATTGGATAGCCTTGCCTGGACCGACATTGACGCCGGCCCACAAGGTTTGTATAAGGTTGATTTCGGTGCTTGCCTGTTGCCCTGAAGCGGGCAGCGACACTTCCAGCACGGCTTTTCCGTCAGCGGCTTGCGTGCTGCCAGCGGCGGCAAAGCCCGTTTGCATGCGTGTGGTTACGTGGTCCAGGCTCAGGAATTCCACGCCATTCAAGCGCGCGACGACACGATCATCATCGAAGCCTTCCTGCAGTTCAAGGTGCAAGGTTTGCATGGCTGCGGCATATCGTGAGCCGGGGACTTGCCCAGTATAGGCAAGCGCTCCGCCAAGAAATACGCGCATTGTCACATGATGCGCCTAAGCGACTGAGCAGCAAAAAAGAAAAACGGCGCCTTGACGGGCGCCGTTTGGCAGGTCAGCTGTTGATATGTCAGCCGTTGTTCACAACCAGCCGGGGTTCGTCACCGAAGCGGCCCTTGATCGAGGCTGCGATGCCGGCAGCATCCAGGCCCACCAGCGCCAGCAGCTTGGCCGGATCGCCGTGGTCGATGAATTTGTCCGGCAGGCCAAGCATCTGGATCGGCTTGGTGATGCCTTCGGCTGACAGGGCTTCCGCCACTGCTGCGCCGGCACCGCCCATGATGCAGCCCTCTTCCACCGTCACCAGGAAATCGTGGTCGGCAGCGAGCTGCTTGACCAGTTCCACGTCCAGCGGCTTCACGAAGCGCATATTCGCCACGGTCGCATTCAGCAGGTCGGCCGCGCCCATCGCTGGCGCCACCATCGAGCCGAAGGCCAGGATCGCAATCTTCTGGCCCTTGCGGCGGATTTCGCCTTTGCCGATCGGCAGCGTGGTCAACTCCTGCGAGATGGTCGCGCCGATCCCGGCGCCACGCGGATAACGCACGGCTGCCGGGCCTGGATAGTGGTAGCCGGTCGACAGCATCTGGCGGCATTCGTTCTCGTCGGACGGCGCCATCACCACCATGTTCGGGATGCAGCGCAGGTAGGCCAGGTCGTAATTGCCGGCATGGGTAGCGCCGTCGGCGCCCACCAGGCCTGCGCGGTCCAGCGCAAAGGTCACGTCCAGGTCTTGCAGCGCAACGTCGTGGATCAGCTGGTCGTAGCCGCGCTGCAGGAAGGTCGAGTAGATCGCCACGACCGGTTTCAGGCCTTCGCAAGCCAGGCCTGCGCCGAAGGTCACCGCGTGCTGCTCGGCGATACCGACGTCGAAGTAGCGGTCCGGGTACTCTTTATCGAAGCGCACCATGCCCGAGCCTTCACGCATGGCAGGCGTAATGCCGACCAGGCGCTTGTCGGCCTTGGCCATGTCGCACAGCCAGTCGCCGAACACTTCTGTATAGGTTTTCTTGGACGGCGCCAGCGGCGGCTTGATGCCTTCGGCCGGGTTGAACTTAGGGGTGCCGTGGTACAGGACAGGCTCGGCCTCGGCCAGCTTGTAGCCCTGGCCTTTCTTGGTCACCACGTGCAGGAATTGCGGGCCCTTGAGCTGCTTGATGTTCTCCAGCGTCGGGATCAGCGAATTGAGGTCGTGGCCGTCGATCGGGCCGATGTAGTTGAAGCCCAGTTCTTCGAACATGGTGGCAGGAACCACCATGCCTTTTGCGTGCTCTTCCAGGCGGCGCGCCACTTCCAGCAGCGGCGCAGGCAGCACCGACTTGGCGATGTCCTTGGAGGCGGCGTAGAACTGGCCCGACATCAGGCGCGCCAGGTAGCGGTTCAGTGCACCGACCGGCGGCGAGATCGACATATCGTTGTCGTTCAGGATCACCAGCAGGTTGCAATCCTTTTCCACGCCGGCGTTGTTCAACGCTTCAAACGCCATGCCCGCGGTCATGGAGCCATCGCCGATCACGGCGATCGAATGGCGGTGTTCGCCCTTGATCTTGGCGCCAAGGGCCATGCCCAGCGCAGCGGAGATCGAGGTCGACGAGTGCGCGGTGCCGAAAGTGTCGTACTCCGATTCCACGCGGCGCGGGAAGCCGGAAATGCCATTCAGCTGGCGCAGCGTATGGAACTGCTCGCGGCGGCCGGTCAGGATTTTGTGCGAATAAGTCTGGTGGCCCACGTCCCACACGATGCGGTCTTGCGGCGTGTTGAATACATAGTGCAGCGCGACGGTCAGTTCCACCGTGCCCAGGTTGGACGACAGGTGGCCGCCGGTCTTGGACACGGAATCGAGCAGGAAGCTGCGCAGTTCTTCGGCCAGTGGCGTCAGCTGGTGGCGGCCCAGCTTGCGCAGGTCGGCCGGGTTATTGATGGTGTCAAGCAGTTTCATTTTTAAGCTTTCCTCTGCACGATCAGGTCCGCGAGTTCACGCAGGCGCAGAGCTTGTTCTCCGAACGGCGCCAGCGCAGCGTGCGCATCCTGCCGCAGTTTTTCCGCCAGGGCGATCGATGGTTCCAGGCCGAGGATGGATACGTAAGTCGGCTTGTTGTCCGCCGCGTCCTTGCCAGCCGTCTTGCCCAGCGTGGCCGAATCGGCCGTCGCGTCGAGCACATCGTCCACCACCTGGAAGGCCAGGCCGATGGCGCGCGAATAATCGTGCAGCGCCGTCAGCTCGGCTTCCGTCAAATCCTTGCCCGCCATCGCGCCCAGCACGACGGAGGCGCGCAGCAGCGCACCGGTCTTCAGCTGATGCATGCGCTCCAGCTGCTCCAGCGTCAGGCTGATGCCCACGCTATCGAGGTCGATGGCCTGGCCGCCGCACATGCCGGCCGAACCGGCAGCATCGGCCAGCAGGCGCAGCATGCCGACCAGGCGTTGCGGCGGCACCGATTCCACGCCGGCCAGCACGCCGAAGGCTTGCGCCTGCAGCGCATCGCCCACCAGCAGCGCAGTGGCTTCGTCATAAGCCACGTGCACGGTCGGCTTGCCGCGGCGCAGCGCATCGTCGTCCATGCAGGGCATGTCGTCATGCACCAGCGAATAGGCGTGGATCATTTCCAAGGCGGCGGCAGCGCGGCTCAGGGCCTGCGCATCGGCGCCGAACAGCGCACCGGCGGCATGCACCAGCAGCGGGCGCACGCGCTTGCCGCCATCGAGCACGGCATAGCGCATGGCGGCATGCAGCTTGGTCGGTACGACATCTTCGGCAGGCAGGTAGGAGGACAGGTCCTGCTCCATGCCGGCCTGGATGGTCTTCATCCAGTCGTGGAACGATGCGCTCATTGGGCTGCCTCCTCGCCTTCGGCGAAAGGCTTGAGCATATCGCCTTCCAGTACCTTCACCTGGGCTTCGACCTTGTCGAGCTGCCCGGCACAGAATTTCACCAGTTCGGATCCGCGGGCATAGGCCGCGACCGAGGCTTCCAGCGGCAGCTGGCCGG
>JBCNOP010000051.1:0-27530 GCA_039593775.1 Pseudoduganella sp.
GTGAAACGACTCTGCGCCGATGATAGTGCTGCAACCAGTGTGAAAGTAGGTTATCGTCAGGCTCTTATTAGAAAAGCCCGCTAGGCATGTGCCAGCGGGCTTTTTGCTTTTCTAAACCCGGTAAACCCGGGTCTGACCCGCAGGGTCAGACCCAGTCTGCGCGCGGGCTGGTGGTGTTGGGTGTGCGCTGTTGATCTTCGGCGAACGTCAAAGGCCTTGAACCCAACCCTTGGTCAGCGGTGTTGCGTGAAAGCATCATCGTTTTCATTTATATTATGTTGCGAAATATAAAGTTTATATAATTTATATTTTCCACCTAGCAAGCAACATAATATGGCGTCGAAGTTTCGGTACGTAGCACTCCTGGCTTGTCTGCACTTCCCCGTGCAATTTGCACATGCGCAGGCATTTTCCCGCACCCCTAACGAAGAGTACGCAAAAGGCAATTACGCGCGTGCTTTCCGCGGTTTCTTCGAGCAGGCCTCGCGCAGCAACGATCCCAATGTGCAGTTCAACCTCGGCATGATGTATGAGCGAGGCCAGGGTACTGACCAGAACGACGCTGAGGCGGTGAAGTGGTACACGCGCGCCGTCGACCAGGGCCACGTTCCTTCGATGCGCCAGCTGGCGGGTCTGATGGCCGCGGGCCGTGGCACCAGGCAGGACGGTGCCGGCGCTTTGGCCCTGCTGCGCAAGGCGATCGAGCAGAACGACGTGGGCGCGATTGAGCAGGTGGCCGGCATGTACCTCGAAGGCAAGGGCGTTCCAGCCGACCAGGCGCAGGCAAAGCAGTGGTACCAGAAGGCCGCGGCAGCAGGCAGCAAGAATGCGCAGGAAGCACTGACCCTGATCGCTGCGATGGAGCGCCAGGCGGCTGGCCCGCTGGCGCCGATCCGCAAGCGTGCGGTGGCCGGTGACGCCAACGCCCAGTACGACCTGGCTGTGGCCTACCACACCGGTAATACGGTGCCGAAGGATCCGGCGCAGGCGCTGGAGTGGTACCTGAAAGCCGCGGAGCAAGGCCATGCGATGGCGCAGTTCTACGCAGGCCTGCTGTACTCCAGCGGCGATGGCGTGGCACAGGACCTGGTCCAGGCGCGCGCATGGTTCACCAAAGCCGCGGCGCAGGACAACAAGGACGCCGCCACCAACCTCGCCGTAATGCTCGACCTGGGCAAAGGAGGTCCGGTTGATCTGCCACAGGCTGCAATCGTCTACCAGCAGGCGGCAAAGCTGGGTAGCGCCCAGGCGCAGGTAAGGCTGGCCGGCATGTATTGGATGGGCCAGGGCGTCAAGAAAGACTACAGCCAGGCCGCAGTCTACTATCGCCAGGCTGCAGAACAGGGCGAAGTCACCGCGATCCGCAAGCTGGTCTACCTGCTTGAGAACGGCGTGGGTACCGCTCGCAATCTCGATGAATCGAAAAAGTGGGCCGCCAAGCTGGAGCAACTGGGCGGCAGCAACTAAGCAAGCGATGAAAAAGGCCCGCCAGGCTTGTCCCGGCGGGCCTTTTTTGCTTAAGGGCTGACATTCATGCGCTGCGTATGCGTCCAGTTATGGTCGTAGGCGCTGACGGCAGATGCGAAGGTGCGGTAAGTCTGGCCCTCGCCTGGCCAAGGGTTCATGATGTAGATGTAGTTGGTCCCGTTATAGGTTTCGTAACCGCGTCCCACCATGATATGGCCGCCGCCATTGGTCCAGCCGTAGCGGATCACGAAGGGGCGGTTGCCATTGATCTCATTCACCACCGAATTCCACGACAGGTAGTTGTTGATCGCGGTGTTGGGCACGCCCCAGTTGTACAGGATGTTCTGTACGCTGCCGGAAGTGCCGTACATATTGTTCGGGCGATTGGCGTAGCTGTTCCAGTTGAAGGTGCTGTTGCCGCAGGCGTAGTTGATGCCGTAGGCCCAGTTCACGATCTGGCACTGGCTTGGCGTGCGGTTGTAGTAGTTCAGCACTGCCTTGCTCGAACCGGCCCAGCACCACTGGCTATGCTCTTGCGTCACCAGAGGGACATTCAAGGTGCGCCATTGCGCGAAGGCGGAGGGCAGGGCAAGCACCAGCGCAGCGCCGGCCGCGATTTTTGCGATTTTCATGTTCGGCTCCTCTTAGCGGAATGCTTCGATGTTGGCTTTGACGGCGGCGCGCAATGGTTCCAGCAACTCGGTGCCATCGACCAGCTGGTTGCCGTTTTTCTGAAGCAGCAGCGATTCGCGAGCCGAGTGCAGCGGAGCGAATTTGGCGCGGTCCACTTCCAGCAGGTCGGAGCGCGCCTGGTAGATGCGGATGAAGCGCAGGTTGGAGCGCGCGCTGTTGCCGTGGACGGTCATGGCGGCATCGACATCTTTCGCCAGCACGGAAGCGCCATAGGCGACCGTTTCATAGCGGCCGTTCACCTGCTGGACTGTCGCCAGGCCGATTGGCTTCCCGTGCAGGGAAATGACGAAGCGCCACTCGCCGGTTGGCTTGGCCAGCGACGCCAGGTCGCCGCGCAACAGCAGCTCTTTCGGATCCACAGTGTAGACCTCGAAGCCATGGCCGACAGAGGCTTGCTTCAAGTCGCTGACGTCCGTGACATCAAGCGGGAAATCCACCGGCGCGCTGCCGGGCCGAATCGCCTGCTGGTGCTCGGCGAATTGTGCGAGTCCGCGTTTGGCGGCCTGCAGTGCCGCGCCATTGTCTGCTTTTGCCAGGAATGGGGCGGCCATCAATGCTGCGCAGGCAATGCGCAGCCAGAGTCGATGCGTAAGCATGTGACTACTCCTCTGAAGGTTGATCAGATAATTTTTGAGGTGCGAGGTGATTGCCCCCTCTGTGCTGGACCTGAGAGTTTCACAGGCGTTGGCGGCCTGCTTGCTCCTTCGGTGCGACGGCGTTACTTTGCCGGCGGCTCTTCAGAGTTGTGAAAACACGCGACCGGTCCTTTGGCCTGAGAGATTCCGGGGGCGGCTTGCTCCTTCGGCGTTGTCCATGGGTGGGACAAACTCTCCCGATCACGCGACCGGTGTGCACCGGCAGCGAAAACAGGATAGCCCAGGGATTTGTAGGATTTCAATTGTTTTCCGATGCACGTTGCGTTTTCGCCAAGGAGGCCTTTCCTGTTATTCTATTGACACTCGCCCGGGAAATTGGTAACGTTTCCAAAAATAAGCAGTGCACTACAGGAGACGGGATGTTTAAGCAGTTATTTGCTTGTGCAATGGCGCTCGGCGCCGCATCCGCGCAGGCTGCAGGGCCCAGCGCAGAAGTGATCCACTGGTGGACTTCGGGCGCCGAGTCCGCTGCCGTCAAACAGCTCGCGAATGCCTATCGCGCCGCCGGCGGCACCTGGATTGATACGGCAATTGCCGGGGGCGAGCAGGCCCGCGCTGTTACCCTCAACCGCATGGTTGGCGGCAAGGCGCCAGCCGCCGCGCAGTTCAACATCTCCAAACAATTCCTCGACATCGTGGATCAGGACATGCTGATGCAACTGGATGATGTCGCGCGCCAGGAGCATTGGGAAAGCACGTTGCCGGAGCCGATCGTAAACGCCATCCGCATCGATGGCCATTATTACGCAATGCCGATGAACATCCACATGCAGACGTGGATCTGGTATTCCAAGTCAGCCTTCAAGAAAGCGGGCATCGCAAAAGAGCCGGCGACCGTTGACGAACTGTTTGCCGCGCTGGACAAGCTGAAGGCTGCAGGCCTGGTGCCGTTGGCGCACGGAGGCCAGGCTTGGCAGGAACACATCCTGTTCGCATCGCTGCTGGCCAATCTGGGCGGGCGCCAGCTTTACCTGCAGGTGATGCGCGACCGGGACCAGCGTGCCATCAACTCCGACGCGGTGCGCAAGGTGCTGCTGGCATACAAGCGCCTGCAGTCATACATTGATCCCGCATCGCCGGGCCGCAACTGGAATGACGCGACGGCGATGCTGGTCAGCGGCAAGGCCGGCGTGCAGGTCATGGGCGACTGGGCCAAGGGGGAATTCAGCAATGCGAAGATGGTGCCTGGCGTCGATTACGGCTGCATCCCTGGCCTTGGCGTGAACGCGCCTTACCTGATCCAGGGCGACGCATTTGTTTTCCCTCGCTCGGATCGGACGGAAGTGCAGCAGGCGCAAAAGCTGATGACGAAAGTGCTGCTGGCGCCTGCAACACAGGTGAGCTTCAACAAACTGAAAGGCTCGGTGCCACCGCGTGCCGACGCCGATACAAGCCAGCTCGATGCCTGTGCCCGCGCCGGCGCCGCTATCATGCGCGACCGCAATCGCCAGGTCGGCGCCCCTGAGATTTACCTGACGCCTGACCAGAACGGCGCTGTACAGGACGCGCTGACCGCTTACTGGAACACGGCGATGCCGGTCGAGAAAGCGCAGAAGGCGTTGGCCGCAGCGCTGAGGAACTAAATGGTGCGTCGAGCCATGTCCTACGCGGCGCTGTTGCCGATGCTGCTGACGGTCTGCGTGGGCTATCTCGGCTCGTTCGCCTGGACGTTCTATGTGTCGCTCACCAGCTCGCGCAGCATTGCGACCAATAAGCTGGTTGGAATGGCGCAGTATGAGCGCCTGTTCGACAACGAGCGCTGGCTGCTGTCGTTACATAACCTTGCATTGTTCGGCGTGCTGTTCGTGCTGGCCTGCATGGTGCTCGGCTTCCTGTTGGCTGCGGCGATTGACCGGCAGGTGGCCGGTGAGGGCGCGCTGCGAACGGTCTTCCTTTATCCCTATGCGATGTCGTTCGTCGCGACAGGGCTGGTGTGGCAGTGGATACTGACGCCGGGCGGCATTCCCGGCCTGCAAATCGACTGGCTCGTGGACCAGGACCTGGTGCTGTACACGGTGGTGCTGGCGTCAGTCTGGCAGGCCTCGGGCTTTGTCATGGCGCTGATGCTGGCGGGCCTGCGCGGCGTCGACCCGGAAATCTGGAAGGCAGCGCGGCTGGACGGAATACCTGCCTGGCGTGTCTATCTGTCCATCGTGCTGCCGATGCTGGCGCCCACGCTGGCCACGGTTTTCATCCTGCTTTCGACTATGGTTGTGAAGCTGTACGACGCTGTCGTATCGATGACGCAGGGCGGCCCCGGCACGGCCAGCGAGGTGCCGGCGAAGTTCATCATGGACCACCTGTTCCTGCGCGCGAATATCGGCTTGGCGTCAGCTGGGGCCGTGGTGTTGCTGCTGACGGTGCTGGCATTGCTGGCGCCATGGGCGTATGCCCGCAGCCGGAAGGTGGCGGCATGAAGGCCGCGCGCGTCGGGCTGTACGTCTTTTTGGCCAGTGCGGCGCTGTTCTTCCTGCTGCCGCTATACGTGATGCTTGCCACCTCGCTGAAATCGATGGATGAAATCCGCCTGGGGAATATTTTTGCGCTTCCGCTGGCGCCGACGCTCGATGCCTGGCGTGCGGCCTGGAGCGAGGCCTGCACCGGAGCGGCCTGCGAGGGAGTGCAGGGCGGGTTCTGGAACTCGGTGAGGATCGCTGTGCCAAGCACCGTCTTGCCGATTGCGCTGGGCGCGCTGAATGGCTATGCCTTGTCCTTCTGGCGGCCGCGCGGCGCGAACCTGTTATTCGGCATCCTGCTGCTGGGGGCTTTCGTGCCGGTGCAGGTGATGATCTATCCGTTGGTGCGCATGATGGCCGGCCTGGGTGTATTTGGTTCGTTGCCGGCAATCGTGCTGGTGCACCTGGTGTTTGGCATGCCGGTATTGACGCTGTTGTTCCGCAATTACTACGCGGCGCTGCCGCAGGAGCTATTCCACGCTGCCCGTATCGACGGCGGCGGATTCTGGCGGATCTTCTGGCATGTGATGCTGCCGTTGTCGGTGCCGATGCTGGTTGTGGCGGCGATCATGCAGCTCACCGGTGTTTGGAACGACTATATTCTCGGCCTGGTCTTTGCGGGGCGTGACAACTTGCCGATGACGGTGCAATTGAACAATGTGATCAATACGACGACCGGCACCCGTCTTTACAACGTCAATATGGCCGCCACGATCCTGACGGCGCTGGTGCCATTGGCGATCTATTTCCTGTCGGGCCGGTGGTTTGTGCGCGGCATCGCCGCCGGTGCCGTGAAAGGTTGAACGGATGTCGAACGTAAGTTTGAAAAAGCTGGACATTACCCTCGGCGGCAACGCCATTATCCGCGGCCTGGACCTGGAGGTGGAGGAGGGCGAGTTCCTGGTCCTGCTCGGGCCTTCCGGTTGCGGCAAGTCGACCCTCCTGCACAGCATTGCGGGGCTGACGGAAATCAGCGGCGGCGCCATCGAGATCGGCGGCAAGGACATGTCGCGTACCGATCCCAGCGAACGCGGGATCGGCATGGTGTTCCAGTCCTATGCCCTGTATCCGACCATGACGGTCGAAAAGAATATGTCGTTCGGATTGCGCATTGCGGGCGTTGCAAAGACGGAAATCAAGCGCCGCGTGGATCGCGTGGCGGCGATGCTGCACCTGGGAGACCTGCTTGACCGCAAGCCTGCCGCGCTTTCCGGCGGGCAGCGGCAACGCGTGGCGATTGGCCGCGCCCTGGTGCGTGAAGCCGGCGTCTACCTGTTCGATGAGCCGCTTTCCAACCTCGATGCCAAGCTGCGCACCGACCTGCGGCGCGAGCTTAAGCTGCTGCACCAGCAACTGGGCGCGACGATGATTTACGTCACGCATGACCAGGTGGAGGCGATGACACTGGCCAGCCGCATTGTCGTGATGCGTGGAGGCCAGGTCCAGCAGGTCGGCACGCCAGGCGAGGTCTATGAACGGCCTGCAAACCTGTTCGTGGCGGGCTTTCTCGGTGCGCCGGCAATGAACTTTATTGAAGGCGAAGTCGATGCCGCCGGCATATTTGCGGGCGGTTCCATGCGGCTGGCAATGGGCAGGGCTGGCGCGGCAGGCGTTGCGCGCAAGGCTGTATTGGGCGTGCGCCCTGAGCATATTTCGCTGGTACCGGGTGGCGCGCTGCAGGGCAGGGTCACGCTGGTCGAGCCGATGGGCGCCCACCGCGTAGTATGGCTCGATTGCGGCGGCAAGCAGCTTTCCTGCATCCTGCAGGGCAGCCGTGCGATTGCGCCGGATGACATGGTCGCATTCGATATTGATGCACAACGCGCTTCGCTGTTCGACCCGGACAGCGGCAAGCGCTTTGATTTGGCGGGCGCTTCAAGTATGCTCGCGATGACGTTATAAGAAGATAAGGATTCCAGTGGCCACTATCAAAGACGTAGCCCGCCTGGCGGGCGTAGGACTGGGCACCGCTTCCCGCGTAGTCAGCGGCAAAGGCTCGGTGTCGCCAGCCACGCTTGAAAAGGTGAAGAAGGCAATTGACGAACTGGGATTCCGGCCCTCGCATGCGGCGCGCACGCTGCTGACCGGGACCAGCCAGATGATCGGGGTTTATATCCCGGTCCTGAGCGGCACGTTCTACACGCCGATCCTTCAGATCATCGATACCGAGTTGCGCGCTGCCGGCCTGCACATGGTGGTGGCCTTTGGCGTAGGCCTGGGCGATGAACGCAAACAGGCCAAGGACGGCATCCAGTTCCTGATGGAGCGCGGCTGCGATGGCCTGATTGTGATGACCAGCGCTTTGCTGGATGAAGATATTGAAGCGCTGGGCACCCAGCAGGGCAGGATTGTCGTGCTGAACCACAGCCTGGCCAGCATCCAGGACCAGTGTTTCACTGTGGACCATAAGCTGGGTGGCCGCCTGGCGGCGCGTGCACTGCTGGACCACAAGCACCGGGACATCGCCGTGGTGGCCGGCCCGTCGCGCCTCGCCGACAATGTGGCGCGTATCGAAGGCTTCATGGAAGAACTGCAGGACGGCGGCATCGACACAAGCCGCATGTGGGTCGCCGAGAGCGACTTTTCGCCCGCCGGCGGCTGGGCCGCAGCCAAGGAACTGGTGGAGTCGGGCCACCGCTGCACAGCCCTGTTCTGCGCCAACGATGAAATGGCGGTGGGCGCGCTGTCCTATTTTCAGGAGGCGGGCATTCGCGTGCCGAATGACTTGTCCGTGATCGCTTATGACGACACGCCAAGTGCGGAATTTTCGGCCCCACGCCTGACGACCGTCCATATGCCTTGGCGCGAGATGACGATGAATGGCCTGAGCGCTTTGCTGAACCGCTGCTACGACCTGCGGCGCACGGTGACGCGCAGCTTCCCTGTGACGGTAACGCTGCGTGCTTCCCTGGCCAAGGCCTCCAGCGCCAAGCGCAGGGCCGCTGCATGAACTGAACCAGCAAAAGGGGCGCTTGCGCCCTTTTTTTCGACACAATATGGAAACCTTTCCAATTCATGTACATTACTGAATATGACTACTCCAGACCAGATTGAACCAGGCGCTCCTGTGCGCAGTGACTTTGCCCGCGACTTCCTGTGGGGCTGCGCTACCTCTTCTTACCAGATCGAGGGAGCCGGCAAGGAGGATGGGCGGGCCGAATCGATCTGGGACCGCTTTGCCGCCACACCCGGGAAGGTGCGTGATGGATCGAGCGGCCTGGTAGCTTGCGACCATTACCACCGCTGGCCGCAAGACTTGGATATCGCCCGCGACATGGGGCTGAACGCTTACCGTTTTTCGATTGCCTGGCCGCGCATCGTGTCCGAATTCGGCGCGGCACCCAACCAGAAGGGCCTCGACTTCTACTCGCGCCTGGTGGACGGCATGCTGGAGCGTGGCATCCAGCCCTGGGCCACTTTGTACCACTGGGATCTGCCGCAATACCTGCAGGACCGCGGCGGCTGGGCCGAACGCGATACGGTGCAGCGCTACCTCGAATTTGTGGATGCCGTCACGCGCCGCCTGGGCGATCGCGTCCAGCACTGGATCACGCATAACGAGCCTTGGTGCACCGCCATCCTCGGCAATTTCGAAGGCCTGCATGCCCCCGGGCTGACCAGCCTCCCCACTGCGCTGCAGGTTTGCCACCACGTGCTGCTCTCGCATGGCAAGGCGGTGCCGCTGATTCGCGGGAATGTGCCTGGCGCACGCGTTGGCATTTCCCTCAGCCTCCATCCGCTGCGCGCCGCCAGCGCCAGCAAGGCCGATCGCGATGCATGCGAGCGCCACGATGGCCTGCGTTACCGCTGGTTCCTCGATCCTTTGCATGGCCGGGGCTACCCGGCGGCGACGCTGGAGCAGGTTGGCGCAGCGGCGCCGGTGGTGCACGAGGGCGATATGGAGGCGATTGCAGCAGCGACCGACTTCATGGGCGTGAACTACTACTTCCCCGAAACGGTTGCAGACGCGCCCGGCCACGAGCCGCTGGATGCGCGCGTGCTGCCGCCTCCAGCGGGCGCGGAAATCACCGCGATGGGGTGGGAAGTGGCGCCGGAAGGCATGAGCGAGCTGCTTGGCCGTATCCACACTGACTACGCGCCAAAGGAGTTGTATATCACCGAGAACGGCTCCTGCTATGACGATCAGCTGCTGGCCGATGGCAGCGTGGCGGACGTTGGGCGCCGACGCTACCTGGCGCGCCACCTGGGCGCCTTGAAGGACGCCATTGCAGCCGGCGTGCCGGTGAAGGGCTATTTCGCCTGGAGCCTGGTCGACAATTTCGAGTGGGCGGAAGGCTACCTGCGCCGCTTCGGCCTGGTCCACATCGACTACACAACACAAGAACGAAGGTTGAAGGGAAGCGGCAAGTGGTATCGCGCTTTCCTGCGACAGCCATAAGAGGAGACAGGATGAAACAGGTTTCAATTCTGGCCACGGCGATCGCCATGGCACTTCCAGCGGCGGCAGCGCCGCTGGCCGGTTGGCCCCATGTAAGCAGCGCGATCAAGACCGACCCGGCGATCGAGAAGCGCGTCGCCGAGATTGTCGGCAAGATGACGCTGGAGCAGAAAATCGGGCAAATGACCCAGCCTGAGATCAAGACCACCACGCCGGACGACGTGCGGCGCTATTACCTTGGCTCAGTGCTGAATGGCGGCGGCAGCTGGCCGAATGGGAACAAGCGCGCAAGTGCGGCGGAGTGGCTGGCGCTGGCACAGAAATACCACGACGCATCGATGGCGACAGATATGGCGGTCAAGGTACCCGTGGTGTGGGGCATTGATGCCATCCACGGCAACAGCAATGTGTTCGGCGCCACCCTGTACCCGCACAATATCGGCCTCGGGGCGGCGCACAATTCCAAGCTCGCTTACGAGATCGGCGCGGCGACCGGCAAGGCGGTGCGCGCGACGGGCATCGCCTGGGTCTTCGGTCCGACAATCGCCGTGGTGCGCGACGACCGCTGGGGACGGACGTACGAGAGCTTCTCGGAAGATGGCGGGCTGGTGGCGCAGTATGCCGGTGAATACGTCAAAGGCTTGCAAGGCCGATTCAAGTCAGATGCCAACGTGCTGGCCAGCGCCAAGCACTTTGTTGGCGATGGCGGCACCGATCAGGGCAAAGACCGTGGCAACAACAAGGCTTCGCTGGAGGAGATGATCAATATCCACGGCGCTGGTTACGTGCCGGCACTGGCGGAGGGGGCACAGACGGTGATGGCCTCATTCAATAGCTGGAACGGCGTGAAAATGCATGGCAGCCGCGAAATGCTGACCGATGTGCTGAAGACAAAGATGGGCTTCGATGGCTTCGTCGTCAGTGATTGGAACGGCATCGCGGAAGTGCCGGGCTGCCGCAACGATAGCTGTCCACAGGCGATCATTGCCGGCATTGACATGATCATGGTGCCGGATGACTGGAAGGCCTTCATTGCCAACACCATTGGCCAGGTGAAAGCGGGTGAGATCCCGATGTCCCGCATCGACGATGCTGTAACCCGCATCCTGCGCGTCAAGCTGCGCGCGGGGCTGTTCGCCAAGAGTCCTTCGCAGAACGCTTATGCCGGCCGGGATTCGGCCTTGCAGGATCGCGAGCTGGCACGCCGCGCGGTGCGCGAATCGCTGGTACTCCTGAAAAACGAAGGGCCGGCGCTGCCACTGGCGCGCGGCAAGAAGATCCTGGTAGTCGGCAAGAGTGCCGACAATATCTCCAACCAGACCGGGGGTTGGTCGCTGACCTGGCAGGGCACGGACAATACCAATGCCGATTTCCCGACTGCCGATAGCATTCTCGCCGGCATACGTGCTGCGGCGGGAGAGGGCAACGTGGAGTTCAGCGTTGATGCGAAAGGCGTTGACCTGTCGCGCTTCGATACCGTGATCGCGGTCGTCGGCGAAAGGCCTTACGCGGAAGGCGATGGCGATATCGGCCCTTCGGGCACGCTGCGCCATAGCAGCCGGTATCCGGAAGATCTGGCGGTGCTGGAGGCGGTGGCGGGCAAGGGCAAGCCGGTGATCACCGTGTTCGTCGCGGGGCGGCCACTGTTTGTGAACGACTTGCTCAACCTGTCCGACACTTTCATTGCGGCCTGGCTGCCGGGCACGGAAGGCAAGGGCGTATCTGACCTGCTGATGACTGGCCCACGCAGCTATGATTTTCGCGGCAAGCTGTCCTTCTCGTGGCCGAAATCGGCATGCCAGACGCCTTTGAACTCTGGCGATGCCAACTATGCGCCGCTGTTCCCCTTGAACTACGGCTTGCGCAAGGGACAGCGTTCGAAGCTTGGCAAGCTGGATACCTCCTATGCTCCGGGAGGCTGTGGATCGAGTAATACTGTGCCGGTACACGGGCAGGCCGACCGCTCCAGCTTCCCGCTGGTGATACGCAGCAGTGGCGAGCAACTGGCATTGGGCGCGGACCTCAATGCGACATTCCGCCTGCCAGGGATCACCGTGCAGACGGCGCAGGTGAATACGCAGCAGGACGCCAAGCTGGTGACATGGTCTGCTGCTACGCCTGCCGGCGCAACGCTCCTTGCTCGCGGCCCCAAGCCGGTCGTGCTGCCAGCGGCCGCGGTTAAGGACGGGGCACTTCAATTTGATGCCATCGTATCCGCGGCGCCGCAGGGCAAAGTCACGCTGGCAATGCAGGACACAGCATTGGATGCGACACGCCTGTTCACCCGCCTCGCTGGCAAGGGCAAGCAAGGCGTCAAGCTTCCCCTCGCTTGTTTCACAGCGCGCGGCCTGCAACTTGAGCGCATGGACGCGCCGTTCGCCATCAGTGCCAACGCACCGTTCGCCGTCGCCATCGCCAATATCGAAATCAACGGTGGCGCCGCTGCAGCTCCCGATGCGGTACCTTGCGAAGAACTGAACAAGGAGAACTAAGTGAGTGAGAGGGGTTTCGGCGCCAAGTACTGTTCCATGTACGCGGCGCAGTAGTTCTCGACGTACTGCTGGTGCGGCGGCAGCTGCGCTACAGTACGCGCTACATTGCTGCGGATGCTGTCGAGGAAGCAGGACAGCTCGGCATCTCCCATCAGGTCTGCAGATGGGTGGTGCTGTAGCGGCATGATTCCCTGGCCCAGCATCACCTGCACCCACGAGTTTTCTGCAAACAGTTCGTTGGACAGGCGGAACACGCGGCCGGTTTCGCGGAACAGGTCGATGCGCTGCTGCAGCGACGCCGGAATATCCATTTCGGCGCAATGGCGCCAGAACGGCGCGTCGCGGCGGTTTGTAGCCTTGTAGTGCAGGATGATGAAGTCGCGGATATGTTCGATTTCGGCCCATGCCTGCTTGTTGTACTCGTCGATCTCCGACTGGAAAATGCCGGTGGAAGGGAACATCTGCATCAGGCGGATGATGCCGCGCTGGATCAGGTGGATGCTGGTCGACTCAATCGGCTCCAGGAAGCCGCTGGCGAGCCCAATTGCGATGCAGTTCTTGCTCCATACCTTGCGGCGCTGGCCGGGCTTGAAGCGGATCACGCGTGGCTGCACAAGCTGCTCGCCGGTGATGTTCGATATCAGCCTGGCGCGCGCAGTATCGTCGTCGACGAACTTGCTGGAAAAGACAATGCCATTGCCAACGCGATGCTGCAGCGGAATGCGCCATTGCCATCCCCATTCATGGGCGATCGCCCTGGTATAAGGCACGGCAGGGCCGGTCGAGGAAGTTTGTACTGCGATCGCGCTGTCGTTGTGCAGCCATTGCGACCAGTCTTCGAATCCTTCGCCAAGGGTTTCGCCAATCAGCAGGGCGCGGAAACCGGTGCAGTCGATGAACAGGTCTCCCTCGAGCATGGCTCCGGAATCGAGTTGGAGCGCTGTGATATGGCCGCTGGCGCCATCGGTATGAACCTTGGCGATCTTGCCTTCGATGCGCTGCGCGCCGTAGCCTTCAGAATACTTGCGCAGGAAGCGCGCGTAGGCGCTGGCGTCAAGGTGGTAGGCATAGTTGATGCCTTCGCGCGGCAGGTGGCCAAAGCGGTTCAACTGCGCGGCTTTCAGCTCCAGGCAGTAGTCGCCATAGTCGCTGGCCAGCTTGCGTTCCCGCCCTTTGTGCCAGAAATGATTGAAGCCGGCGGTCCAATGGTCGGTGCCAGTCATGCCGAAGGAGTGGATGTAGTCTTCGTTGATGTTGCGCCAGTTTTCGAAGCTGATGCCGAGCTTGAAGGTCGCCCTGGTAGCTGCCATGAATTCCTGCTCATTGATTTCCAGCAGCCGGTGGAAGTTCAGCAGGCTGGGGATGGTCGCCTCGCCAACGCCGACGGTGCCGATTTCGTCCGACTCCACCAGCCTGATGTCGAGGACTTTGCCAAGGTTGCGGGAAATCGCTGCCGCGACCATCCAGCCAGCGGTGCCTCCGCCTGCAATGACAACGCGCCGCACCGGGCGGCACTGGGACTGTTCATCTCTCACTTCGGTCTCCGATTATCGGTTGATTCTATTGAGAAGCTGGGCGCGCATCATGCGTGCCGCGTTGTCGTCGATGGGGCCTAGCATGCGGCGCGCGCTCGCCGGAATGTGGGCTGCCGTTTGTTCATCGGCCTCGAACACATAATGGCGGAATACCTCCTGCCATGCACGGCGCTGCTCGGGCGGCAGGTCGCGGATAGAGAGCAGCGATAGCATCAGCGCGTTGGCGGGCGTGTCCATATAGGCGGGCGACTGACGCCACCAGTAGTTGACCAGCACATTGAAGCAATCCAGCGCTTCGACATGGTGCCACCACATGCTGGGGATGAAGATGGCGTCGCCCGGTTCGAGTTCAGCGGATTGCGCGTGGCGCATTGCCTCGCTGAAGCGCGGGAAACGTTCGAGGTCTGGCTCGTGCAGGTCGACCAGGCTGATTGGCTGGCCGGCTGGCGTGAAGTCCAGTGGGCCTACGTACAGGTTTTCCAACTGGGTCGGCGGAAATAGCGTGAACCTGCGCCGGCCAGCCGTCACGCAGGCCAGGTTGTCGGGCAGGTCGTAGTGCGCAGGCACACGCACCCGGTTGCCGATCCAGATGCTTGCGAGTGCGTCGCGCTGGCCCAGGTCGAGCGAGTTTTGCTCGACGTAGCCGGGGAGCGCGGTCGCTATCGTGGTAGAGCCGACATAGATGGTTGGCGGATGCGGATTGTCGCGATGCCTTTCCAGTTCGTGCAGGACTTGGTCCAGGCGCGTGTGTACCGAAGTGAAATTGAAGCCGCTCAGGTCCTCGTTGTAGAAAATGCGCCCGCCAATGTCGGGGGGCGCGAGCATGGCGACCACGGTGGCATCGCGGCAGAAGCGGCGCAGGTAGGCATTGGCACTGGTGCCGCTGGCCTGGACTGCTGGCCAGCGCGCGACCAGCCCGCGAAGCACGAGCGGATCGGCAGACGCCAGCAGTTCGTCATTGAGATCGGATGGCGTTACGCCATGCAGCTCGCGGATCGGTTCAGCACTGGCCAGCATGGAGGCGGTTCTTGCGTTCGATCAGCGCGCGGAAGTTGGACAGGGAGGCAACCACCATGTAGGCGGCTTGCAGGTATCCGGCGCGGTTCAGGCCTTCCAGCACGCTGCCAGGCAGCGTGGCGAGGCGTTCTTCGTTGATGGTGTAGAAGCCGGCCAGGCTGCATTGTGAGCCGTCATCCAGTTCGATGTCGAAAACGAAGGATTCCAGCAGTTGATGCTCCAGCAGAGCGGAAAGGAAACCGCGTGCCTGCTGCAGCCCTTGGTGGATGGCCAGCAGGGTGGAGTTGATGCCCTCCAGGTACTGGGAGGTTCCGCCATGCTGGAGGAATACGCGCTCGCCGCTGACAATGCTGATGCGCGGGTTCTCCAGGTCGACGTGCACGGTGAGCTCGTCGCCGCTCACGCCGATCAGGAAGGGCTGGCGCTCTATCGTCAGCGGGACGTAAGGCGCCTCCCAGCCGTGCAAGCCGAGGAACAGGTTTTCGCCTTCCTGGAAGCCGAATAGTGCGTGCGCTTCAAAGCCGCCGTCGCCCAATTTGCGGAATACGATGGGATAACAGGCCTGCACGTCGCGGAATTCGGACGGGAAAGTAAGGGCGGACATGACGTTGTCACCGAAATGGGCGCCACGCCCGGTTTGCACGTGCAAGTCCTTGTGGTCGATGTTATTGAGCAGGACAGGTTTGGCCATGGTGATCCTTGGAAGGGCGGTTGGCCGGGGGCTGAGGCGACCCGGCCGAACCGCGGCTTGTCGTCAGAACTTGTAGCGGGCACCCAGCATGTAGCGTGGCCCGGATTGGGTTACGAACAGCGCCATCGTTTCAGCGCGGCCGTGGACACGCTGGATTTCGTTGGTCAGGTTAATCGCCTCGAACTGTACGCTCAGCTTTTCATTGAAGGCGTAGCCGATGCTCAAGTCGAGCTGGCCGTAAGCTTCCGTGTAGTTCGGGTTAGGACCAGCGCCATCGAAGGTGGAGGACAGGAACTTGTCGCGCCAGTTGTAGGCTGCGCGGATCGACCAGTTCTTGTCTTCGTAAATGCCTACCAGGTTGGCCGAGTTGCTCAGGCCGACCAGGGCGAACTGCTCGCCGATCTTGAAGTTGTCGTACTTCAGGCCGGAATCCACCCACGTGTAGTTGGCCGAAAGCCCGAACCCCGAATTGCCGAACATGTGCTGCACGTTGATCTCGGCGCCTTTCAGCTTTTCGTTCTTCTGGTTGGCGAAGGAATTGATCTCGAACGACATGACCGGATCGTTCGGCTGGCCGACGATGGTGCCGGTGGCATTGCCGCTTGCATCGTCCGGTCCTCGCGTCACACCTGGGGCGGTTGGGTGGTTGCGGAAGATGTAGTTACGAATGCAGACACGGTCGGTTCCGCAATTGCCTTGCTGGACAGCCTCGTTCCACAGCGCGCCGCCAACAGGCGTGTGCAGGTTGAACGGGGTAGCCGTAATTTTCGACTGGCCCGCATAGTTGCTCAGGTCTTTGTGGAACAGGCCGATCGAAGCGAAGCTTTGATGGCCGTAATACCATTCCCACGACAGGTCCAGGTTCTTCGATTTCACCGGCTTCAGTTGCGGGTTGCCCTGGCTGCCGGTACCGCCGAAATCGCGCGCCAGGCGGTCCAGCGTGGTGCCGCCCTGGATCTGGTCGTAACGCGGGCGGCCGATGGTTTCACCGTAGCTCGCGCGCAGTTTCATGTCGGGACGGATATCGGCGTCCCAGTCGACGCTAGGCAGCCAGTGGCTGTATTTGCCATTCAGCGTAGTGAAGGTCGGATCGCCGAAGCTGAGTGGGAATTCGTTGGTCGATACCCAGCTGACGCCCGTCGCAGCAGGCACCAGTGCGGTCGACATAACGTCGGTCTTTTCATACCGCACACCGATATTGGTGTGCATCGGGATTGACGTATCCCAGTCGGTACCAAACTGCACGTAGGCGCTCTTCGATTTTTCCTGGGTACGCTGGTCAGAGTCGAAGGTACTCTTCGGCATGTACATGTCCGGCAGGCCTGTCACCTTGGCGGTCAGGGCGCGCAGCTCGGCGAAATTAAAGGTGTAGAACTGGTTGAACAGGGCAGGGTTGCCGCTGCCGTTGATCTTGTCGTAGTACTGGCGCAGCGACTCCTGGTGGAACAGACTGGCCGGATAGTCGGATGCTGTCGAAGCACCGCCCCAGGAATCGCGCTGCTGGGTCGACATGGCGGAGCGGTTCTTCACTTCGATGGTACCCACGCCAAAGTTCAGGTTCGAGGCTTCCAGCAGCTTCATGCTGCCCTTGAATTGCGCCTGTTCGATCTCGCCTTTCATATAGCCGTTCTGGAACACGGAGCCGGTCACCTGCTGCGGAGCCCTGTTGAAGTCCGCGCCCTGGATGCTCAATACAGGGAAGTCGTCGCGGAAATCGACCGTGGTGTCGCCGCGGCTGAAGCTGGCGGTGCCGATTACGTTGCTGGAGCCGAACGGGCTGTCGGCCTTGGATTCGGCGCTGGACTTATGTATGTCAAGTTCCAGCTTCATCCCATCGGTCTTCCAGGCCGCGTTGAAGCCGAGCGACTGGTTCTGGGTCTTGGTGGCGAAGTCGGCGCCGCCCATAGCGATATCGCTGTTCGCCGCCGGCAGCAGCTCGGTGTAAACCAGCGGGGCAGCGACCGGGCCGTTGCTCCAGGTCGAAGTGGATGGACCGAAATTGAACCAGGCCGACAAGTCCTGGCGGCGGGTCTGGATCTTGTTTTCGGAATAGGTGTAGTCCAGCGTAGTGGTGAGCTGCTTGACCGGCGCCCATTGCAAGGTCAACTGGCCATTGGTGCGCTGGCGCTGCACGCCGTTCATGTTGTAGTTCAGGTTCTGCGGCAGCGAGTAAATGTCGCCGTCTTTCGGGCGGTTGGTGGCGCCGGTTTGCGGCAGCGGGCCAGCGTTGCCCAGGAAGGGGCCGCGCCAGCCATTCGCCACAGAAGCCTGGTTGAAGCCCAGGTTGCGCTCCTGGTAGCTGGCGCTCAGCGCAACGCCGAAGCGGTTGTCGTCGAAGGTATTGCTGTAGATGCCCGATACTTCCGGCGTGGTCGCGCTGCCCCGCTTCACGTCGCCGGGCAGGTTGTTGTGCGAAGTGTCATGTACTGCCTTGACGCCAACGCTGGCCACCATGCCCGGGCGGTCCAGCGGACGCGCTGTCAGCACGTTGACGGTGGCGCCGATGCCGCCGGTCGGGGTCTCGGCGCGGCCGGTCTTGTAGACCTGGATCTGCGAGATCGCTTCCGACGCCAGGTTGGCGAAGTCGAAAGCGCGGCCATTCAGGTCGCCCAGGTTGGAGGTTGGCATCTGGCGGCCATTCAGCAGCACCAGGTTGAAGTCGGGGCCTACGCCGCGCACCGTGACCTTGGAGCCTTCGCCGATGGAGCGGTCGATCGAAACGCCGCTGATGCGCTGCAGCGATTCGGCGAGGTTAGTGTCGGGGAATTTGCCGATATCGGCAGCCACGATGCCGTCCACGATGCCGTCGGCATTGCGTTTCAGGTTCATCGAAGAACCCAGGCTGGCTCGCAGGCCGGTCACAACCACGGTCGTCATGTCGCCGGAGTTGGAAGGGGCGGGCGCTGCGCCTGCCTGCTCCGATTCCTGTGCCTGGGCTGGTGCGATGAGCGCCGCGCAGGCGGTGGCTACTGCAAGGCTCATCAATGTCTGCTTCGCCTTAGGATAATGCATTTGGTCTCCTTGATTCTTATAGTCTGGCCGCCTCCCCCAACCAGCATGGAAACGTTTCCATGTAATGCTTAAAAATACTAGGGGCAGCAAAATCGATTGTCAATAAAATACGCCGGGAATCGGCAGGAAGTGTGGGGTTTCCGTCATCAAACTGGAAACGTTTCCATTCTGGTCGGTGCAATATAGCACCCTTCAAAATTTCAAGTCAACAGCTTTCCCGTGCTGTATATGCAACAAAAATGGGAACGTTTCCATGCGCGAGGCGAGTCTTTCCGATAGGCATTCTTTCAATGGAAACGTGGCCAAGCAACAAACGAACTTTTCGCTTGATTGTCTGGTGGTACACTCGGTGCATGAATGCAATCATTCTTGCTTCGGCTTTACTAGCCGCCCCGGCCACGCCGGAACAGGCAGTCGCTACCCTGTGGCGTGCCCTTAGCCACGACGCCGGCCAGGCCGGTGATGAAGCGACGCTGCGCGCCATCCTTCACCCGGACGCCATGGTCTACGGTGCCCGTTACCGCAACGGCGCTGCAGCGCTGTCGGTGGCGCGCGGCACCGACTTCGCCACCGGCATCGGCCGTGCCGATGAAAAAGGTTTCTATGAGTGCGAAGTGGCGCGCGAGGTGCGCCAGTATGACCGCTTTGCCACCGTCTACAGCGTAGTCGAATCGCGCAACGAGCGCGGCGCACCCAAGGCGAATTTCACAGGTGTCAACAGCATCCAGCTGTACCGCGCCGACGACGGCTGGCGCATCATCGGCCTGTACTATCAGGTTGAACGGCCTGGCCAGCCGATCTCGCTACAGGGCGGCAAGCCAGGCGCCTGCCTGGAGGGATAATGAACGAAAAGACCGCCCGTGCCATCTTGCTGGTCAAGGCGATCGAGGAGGCCGACCAGCATAAGGAAGTGCTGTCCGACGACGACCGCAAATTCGCGAGCCGCACTGCGCGCGAGCTGGCGCACTGGCAAGCGGCCGAGCAGCGTTCGGCCTCCACGCTGCCGGATTTCCTTTACCACCGCGCCGAACAACTGCTCAAACGCCTGGCCGCGCGCCACAAGATGTTCGCCTCCGTCACGCAAGGGCATAGCGGCTTATGGGGCGCAAGCTGGCTGCTGCCGCTGGTGGCGCTGCTGGTTGGCGGAATGGCCGAACGCTTTGGCGACCCGCACCGCGTCGACGTGCTGTCGATGCCTCTGTTAGGGATCATCGCCTGGAACATGCTGGCCTACTTGCTGCTCTTACTGTGGGCGTTGCTGCCTGCGCGGCGTGCAGGCCTGCGGCGTGGCCTGGCGAACCGCATGGCGCTTGGTGGCGGCCATATTCCGCGCCGCCTGCCGCACGCGCTGGCGGCCGGCGTACTGCAATTCATGGTGGACTGGGCGCGCCTTGGCGCCCGTCTGAATCTGGCCCGCATCGCGCGCATCCTGCATTGGTCGGCCGCGGCCTTTGCCATCGGCGCGATACTGTCGCTGTATGCACGCGGTATCGTCGAGCGTTATGCGACGGGGTGGGAGAGCACCTTCCTCAACCCTTCGCAGGTGCATCAATTGCTGTCAGTGCTGTTCGCGCCAGTGGAACTCGTTTTCGGCCTGGAAGGCTTCACGATGGACGAGGTGATGGGTTTGCAGAACTGGAGCGAATCGCGCCTGGGTAACGGTGCGCGCTGGGTGCATCTGTACGCCGCCAGCCTGGTGCTGTACGTGGTACTGCCGCGGCTTGTGCTGGGCGCCATTGCAGCGGCGCGCGCCATGTGGCTGCGCCGGCGTTTCCCACTCGACCTGGACCAGCCCTATTACCACCAGCTGTCGGTGGCAGCCGGCGGTGAGCCGGGCCTGCTGCGCGTGCTGCCTTACAGCCTGACGGTCGATGAAGCGCGCAGCAAAGGCCTGGACAGCGTGGCGCAAGACATGCTGGGCGAGCAGGCCCGCGTGCGGCTGCTGCCACCTGCGGCTTATGGCAGCGAGGCGCCGGCGCTGGAAGCCGCTGATGGCGTGACGAACGCAGTATTGTTCGGACTCGCGGCCACGCCGGAACAGGAAAACCACGGCGTCTTCCTGGCGGCACTGGGGCACGGCCGCAAGCTCATTGCCTTGCTCGACCAGTCCGCGCTGGCAGCACGCATGGATAGCAGCCGCTTGCGGGAGCGTATCGAATTATGGCGTGAGTTCTGCATCCTGCACGGCGCCGAGCCTATGGTGGTCGATCTGCTGGCGACCGCGGCAGCGAGCGAGAATCCGGCATGAGTGGCGCACCAGTCACTATCCAGCTGGCGCTGGTCTCCCACACCAACAACGGCAAGACCACGCTGGCCCGCACGCTGCTCGGTACCGACGTTGGCCAGGTGCGCGATGCTGCCCACGTCACGACTTTCGCCGAGTCGCACGTGCTGATGACCACGCAGGACGGCGACCGCCTGCTGCTGTGGGATACGCCGGGCTTCGGCGACTCCATGCGCCTGATGAAGCGCCTGGCCATGACCGGCAACCCGATCGGCTGGTTCCTGCGCGAAGTAGTAGACCGCTACCGCGACCGCCCGTTCTGGCTTAGCCAGCAAGCTGTGCGCACCGCGCGCGATGAAGCGGACGTGGTGCTTTACCTGGTCAATTCGACCGAGAACCCGGGCGATGCCGGTTATATTCCGGCTGAAATGCGCATCCTCGACTGGCTGGGCAAGCCGGTACTGGTGCTGCTGAACCAGATGGGGCCTCCGCGTCCGCTGCCGGAAGAACAGGCCGAACTGCTGCGCTGGAAAGACTTCATGCTGCAATTCGGCCAGGTACGCGAGGTGCTGCCGCTGGATGCCTTTGCCCGCTGCTGGGTGCACGAGCGCGTGTTCTATGATGCGCTGGGGGCGCTGGTGGGACCGGAAAAGCAGCAGGGCTACGAGCGCCTGTTCTCCGTGTGGGAAGACAACAATGCGCGCCGCTTCAGGCAGTCGATGGCAGTGATGGCACAGCAGTTGGCAGATGCTGCGCACGACAAGCAAATTGTCGAAACGGTGGAGCGCGGCGTGATCGCGTCGGCACTGAAGATAATCGGCGTCGGCAAAGGCGAGGACCGCAAGCGCCAGGACCGTGCCATGAACACCCTGGTGGCGCGGCTTAACCTTTCCATTGGCCAGGCAACGGTCAACTTGCTGGCGCTGCACAAGCTGGACCCGAGCGAAGCGCCCAAGATCAATGCGCGCGTCAGCAACAACTTCGTCGTGCTGGCACCGGTGGATAAGGGGCAGGCGGCGCTGCTGGGCGCCATTGTTTCCGGCGCTGCGACCGGCTTGTCGGCCGACCTGGCTGCCGGCGGCCTGACGCTGGGCACGGGCGCCTTGCTGGGTGGCGTGATCGGCGCGCTGACGTTTGCCGGCGCAGCCTGGGGCTTCAACGTTGGCATGGACCGTGAAGTGCCGACCATGTCGCTGTCCGACGATTTCCTGCGCACGCTGCTGGTGTCGAGCGTGCTGCGCTATCTGGCGGTGGCCCATTTCGGACGCGGCCGCGGAAACTTCGTCGAAAGCGAAGCGCCGCCGTTCTGGCAGGAAGAAGTGGAGCAGGCCGTAGCGCTGCATGAGGCGGAAGTGAAGGCGCTGTGGCAAACCTTGCGCGAACAGGAAGAGCGCGACCTGGCGCCGGCCAGCGCCGTGCTCACCGCAATCACGGCGCACGTGCTGGCACGGCTTTACCCCGAAGGTCAGGCGGCGAACCCGCCGTCGATATTGAGGCCGGCACCGGTCACATAGCCTGCTTCTTCGCTGGCCAGGTAGGACACCATTGCTGCAATTTCTTCGCCGCGGGCGTGGCGCTTGATCGCCATCAGCTCGTGCAGCGCCTTGGCGAAGTCACTGTGCGCCGGGTTCATGTCGGTATCCACCGGGCCTGGCTGCACATTGTTGATGGTGATGCCGCGCGGGCCGAGGTCGCGCGCCAGGCCTTGCACCAGGCCGGTCAGCGCCGATTTGCTCATTGCATAAACCGAACCGCCAGGGAAGGGCATGCGCTCGGCATTGGTGCTGCCGATGTTGATCACACGGCCGCCGGCTTTCATGTGCGCCACGGCTGCTTGCGTGGCAGCGAACACGCCGCGCACGTTGACGGCAATGGTGCGGTCGAAATCTTCCAGCGTCAGCTCGGACACGTCGCCCAGGTGCAGCACGCCTGCATTGTTGACCAGGATGTCGAGGCGGCCGAAGCGCTTGGCGATATTGTCGATGGCGGCGCGGGTGGCAGCGGCATCGCTGGCATCGACTTTCAGTGCGATGGCCTGGCCACCGGCTGCGTTGATTTCGCCGGCTAGTGCGTCGGCTGCGGCACCGGAACTCTGGTAGGTGAAGGCGACGGTGGCGCCATCCTTGGCCAGGCGGCGCACGATGGCGGCGCCGATGCCGCGGGAACCACCGGTAACGAAAGCGATCTTGCTCATGATTTGCTCCTGAAGTTTGGTTGGGATGGAGCTAGTATGGTCCTGACATTGCATGCCGACTAGCTGGTAATATTGAGTATCACTTTCAACTAAATGTATTAAATGGAGCCATTGAACCTGCTTGAATCCTTCCTGCAGAGCGCCGAAGGGGGCGGCTTTTCCGAAGCCGCGCGCCGCCTGGGCCTGACCCCGGCGGCCGTCAGCAAGAATGTGGCGCGGCTGGAAGCGCGGCTGGGCGTGCGCTTGTTCCAGCGCAGCACGCGCCGTCTGGCGCTGACGGAAGCCGGCGAGCGTTTGCTGCAGCAGGTGCGCGGTCCGCTGGCCGAGCTGCAGGGCGCTATCGCCGGCGCGGCCCAGGATGCGGGAGAGCCGGCCGGCACGCTCAAAGTGGCGGTGGCGCACGGCGTGGGGCGGATGTACATCCTGCCGCTGCTGAAGGGCTTCCTGCAGCGTTATCCGGGCGTGCAGCACGACTGGCGGTTCGACAACCGCACTGTGGACCTGATCGGGGAAGGCTACGACGTCGCCATCGGCGGCGGCATCGAACTTGCACCGGGCGTGGTGGCGCGCGAGCTGGGGCGGCCGCGCATCCTGGTCACGGCGGCGCCGTCCTATCTTGCAGGGCGCACACTGCCGCGCCATCCTTCCGAACTGGCGGGCTGGGAAGGAGTCGCGCGCCGTTCTGCCGAAACAGGGCGCCTGCGCGAATACCTGCTGCGCAATGCGGCCGGGGAGGAGGCGGTGGCCGAATTCCGCGCAGTGGCCACTTTCGATGATCCGGAAGCGATGGCACAGGCGGCCTGCATGGGGCTGGGCGTGGCGCTGCTGCCTGGGCCGCATGCGGCGCCGCTGCTGGAATCGGGCCAGCTGGTGCGGCTGCTGCCCGACTGGCATGCGGAGGTGGGGCCGCTGTCGATCTACTATTCCAGCAAGAAGCTGCTGCCCGCCAAGACGCGCGCCTTCGTCGATTATGTGATTGCCCAAATGCGGGCGGACGACTTTGCGGGGCGTCTCGACAGGCTTTGAAAGATCACGGTAATATGGGCTTCCAATTCATCAGCGATAGGGGTGCCTTCCATGAAGTTCCGCCTTGTTACCCGCAGTGATTTTGATGGCCTGGTGTGCGCGGTGCTGCTCAAGCACCTGGACTTGATCGACGAGATCCTGTTCGTGCACCCCAAGGATATGCAGGATGGGAAAATCGCGATCACCAGCCGCGATATCACCACCAACCTCCCTTACGTATCGGGCGCCTACCTGGCGTTCGACCACCACCTGTCCGAAACCATCCGCAACACGGGCGACCGGCAGAACCACGTCATCGATCCCAATGCGCCATCGGCGGCACGCGTGGTCTATGACTACTACGGCGGCGGCAACAAATTCCCTTCGGCGTGGAATGACATGATGCTGGCGGTGGACAAGGGCGATTCGGCGCAATTCAACCGCGACGAGATCCTGAACCCGAAAGGCTGGGACCTGCTGAACTTCCTGATGGACGCGCGCACTGGGCTGGGGCGCTTCCGCGATTTCCGCATATCGAACTACAACCTCATGATGGACCTGATCGATTACTGCCGTTCGCATACGATCAGCGAGATCATGGCGCTGCCGGACGTGAAGGAGCGCAGCGACCTGTATTTTGACCATGCGGAAAAGTGCAAGGAGCAGATTCGCCGCTGCTCAACCGTGCATAAGAACCTGGTGGTGCTGGACTTGCGCAATGAAGAGACGATTTATGCGGGTAACCGCTTTGTCATTTATGCACTGTATCCTGAGCAGAACATCTCGATCCACGTGCTGTGGGGGCTGAAGAACCAGAATACGGTGTTCGCCACAGGGAAATCGATCCTGAACCGGACGTCAAAGACCAATATCGGCGCGCTGATGCTGGAGTACGGCGGGGGCGGGCATGAGAATGCCGGGACTTGCCAGGTTGAGAACGAAATGGCGGAAGAGGTGCTGGGCGCGCTGATTGCCCGCATCAATAAGGAAGGCTAATCCACTGCAAAAAAAAAGGGACGTACCCAAAAGGCGGGTACGTCCCCATTTTTTTCCAGCGAATTAGAAGTCTTTTTCAGGTAAAGCTATAGAATTATCGGTCGAGAACTGATAGTCCTTGAACACGTGTTCCGCAGTCAGGATCTGGTAGGAACCATCCGGCTTCTTGAAAGAAGTGTCCTTCAGGCGGTAGGTGTAGTGGCCGCAAGTCCAGCAGTTGAAGTTGCGCATGTGGGTGCACAGGCAGGTCTTGTCCATCACCTTGATGCCCTTGTCGCTGCCGCCGTTGGCCACCACTTCGCGGTTATACGAATTGATGTAGGCGCAGTTGCCGGTTGCATCGAGCAGGTAGCCGTAGGATTCGCAGCCAGGACGGATGCCAGCGCCGATAGCCGGGGTGTTCTTCAGCATGCGCATCGGATAGCCGGTTGGCGACACGCCGTTGACGATGATGTCCTCTTCGCTGGCCTTGAAGTATTCCTGCTTCACGTCTTCAGGCAGGCCGCATTCCTTGGTCACGGTAAAGCGGGTCGCCACCTGCACGCCGGCCGCGCCCATTTCCAGGAAGGACACCGCATCGCTGCCGGTGAACACGCCGCCTGCGGCAATCACTGGCACGTCCAGGTTTTCCGCCTTCATGTAGTCCAGGATCTCCTGCACGATCTGGTGCAGGTCGAAATCCTTCCAGTCTTCCAGGCCAAAGCCCAGGTGGCCGCCAGCCAAAGGGCCTTCCACGATCACGTAATCGGGCAGGCGGTTCAGCTTCTGGTTCTTGCGCAGGAAGATCTGCAGCGCGCGCACGGAGGAGACGATGATGCCCAGCTTCGCTTCACGGAAGCGCGGGTGGTCTGCCATCAGGGCGAAGGAACCAAAGTGCAGGCCGGCCGACAGGGTGATGCCGTCGATGCCTGCGTCCAGTGCCGCGTTCAGACGGGTGCGCAGGGTTTCCTTCGGACCGTTCATGGTCAGCTTTTCCATGCAGTTCACGAAGATCAGGCCAGGGCCTTGCTTGCGCTGCATGGTGTCGCCGATGTGACGGCGCTGTGCTTCGGCCAGGCGGCCGAGGTCGAACTGCACCTCGGACTTGTCCATGTTATTGATGTTGTGCTTGTACAGGCGGGTCTTGTCCTTGACGAAGGTGGTGTCGAACTTGCGGTCCGAAACATCCTCCACCATCGCATCGGAAATATGGCCGATGCCGCCAAGGCGCGCTGCTTCCAGCGCCAGTTCGGTCGTGGAAATATCCACGCCCATTCCGCCGATCATGATTGGCACATACTCTTTGTCGCCAAACTTGAGGCGGAAATCGTCAACACGTTTCATTACAGTCCTTAGATCAATCGCGGAAGTTATTGAATTCCAGAGGCGTGTCAGGCACTTCCTTACGCAGCAACTGCATCGCAGCCTGCAGGTCGTCGCGCTTGGCACCGCTCACACGTACCGACTCGCCCTGGATGCTGGCCTGGACCTTCATCTTGCTTTCCTTGATTACCTTGGTGATCTTCTTGGCGGTTTCGGAATCGAGACCGTTCTTCACCTTGATGACCTGCTTGACTTTGTCCCCACCAATCTTCTCAACCTTGCCTTCGTCGAGGAAGCGCACGTCGACCTTGCGTTTGGCCAGCTTGTTGGTCAGCACATCGCGCACCTGGCCAAGCTGGAATTCCGAATCGGCGAATGCCGTCAGGTCGTTTTCTTTTTGTTCTACGCGCGCATCGCTGCCTTTGAAGTCGAAGCGGGTCGAGATTTCCTTGTTGCTCTGGTCGACGGCGTTGCGCACCTCGATCATGTCCGCTTCGGATACTACGTCAAACGATGGCATATTCTTTCCTTTACAATGAAGCACCCGCCCTAAAGGCGGATTCAAAAGAAGCGACATTTTAACGGACAAACAAGCGAACGCTCGGTCGTTTTTGTCATAATTGCACTATAATCGAGCAAAAACTTGATCTGCCCATGCCTTTCCCCGATTTTCTCCAGCACGAATACCCACTGAAGCAATTAAATACGTTCAGTATTGATGTACGCGCCAAACATTACCTGCGCGTGACATCGCTGGAGCTGTTGCGTGCCGCGCTGGCCGATCCGCAACTGGCAGCCATGCCGCGCCTGGTCCTGGGCGGCGGCAGCAACCTGCTGCTGACGCGCGATTTTCCCGGCCTGGTGCTGCATATCGCGCTGGAGGGCCGCGAAATCCTGGCCGGCACGCCAAGCCATCATCATGTCCGTGCAGCCGCCGGCGAAACCTGGCACGACTTCGTGCAATGGACGCTGGCCCAGGACATTGGCGGGCTGGAAAACCTGTCGCTGATACCCGGCACGGTGGGCGCAGCTCCGATCCAGAACATTGGGGCGTATGGGGCGGAAACCAAGGACTATTTCCTGTCGCTGAGCGCCTTCGACCCGGCGACAGGTGAAGTACGGGTGATGGACAGTGCCGCGTGCCGCTTCGCCTACCGCGACAGCGTGTTCAAACACGAAGGCCGTGAACTGATCATTCTCGACGTGAGCTTTGCGCTGCCGCGCGCCTGGCGGCCCAACCTGCGCTACGCCGAGCTGGCGAACGCCGTTGCGGAGCAGGGCCTGGCCGCGCCAACGCCGCAGCAGGTGGCCGATACCGTGATTGCCATCCGCCGCCGCAAGCTTCCCGATCCGGCGCTCATCGGCAATGCCGGCAGCTTCTTCAAGAATCC
>JBCNOP010000052.1:0-27393 GCA_039593775.1 Pseudoduganella sp.
CATACTTCTTGTGCAGCTGGTCGACGATGTCCATATAGGTCACCAGCGTGCGCAGCTTGGCGGTCGAGCCCAGGTCCAGCTTGGCGCCTTCGTTGATGTCCAGCGGCTGGTCGTAGTTGTCGGTCTGCACGCGCAGGTAGTTGGCGTGCTCGCCGCGCTCGAGCAGCGTGAAGCTGTACACCACGTTGGCCGGGTCGCCGTTGCCCAGCATGCCCTTGCCCGTCAGGCCAGCCTGCACGGCGGTTTCCGGCTCCCGCAGCTGGCGCAGCATGGCGGTCACGGTTTTCTGGGTCTCGGCATCGAGCGTGGTGTTGACCGACAGGTCGAGGCGGTCCAGGTTGTACATGCGGTTGTCGCCCAGCAGGTTGGCCAGGTGCACGCGCACGGCATTCGACGCCTTCTTGGTGACGTAGGTCATTGGCGGCGCGGCCTGCACGCCACTGCCCTTGGCCGGGTGCAGCTTTTCCTTCAGCGCGGCGTCGCGCAGCTGCGGCGTGATGATGCCGGCCGAGGCCAGCAGGCGCAGGTGGCTGTTGGCCAGCACTTCCAGGTCTTCATCGCCTTCGCCCAGGTAGTAGCTTGGGCGGCGCTGCGCGATCAGCAGCGACAGCGCTTCCTTGAAGGCCAGCGGGCTGCCCGGCTGGTCCATCTTGCCGCCCAACAGGCGCGACACTTCGTCGAACTCGCGGCCGTACCAGACCCACATGCCGTCGCCCACGCCGTTCACCTCGCCGTAGCCCGGCTTGGCCGACAGCGGCACGGTATTGAGGTAATCGACCACGATCTGGCGCCGCACCTTGGTGGTGTCTTCGCCCTGCTGGTAAGCGCGCAGCGAGGCTGAAATCATCTGCTGCAGCTTGTCCTTCATCGAGCCGGTACGGCCTTCGGGCGAATGGCGGTATTTTTCGATCTGGGTCGCCAGCGTAGAGCCGCCCGCCGCACGGTGGCCGGCTGCCCCCACGGCGCTCATCGATTTTTCCAGGATGGCCTTGGACAGGCGGTCCCATTCGACGGCCGGATTACGTTTCGGGAATTTGTTGTCCAGCAGTTCGCGGTTTTCGATGAACAGCAGGCTTTGCACCAAGGCGTTTGGCGCCTGCTCGAAGCTGCTGTAAATACGCTCCGGATAGCTGGCCGTAAACAGCGGCTGCTCGCGGCAGTCGAAGATCGACAGGCCGGTGCGGGTCTTTTCGCGATAGGTCGGGAACACGCCCATATCGGTCAGCTCCACCATCTTCGGCGAGAAGCGGGCCTGCGCGGTCACTTCGTAATCGCGCGCTTTCAGCTTGTCCAGGTAGTCTGGCAGGTTGGCGTAGCCAAGGCGCTCGTCGTAAGGGCTGTCATGCGGGAAGCGGATCGACTTGCTCGGCCCCGGCTCCACCTTGTAGGTCAGCTTGCCGACCAGGTCGGTGAACACCTTCGCCTGCATGGTCGAAGTGCGGGTCTCGTGATAGCCCCAGAAACCGGCCACTGTCAGCAGCACCAGGATCAGCACAATGAGCGCATTGCGCGTACGTGAACCTTTCTTCGGTTCCGATGGAGGTGGTGGTGCTGGCTCGGCTGGTTCGCGTGGTTCGAAGGAGCTTGATTCGTGATCTTGTTGGGAAGGCATAGGTACCGAGCGCAAACGCCGCCTGCTGCCGCCATATCCAACCGCTGCCGCGCCAGCACGCATTTTGCGCACCGCTCGTACGACAACCCGGGGCCGGCGAAAACGACGATTGCTTAACATAGTGTTCAAACCGGACAGTACACGCAGAGTATTTCTGCTTGATTACCATTGCACCACATCGGCGTGGACTGCACGGGGCAAGTCGCAAAATATTTAAACTTCGCGTATCAGTTTCGCAAAAAAACAACGGCGCTACACAGGATTGTGAGCGCCGTTGCAAGAGCAGTTAACACCCTTTTCACACTGTGGATTCAGGGCTTCACGTACTCCACATTCAAGGCATCGAGCTCACGGCACATGTGGGCAAATGCTGCCTCGCATTGGGGCGGATCGCCTTTCACGCCAAGCTCGATGTGGCGCCTGGTCTTCGCATCGCCCACACTTGGCAGGCTGAAGACCTTGATGCGCGGCCACGCTGCTTCCAGGGCCAGCATCAGCGGAGTAAGCGCAGCTTCCGCTGCCTCGTACACTAACACTGATCGCTCAGCGCGGGCCTCACGATTGAACAGGTCGGCGAAGTGCGTGTCGAGCACCCATTCGATCATCGGCCACGCCATCACCGGGAAGCCGGGCACGAAGTAATGCGTGCCATGCGCAAATCCGGCGACGTTGTTATAAGGATTTGGAATAAGCGCAGCGCCTTGCGGGAATTCAGCCATTTGCAAGCGCTGCAAGTTTTCCGCCGACGTCAGGTCGGCCACTTCGCCTTTTTCTTCGGCCACCTGGCGCACGCGCTGCTGGATGCTTTCCTTCGCACCTTCGTGCAGCACCAGCGGCAAGCCCAGCGCGGCAGCAGCAGCCTGCCGCGTATGGTCGTCCGGCGTAGCGCCAATGCCGCCGCAGGAGAACACGATATCGCCGCTGGCAAAGGTGCGCTTCAGCGTGGCTGTGATGTGCTCGCGGTCGTCGCCGAGGAATTCCGCCCATGACAGTTGCAGGCCGCGCGCCGCCAGCAGCTGCACCACTTTAGGGAAGTGCTGGTCGGTGCGCTTGCCGGAAAGGATTTCGTCGCCAATGATGATCAGTCCGATTCGCATAGGCTTTCCTCGAAAGGAGCATGGCGCAACTGCGCCAGCGCTTGCAGACAATAATACTCAAACCACAGGCCGGTGAAGATGAAAATCACCACATACACCCAGATCGATGCTGCCAGCATGATCGGGAAGAAAGCAATCGCCGCAGCGGCGCCGCCCACCCACACCAGCGCCGGCAGCGAGCCGGCCAGGCCGGACACTACGCCGATCGACATCAGCTGCCAGCGGTGTTCGCGCTGCAGCTTCGACAATTCTTCCGCGCTGGCATAATCGGCCAGCGCGTCATAGCTCATCACGCGGCTGGTGAGCCAGCCCCACAGCAGCACGGTGGCCAGGCCGGCCAGCGGCGGAAAGATATACAAGGGCACGATGCACAGCCAGGCCAGCACGAAAATGCCGAAGGCGCCCAGCGCCTTGACTACGCCGCCGAGGATGGAGCCGCCCTGCTTCTTTTCCAGCTGAGGGAAATGGCGGCCGCCAACGTGGCGCACGATGAATGGCATGGCCGCTACGCCGATGAAGATCATGGCGGTCACGATCATCAGCGGCAGCAGCAGGAGCAGCGCAAACAGCGGCACCACGATCGAACGCAAGCCGCCCAGGCCGATCGACTGCAGCCAGTCGCTGGTGACGCGGTAGACCTCGAATTCGACGAAGTAGCCGTGCAGCCAATCGAGGAACGGCTGCAGGCCAAGCCACAGCAGCAGCGCCCACAGAGCGACTGACAAAATGAAAGGAACAATACTCAGCAATAAGATCTTGCCGTGGAACTGGGACAGCAGGGCCCTGCCGTAAGCGTGGATAACAGCGCGCATTAATTAACTCGGTTTCTTTCTCATATATTCAAACATCCGCTTCAGGCCAAGCCATTGCTGGGCCCAGAAGCCGCGGCCGTAGTCGCGGCCCGCCAACTGGTCGCGCACGCCGGTCGCTTCGAAGCGCGGCGTGAAGTTAGCGGTGCGGAAAATAATGTCCCAAATCGGGAACAGCACAGCGAAATTGCAACCGCCCAGCGTGCCCTGCCCTTTCGATTCATGGCCGATGCCAATGGCATGGTGCATGCGGTGGTAGCGCGGCGACACCAGCAGCCGTTCGCCAATGCGGCCGAAGTGTATACGAACATTGGCGTGTTGCAAGCTTTGCACGATACGGGACAGCGATACGAGGAGCACGTACTGGCTTGGCGGCACGCCGATGGCCAGCGCCAGCACTGCCATCACGATGTCGCGCAGCAGGTCGTCCAGCAGGTGGTTGCGGTCGTCGCTCCACAGGTTCATGTTCTGCTGGCTGTGGTGCAGGCTATGCAATCCCCACCACCAGTTGAATTTGTGCTGGGCGCGGTGGAACCAGTAATCGGCGAAATCCAGCACCAGCAGGTAGATGGCGAAGCTGGCCAGCGGGTGCATATTGGTGACCAGGTTTTCCAGGTTGAAGGGCTGCACGCCTTCCATATGCAGCGCGCCGGCAATGGCGTCCATCACCGGATCGAGCGTGAAGAACAGCGCCAGCGGGATCAGGCCGAGGCGCTGGATCACGGTGTAGGTGAAGTCATTCCAGCGGGCGCGCTTGTCGCTGAACTGGTGTACCGGAATGGCCGCTTCCAGTGGGCGCAGCACCAGGAAGATCAGCAGCAGTTCGGCCAGGCCGATCAGCAGCCATTCGGTGCCTTCGAAGGCTTCTTCGGTGATGTCGCCCATGCCGGTGTAGTAGATCAGCGGCTGGATGGCGTTTTCAAACAGCCAGCCCTGGGCTTGGCCCAGCAGGTCCAGGAGGAATTGAATCATTTGCGGTAATCCGGGTGTTCTCTCAGGGTGGCGAAGCAGAAGCCTTTCTGCTTGAGGCCTTCAATCAGGGGTTCCAGGTTGGCCGGCGCCCAGGGGTCTTTGCGCGACCAGATGCCCATGTGGGCCATGAAGATGTCGCCGTCGCGCAGGCCGTCCAGCGCGCGCTTCAGCAATTGCGCGTTGGAGGCGCGTTCGACCGGCAATTCGTCGCCGGAAAAGCCGGCCGGCGTGGCCCAGGCTGCGTGCCGGTAGCCGCAAGCCTTGCCTGCCGCCAGCGTGCGCGGGCTGGTCTTGCCGCCAGGGGCGCGCCAGAACGGGTCCAGGCTCTTGCCGGTCAGCTCATGGAAGCGCTGGTCGACGCGGCGCAGTTCTTCGCAATACTGCTGCGAAGTCCAGTCCTGCTGCTTGCCGGCGTGAGGGCCGAATTGCGGCTTGACCGTGATTTTTCCGTTGGCGGCATCGCGCACGTAATACGTATGGTCGAAGGTGTGGGTGCCGAAGGCGTGCCCCTCGGCCACACGTGCACGCCAGTAGGCTTGCCAGGATGGATCGAGGCTGTAATCGCCTTTGACGGTCTTTTCGTTCGCCAGGAAGAAGGTGGCCTTGACGTTTTGCCGCGCCAGTACGGAGGCGATCAGCTCGGCCTGCGACTGGCTGCCGGTGTCGAAGGTCAGGTAGATCGTGCCATGGCATTGCTGCCCGGCAGACGGGGCGGCCGGCGCACTGGCGGCCAGCGGCAGGAGCGCAGCCAGCGCCAGCACGCGGGCGGCGAGCGGCGCGATGCGGGCGGGCGCTGCGGCGTTCATTACATGCGTGCCGAAGAGTTGGCGAAGAAGACACCGTGCGGCGAGCGGCCGACCGGGATCATCTTGACGACCTTTTTCTGCTGCAGGTCGATCACTGCCACTTTTTTAATCCAGCGCAGCGTGGCCCACATGTATTTGCGGTCGGAGGTGATTTCCATGCAATCCGGCCCGCCCGGCACGTCGATGGTGCCAACGTTTTCCAGGGTCTTCTGGTCAATGATGTTGATGGTGTTGGACACCCGGTTCGACACATAGGTGTAGCGGCCATCGCCCAGCGCGCGGAAGTTGTGGGTGCCGGCGCCGGCCTTGATGCGCTTGACGGTCTGGCGCGTGCGCCAGTCGATCACTTCGACATAGTCGCTGCCCATGATCCCCACCAGCAGGTATTTGTCATCCGGCGTCATGGCAATCCCCGCCGGCAGCTTGCCGACCGGGATAGTCCACAGCACATTCTGCGTCTTCAGGTCGATCGCGCTGACCTGGTCGCTGCCCTGCTGGGTGACGAAGACGGTAGTGCTCTTGGCATCGAAAGCCACGTGGCTTGGCAGTTTTGGCAGCGGAATGCGCTTGGCCAGGGTGAGGTCCTTGCCGTTATAGGAATAGATATCCAGCCGGTGCAGGCGCAGCGAAGTCGCGACGAACCATTTCTGGTCGGGCGAAAAGCCGATCTGGTACGGGTCGAGGATATCCTTGACGTGGCGCTGCACCTGGCCGGTGACGGGATCGAGGAATACCAGCTCATTGCCCACGGCGCTGGCTACGATCAGCGACTTGTTGTCGGGAGTGGCCATCAGGTGGTGGGGTTCTTTACCCACCGGGAAGGTCTGCAGGCTCTTGTAGCTTTCCTGGTCCAGCAACTGGACCGTGGCATCGCGCGAATTGAGCACGACGACGACGTTTGCCTGGGCTGGCTGCACGCCTGCCAGCAAAGCTAATAAAACTGCTGCGCTACGGATACTGCGGAACATGAAAACTCGCTTATTGGTTAAGCCAACCAGTATTTTACGGTCAAACGCCTTGTATTAAGTTATTGCCGACAACATTTAATGGGTATCGGCCGCGGATGCACTACAATCGCGGCCTAAGCCCCACATTTCTAAGGAATCCAAATGACTATCATCACTAACGCATCCGGCCTGCAATACGACGACATCAAGGTAGGCGATGGCGCTGAAGCCAAGGCTGGCCAGAACGTCACCGTCCACTACACCGGCTGGCTGCGCAACGACGACGGCAGCAAAGGCCCGAAATTCGATTCCTCCAAGGACCGCAACGACCCGTTCGAGTTCGCCCTGGGCGCCGGCATGGTAATCCGTGGCTGGGACGAAGGCGTGCAAGGCATGAAAGTAGGCGGCACCCGCCAGCTGATCATCCCTGCTGAACTGGGCTATGGCTCGCGCGGCGCCGGTGGCGTGATCCCGCCTAACGCCACCCTGATCTTCGACGTGGAACTGCTGGGCGTTTAAGCCGCCCCCGGCGGGAGGCTTAGCGCATCCACTTGCGCTGCACGGCCTCCTGCTCCGCTTTCGCATCCAGCGGTTGGCCGGCAATGCGCTGGTCGATCGCATCCAACACCTGCGTCGGCATGTCCGCCGCTGCCTGCCGGTACTCCCCCTGTTGTGGCTTGCCCTGGCTTTGCACCGCCAGCTGTACCTTCCATGCGCCACCCTGCTTGCAGGCCAGGCCGGACATATCCTGCGCAGTAGTGAAGCTGCGGCAGTAGCTGTTGTCCTGTGCCAGGAAGCTGGTGCCGATGCGCACCGGGCCGCCGCTGCCGGCCAGCTGCTGGTCCAGCGCCGTTGCCAGGCGGCCTTGCGCCACCAGCACGCCATCGCGGCTGGCCACTGTTTCGCCGCGGTCGACCGGCAGCATGCCGGTGCCGTAATGACCTGCCATTACCCCCACCATCAGCATGGCGGCCAGCGCGCCCCATTCCGGCCATGACCAGCGCCGGCCGCGGCTTGCCTTGCGGGCGGCCTGCTGTTCTGCTTCGCGCCGGGCGCGCACGGAATCCAGGCTGACCACCGTGGCCTGGCGCAGCGGCTGCGCCAGCCTTGGCGGCACCGCCTCCTCCGCCACTGGGGCAAAGGCGGCAAAGACGTCATTGCGCATGGCCTTGTGCTGGGCTACGCGGCGCGCCAGCGCGGCATCCTTGCGCATGGCTTCTTCGACTGCGCGGCGGGTGACTTCATCCAGCTCGCCGTCGGCGTAAGCCATCAGGATTTCGTCGGAAAAACTCTTCATACGGTCCTCGCTTGTTCCGATAACATTTCTTGCAACGCAGTGCGGGCGCGCGCCAGGCGGCTGGTCAGGGTGCCGACCGGAATATCCAGCACCTCGGCTGCCTCTTTATATGGCAGGCCTTCCACCAGCACCAGGCCGACCACCAGCCGGTGCTCCTCACTCAGCAGGCTGACGGCTTTTTGCACCGCCATCCGCTGCTGGTGAGCCTCGGCATAATCGTCGCCAACGTGCTCGCCCTCCTCTTCCGGCGCAAACAGCTCACTGCGGCGGGTACGGGAGCGCACTTCGTCGATCCAGGCATTTTTAATAATGCGGAACAACCAACTATCCAGCCGGGTTCCCGGCTGGTAAGAGCTGCTGTGCAGGATGGCACGCTCCACGGAAAGCTGGACCAGGTCGTCGGCATCCTCGCGGTGCCAGGCCAGGGTACGGGCAAAACGTCGCAGTCGCGGCAACAGTGTGGCGATTTCTTCGTGCAGGGCGCTATCGTTGTCCATCATATGAAGATAACGAATGGGACAGGGATTTTCTTCCCTCTCTCCATCGTTAATACAGAATAGATACCGGTAGCCTATATTATCATCCGACCATGCCAACCTTGCGCCCGACATATTCCCTGTTGCGTTCCTGCCGCTGCCTGCTGCTGGCCCTTGGTTTGCTGGCCAGCGCGGGGCCGGCGCTGGCGCAAATCGGCCTGCCAGGCATGCCCCAATTGCCGGGAGGGCTGCCGTCCCGCCTCGGCGACAATGGCTTGCGCGACCGCCTGCGCGAAAAACTGCTGGATACCACCGAGTTGCCGCACAAGGTGTCGCTGGACCAGCTTCGGCTGCTGAATGTGCGCGAATTGCTGCAGCGGCATCCGGCGCAGCTGGAGCCGGATCCTGCCGGCTTCCCGATTGTGCGCAGGGAGATTCTCGCGTGGTCGCCATCGGAAGCCGGCCTTGCTGCGGCCTCGGCGGCCGGGCTGACGGTGGCCAGCCGGCAGGAAATGCCGGAGGTCGGGCAAGCGCTGGTGACCTTGCGGGTACCGGATGGCGTTGCCACGGCGGACGCACTGGCCAGGCTGCGCGCGGCCGATCCCGATGGCAGCTACGATTTCAACCATGTGTATACAGGGGCCGGGGCTGGCGACGCTACCGAAACAGCAGATGGCGATCCCGCTGCGGCGCGGGGAGGCAAGCCAGCCGGCGCCGGGCTTGCGCAGCCGGCACGCCATGGCGGGGTAACTGCGGCGGCCCGCGGCACGCGCATGACGAGCAGTGGCGCCGGCGCCACTGGCGGGGTGGGCGGCGATGTGCGCGTCGGACTGGTCGACAGCGGCATCGATGGCAGCCACGAGGTATTTGAAAACGCCCGTATCCTGCGCTGGGGCTGTGACGGCGCCGTGCGCCCCGCTCCCCACGGCACGGCGGTGGGCGCCCTGATGATCGGCAAATCCGAACGCTTCACTGGCGCAGCGCCCGGCGCCAGGCTCTATGCCGCAGATATATATTGCGACCAGCCGACCGGCGGTTCGGCCAGCCAGATCGTGCAGGCGCTGGCCTGGCTGGCGAGAGAACAGGTCGGCGTCATTAATATCAGCCTGGTCGGCCCGCCCAACCAGATGCTGGGACGCGTGGTGCAGGCGATGGTGGCACGTGGCCACTTGCTGGTGGCTGCGGTCGGCAACGACGGTCCGGCGGCACCTCCTTTATATCCAGCCAGTTACCCAGGCGTAGTCGGCGTGACCGGCATCGACCCGAAACGGCATCCGCTGCCGGAAGCTGCGCGCGGCCCGCAAGTGATGTTCGCGGCGCCAGGCAGCCAGATGGCGGCAGCCGCCATCGGCACTCCACCATATAAGCTTGTGCGCGGAACGAGTTTCGCCTCACCGCTGGTGGCAGCACTGCTGGCGCCACGCTTGCCCTCCCCCTCCCCGGCGCAGGCCGCCGAGGCAATATCCGCCCTGGCCGCCAACGCCACCGCAGCCGGCGACGGCACCGGCCGTGGCGTAGTGGGCGAAAACCTGCGAATTCCCCCTTCCTCCTTCCGCTGAAAAATTTTTAAAAATTTTTTCGGATGGATGGAAGAAATCCGTTTTCCGGTTCGTTCTCTGTATGTAAGCGGCGGATTTCCCGCAGCCAGACTAAGGAGAACTGATATGAAAACCAACATCGCAACCATCATTCGCGCTGCCTTTATCGTCGCTGCCAGCGCCGCATCCATCGCCCAGGCAGGCCCACTCGGCGGCGCATTGGGCGGCAACATCGGCGGCGGCATCGGTGGCGCTTTCGGTGGCGGCATGGGCGCCATGCGCGGCGGGATGGGCGGCGACATCGCCGGCAGCACCATGCGCGGCAGCCGTGCCGGCGCTGATGTCGCCGGCAATGCGGCAGGCAATGTCACCGCCACCGCTTCCCGCGCAGCCGCCGCTGATTCGGCAGCAAACAACGCCACCCAGCGCGGCCTGGATGTCAGTGGCGCGGCCAGCGGCGCCGGCAACCTGACCGGCAGCCTGTCGCGCAATGCCGGCGCAGCAAGTGGTAACGCCGACGGTGCTGCAAATGGCGCAGCGAATGGCGCGTCGAACGCAGCCTCGAATGGCGCCGCCAGCGGCGCGGCGAACGGTCTCGCGGGCAGCCTGGCAGGCGGTGCGAATGGCGCTTCTTCGCTTGGCGGGCAATTGACGCGTGGTGCAGGCGCCGCCAGCGGCAGCGCGGATGGCGCGGCGAATGGTGCCGCCAACGGCGCCGCTAACGGTGCGGAAGGCGGCCTGGCTGGTGGCGCCGCAGGTGCAACTGCCCTGGGTGGCAAAGCCACGCGCCGCGCCGGTGCAGCAACCGGCGCCGTGGATGGCGCAGCATCCGGCACCGCGTCCGGCGCCGCAAGCCAGGCATCCAACAGCACTGCAAACAGCAATGCCAGCGGCAACTCGAATGGCGCGGCCAACGGCACTTCGAACGGCCTTGCGAGCAGCCTTGCCGGCGGAGCAGCAGGCGCCCATTCGCTGGGTGCCCAAGTGGCACGCAATGCGGGTTCCGCCACCGGCAGCGCCGACGGCGCAGCAAATGGCGCAGCAAATGGCGCAGCAAACCATGCGTCCAACAACGGCAGCGCCAATAACACGCCAGGCGGCACCTCGAACAGCGGCAAATCCGGTTCGGCCTCCGGCAATGGCGGCGGCTCGGCCGGCCTGGGCGGCAGCCTGGCACGTGGCACTAACGTCTTGAGCGGCAGCGCCGATGGCGCATCCAACGGCGGCGCCAATGCCGGTCGTTCCGGCACCAGCGGTTCCGCTAACGGTAGCGGCAACGGCGCCGCCAATGGCCAGGCTGCTGCACCATCGCGCAACGCCAATCGTCAAGCCAACGCCTCCGCAAACGGCTCGGCGAACGGTTCCGCCAGCGCCAGCAAAGGCACCCGCAGCAGCAGCAATGGCAGCACCAGCAGCCAATCCGCACCGCAGCAATCGCCGAAAAGCGTTTCCGCCAACGCCAGCGTGAACGCCGGTTTCAACGCCCAAGCCGGCAAAAACACCGCCGTTGAAGGCTCCGCGCAGTAACGCACCACCCTGGGGCGGTACGGCGAAAAAGCTTAAACTACTCGAGCTTTTCGCCAAAATCCGCCCCTGATTTCGTGGCGAGCCAGTCACTATATGGGCTTCTTCAAAAAACGGTACACACTTTTTTCAATTAATGTGCTAATCTGCGCGCTCCATTAACCAAGGAGGTAGTAATGAAAAAAGGCGAACTGATTGCAGAATTTGCGAAGCGTACCGAAATGTCCGGCGCAGCCGCTAACGACGCAATTAACACCCTGATCGCGATCGTTACCGAGCGTCTGAAAAAGGGCGACACCGTTGGCATCACCGGTTTCGGCACCTTCTCCGTCGCCAAGCGCGCTGCCCGCAAAGGCCGCAACCCAGCAACCGGCGAAGCGATCAAGATCGCTGCATCCAAGACCCCTAAGTTCTCGGCTGGCGCAACCCTGAAAGCCGCTGTGAACCCAACCAAGAAGAAGTAATTCTTCAGGCTTACCGCCAGAACGGCGGTTCAAGGCTGGCCAAAACGGCTCGTCTTGAACCGCCGTTTTTTATTGTGCGCTGCACCGATCACTTCACGCGTAGGACGAATGACGACATGCGAATGCCCCTTATGCTGGCTACCTTCCTGCTGCCGCCGGCGGCACAGGCCTTCAACCCAAACGGGCTGCAGTTCAGTCATAACGACTGGGAGCTGGCCTGCGATAACACCGGCACCTGCCGTGCCGCAGGCTACTACGCTGAGTCGGAAGCAGACCTGGCGATTTCAATCCTGCTGACGCGCCAGGCCGGCCCGCAAACATCCGTCAGCGCCCAGGTGATGCTGGGCGAGTATGGCGAGAATCCAGTGCTGGCCAAGCTTCCCGCAAAATTCAGCCTTGCGATGAAGGTGAATGGAAAGCCCTACGGCCAGGTGCCGATCGGCAAGGATTCCCTGGTTGCCGACTTGGCGCCGAACCAGGTGAGTGCCCTGCTGGCCGCTTTGCCGCACCATGCCAAGGTCGAATTCACCGGCAAGCATGACACATGGCGCGTATCTGACAGCGGCGCCGCAGCAGTGCTGCTGAAAATGGACGAATACCAGGGGCGCCTCGGAACGCCTGGCGCCCTTGTCCGGAAAGGAAGCGCGCAGGAATCTTCCGTTCCGGCTGCCGCAGCGCCCCTCATCATCACCAGGGCAGCCTATGCCAAGGCGCAGCCCGGTGACGAGAGCTTCGTGCAGACGCATAAGATGGCCTTGCTGGAAGCCTTGCGCACAACGGTCAAGGACCAAAATTGCGATGACCTGACTTCCGGCGGCGAGACCGAGCCGGATCTGGCAGGGGAGCGCCTGGACGCATCGCACATGCTGGTCTCCACTCGCTGCTGGATGGCCGCCTACAATTCCGGCAGCGGCTACTGGGTGGTCAACCAGGCGCCACCCTTCAACCCAGTGCTGGTTTCAACCGACATTTCGGATGCCAGCCAGGGCGAACTGAGTGAAAGCCACAAGGGCCGCGGCCTTGGAGATTGCTGGTCCACGCGCGCCTTTACCTGGGACGGCCGGCAGTTCCGGCTCAGCGCGGCAAGCACCACCGGCATGTGCCGGCTGATGGCGGCAGGCGGCGCCTGGGCCTTGCCGACAATCGTCAGCAAGGTGCGTTGAATTGGAGCCTATACTCTAAGGCTTAGGCAGTTTTCTTTTGTATGATGGCGCTTCATAACTCCACTAAACCAAAGGTAGACACCATGAGCCTGCAAGAACAATTCGACCAAGCGATGGCCGATTCCAAGAACCTGCCAGAACGCCCGGACAATATGACCCTGCTGAAGATCTACGCCCTGTTCAAGCAAGGCTCGGCAGGCGATGCCACCGGCGAGCGTCCAGGCATGACCGACTTCGTCAACCGCGCCAAGTTCGACGCGTGGGCAGCACTGGCCGGCACCAGCCAGGACGATGCCAAGCAGCAGTACATCGACCTGATCGAAAGCCTGAAGTAATCTTCCCGCCTACGGCGCCGCGCTTGTCAAAAACAGCGCGGCGCTCCACACTTCAGCATTTGCAAAATAAATAACAGTCAAATGCTGGATAACCATTCCAAGATCGCCGCGATCATCCACATCGTTCTTGGCGTTCTCTCCCTTTTCCTGCTGGCCTGCCTGGCAGTTTTCTTCCGCGCATTGGCGGAAGTCATACACGATGCCCCCGTTGTCTATGACGTGATCACGAGCATCGGCCCGATCATCCTCGGCGTGCTGGTCGCCTTCTCCCTGCTGGAAATCATCGCTGCCGCCGCTTTCCTGAATGGTTCGCGCGCCGCACGTACAGTACTCATCATCTATAGCGTCATTGCATTGTTCAACGTCCCGGTTGGGACCGCGGCAGGCGGATATTCGCTGTGGGCGCTGCTGCGCAAATGATTCGCGGTACCGTCACTCCCAGCGCCCCGCCCGCCGCCAGCCAGGCCAGGCTGCGCCTGCAGGGCGCCTACTTCCACGACTGCTACCAGATCGCTTCGCCTGGCGACAAGGTCTCCGCGCTGGAGCTGTACCTGCGTGTAGTGGGACAAACACCCGGCTGGGTGAACCGGCTCATGGCCTTGCGTAACTGGCTGGTAAGCCTGGTTGGCCTGAAAAACCTGGGCCACCTGGGTGCGCTGCGCGCGGAAAAGCCGGCAAGCGAATATCGTGTCGGCGACCGCGTTGGCATCTTCTCCCTGCTTTACCTGTCGCACGATGAAGTGCTGCTGGGCGACTCGGACAAGCACCTGGACGTGGTGCTGTCCATCTGCAAAGCGCCGCAAGGCGCGGTCAGCGTATCGACGGTCGTCCATGTGCACAACTGGCTGGGACGCTTGTACATGCTGCCCGTTACGCCGCTGCATAAGATCATCGTCAAGACCATGCTGAAGCGGACAGCGTCCCAGCGCCCGGTCTGATATGCTTCGAGGCGTATGAAAAGCCTCGACCGCATCAAGCAGAATTCCCAGGAAATCAATCGCCTGCTGGCGAGAATTAATGCGCTGGTTCAGGAACGCGACGCTTCGCCGGCCCGGCGCGCGGAATGGCAAGCGGCCTGCGAGGAGTTTTACGCCCGCTACGACAGCCTGTGCTTCCCCGGTGGCGCCGCCATGCTGGAGCGCGTACGCAGCGGCGATCAGGACGCGGTTGAAGCGGCGGTGCAATTCCTGCTGGCCGATCCCTACCACTTCCGTTCCGGCTACCTGAAAGAGCGCCTGTGGCGCTGGCTGGCACACCTGCCGCTCAGCGCCAGCTCACGCAACCGCCTGGAGCGTGCAGCCCTCGCTTATCTTGACCGCCGCATTTGCCGCGAATTCTGGGCGATGTGCAAAACCATGGCACGCATTGGGCGCGCCCAGTTCTGGTCGCAGGTTGCAGATCGCGCTTTGCCAGGTGATGTACGCGCCACGCTGCTGCTCGCACACGGCGCCAACGTTCAAGCCGGCGCGCGAACTCGCCACGAGTTCTACCAGGCATGCTAGAGTTGCGCTTTTCATAAGCCTCTCGCAACGCATGACACCTGAAATCCGCCGCGCTGAACCTGGCGACCTCGATGCAATGTGGGCGATCTTCCAGCCGCTGCTGGCTGGCGGCGACGCCTTCCCTTTTGGCGAGGGGTTTGAGAAAGCCACCTTCCAGCTGCACTGGTTCAGCAGCCACCCTGCCTACGTTGCGTGTGCAGGCGGCCAAATCCTGGGCATGTACAAGATGGGTGCCAACTATCCCGACCATGGAGCCCACGTCGCCAGCGCAACCTACGCCGTCGCCCCGCAAGCGCAAGGCAAAGGCATAGGCCGCACACTGGTCGAGCACAGCCTGGAGCAGGCACGGCGCGAAGGCTTCCTGGCGATGCAGTTCAATTACGTCGTCAGCACCAATGCGCCAGCCATGGCGCTGTACCGCAAGCTGGGCTTCAACATCGCCGGCACTTTGCCCCAAGCGTTCCGCCATCGCGAACTCGGACTGGTTGACTCCTACGTTCTGCACCGATTCCTGGAGAAAAAATGAACGGACTCAAAGACAGCCTTCTCGAAGGCATGCGCGACTACGTCGCCGACATGGAGAAACCGTACTACCCACTGGAGAAAGTCGATGAATGCGGCCGCATCCTCGACGACTTTTTGGCGGCGATGGCCCGTGCGCAAGGCGAAGCAGCAATCATGGCGGAAGTCGAAAAGACCGTGCTGGCACTGAACGAATTAAATGACGAATGCGGCGGAAGCCTGATTGAAACCGGCCAGCGTGAAGATTTGTGCGACCTGATCGAGCGCGCGGCAAACCAGGCCGGGCTCGAGACGGACGAAGACATCACCGAGCAATGGAGGGAGTGGTGAAAAAGGTCACGCCGGCCGCAAACCCGGATGCCTATGTTGCCGCGCTGTCGGGCTGGCAAAAGGATTATGTGACCGCCCTGCGCGAGGCAGTGCTGGAAGCTGCACCGGAGCTGGAAGAGCGCATCAAATGGACCCACCTGGTCTACTTCGCTAACGGGCCGGTGCTGCTGATCCGCGCGGAAGAAGAGCGCGTGCTGTTCGGCTTCTGGCACGGCAAGCGCCTGCTGCATATCGAGCCGCGCATGACCGGCAGCGGCAAATATGAACTGCGTACGCTGGAACTGCGCCAAAACACGCCGCTCGACCGCGCCACCGTGCTGGAACTGGTGCGCGCGGCGGTAAAGCTGAATTAAGCGGAAGCGAAAACCGAACGCATTTTCTCGGCCACCTTGCCTTCAATGGCGCTCTTGAAAGCGCCCATCAGGAAGCCGAGCTTGATATTCATATGGGCGGCGCTGTCGGCCAGGGTCAGCGTGCCTTCCACGCCGCTGCGGCCGAATTTCAGGGTGTCGCCATGCCATTGGCAGGCCAGGTCGAATTCCTTGGCAATACGTTGTGCTACCTGTTCTGCTGCTGCGCGCGCTTGCGCTGGTTCCAGGCTATGCGCCTGGGTGATGTTGATGTCCGCCATGCCGTACTCTGCTAATCAAAAAGCACAAAAGGCGCTATTTTAACGCACGTACCTTTGTGCTGGATCAAAGGGCGATGCCGCAGACAGGGTAACCATGGTCATTCAACCGCCCTTGGGAGAGTGATCATGGATGAGAATATGTGCATGACTTTGCCTGTCAGCTTTGTGCCGACGCCATCCGCCCTGTACCGCGCGCACCGCAAGTCGGCGCAACTGCTGCAACAGCCCAGCCTGCCACGCCTGAAAGATACCGCGTTGCCAACGCGTCCCACCGCTGCGCCGCCCGCCGGCGCACGCGTGCTGATCTGGAAGCAGGATCCTTCCGTCAGTGAAATCGGCACCCGCAAGATTTTCCTGCCAGGCGTGATCCTGCAAGGACCGCGCGATGCCCGCATCACCTACGGCGAACCCGGCATTGCGCCGGTCAGCCCGAATGCCTTCGGCGACTTCATCATGGCGCCGGATACCGACCAGTTCGACGCCGTGCATGCCTTTGCCGTCGTGCGCCTGACCCTGACCATGTACCAGCGCGTGCTGTCGCGCGCCGACAAGAACCCTCCCCTGCCCTGGGCCTGGAACAGCGGCAGCAACACCGATCCGCTGCAAGTCTTCCCGCACGGGTTGCCAAATGTGATGAATGCGTATTACAGCCGCAGCGACCGCGCACTGAAGTTCGGCGACTTCGTGCCGACCGGTGCGGCGGGCCGCGTGTTCACCTGCCGTTCCTTCGATATCGTTTCCCACGAAACCGGCCACGCCGTGCTGGACGGGCTGAAGCCAAAATGGATCCAGAACAGCGCGCCGCCGCAAACCGGCGGCCTGCACGAATCGTTTGGCGACCTGACCGCCATCTTCCTCGCGCTGTCCCAGCTCGACCAAGTGGAAGCGGTGATCGCGCAAACCAAGGCCGACCTGCACGACAAGACCTTCCTGGCCGATATGGCGGAGCAGTTCGGCCTGGCGCTCGGCCGTCCGAATGGCCTGCGCAACGCGGACAACGACCTCAAGCTCTCGGAAACGGGCAACGAGGTGCACGCGATTTCGCAGGTGTTCACAGGCGCCATCTATGACATCCTGGCCGACATCTTCGCCTTCGAACGCGCCCCCGGCCTGCGCGACGATGCCGCCTGCCTGCACAGCGTTGCAGGCTACCTGTGCAGCCTGGTGCTGCGTGCCCTGGTGGCAGCGCCGGATGCGAACGCCAAATATGCCGACGTCGTGAACCAGATGCTGCGCATCGCGCAGGAAGACGGCAAGCCGGTCGATTACGCCAACTTCATCCGCAACCGCTTCGCCCTGCGTGAAGTGGTGGTGTCACCCGTGCCGCTGACCGAAGACCAGCCGCAAAACCTGGAACTGCCCGCGATGGTGGAAGATGCTCCCGACGCGCGCCAGGACCGGCGCGCCTGCTGCGGTACCATGAATCATGCCGAATACTTCGACCTGGAGGGCGTGCTCGATGCCGAGCGCCAGGCATTGGCAGCCTGGTGCAAGAATTACACTAGCCGTCATGGGGAGGTAGCAACCGAGAAATGAAAATAACCGCGGCCGGCGGAGGCGGCTTTGCCGGACTCAGCCAGCACTTTGAAGTTGACACGGAGATAAGCCCAGCCGGTCCGGCGCTGGAGGCAGCTCTCGCCTCCAGTGGTTTTTTTACGTCTGGGGAAAATTTTCCGCCCCCGGTTGGCGCCGATTTAGGGCATTGGACTATCACAGCCAATGACGGCCGTCGACGACATAGCATAAGCTTTATCGAGACTGGTGGCCCGCCCTGGCAAAATCTGCTCGATTTGATCCGTTCCGCCGCCTGAACGCAAGACTGTTAGAGGCACGCCACGAATTTGCTTATTTAGATTGTATATAAGCCCGAATTGTGAGAAATAGCGGATTGCCTTAAAATACAGTGCTTTGCTGAGCTTTTTCCAGCGCTCCAACATAGATAGGACTGTTATGACCCACGTTGTCACCGAATCCTGCATCGCCTGCCGCTATACCGATTGCGTCGATGTTTGCCCGGTAGATTGCTTCCGCGAAGGCCCGAACTTCCTGGCCATTGACCCTGACGAATGCATCGACTGCGCCGTGTGCGTGGCCGAGTGCCCGGTCAACGCCATCTTCGCTGAGGAAGACGTGCCGTCCGACCAGCAGCAATACATCAAGATCAATGCTGACTTGTCGCGCAACTGGCCTTCTATCACCAAGACCAAGCCTGCCCTGCCGGAAGCCGAGCAGTTCAAGGACGTCAAGGAAAAGGCCCACTTGCTGAAGCGCTAAGCGCCCCCAGCAGCCTGTTATTCACCGTGCAACACCGCGCCTGACGCGGTGTTCGCTTATTCAGATGGAATGAGAATCATTATGAATGTCGTCAGCACCCCACCAGGCGGTCTCCACGAGACCGATGCAGTCATCATCGGCGCCGGCCCGGTCGGCCTGTTCCAGGTCTTCGAACTCGGCCTGCTGGAGATCAAAGCCCACGTGATCGACTCGCTGAGCGCCGTTGGCGGCCAGTGCGTGGAACTGTATCCGGACAAGCCGATCTACGACATTCCAGCCATTCCATCCTGCACCGGCCAGGAACTGACCGACGGCCTGCTGAAGCAGATCGAGCCATTCGGCGCGACCTACCACCTGGGCCAGGAAGTGACCGTCGTGCAAAAACGCGAAGACGGCCGCTTTGACGTCGAGACCTCGCTGGGCACCAAGTTCATCACCAAGACCATCTTCATCGCTGCCGGCGTCGGTTCGTTCCAGCCACGCACCATGAAGGTTGACGGCATCGACGCTTTCGAAGGCTCGCAACTGTTCTACCGCGTGAAGAACCCAGCCATGTTCGAAGGCAAGAACCTGGTCATCTGCGGCGGCGGCGACTCCGCGCTGGACTGGGCACTGAACTTCGTCGGCAAGGCCGAATCCGTGGTGCTGCTGCACCGCCGTGAAGACTTCCGCGCAGCCCCAGCCTCCGTGGCCAAGATGAAGCAGCTGTGCGAAGAATACGAGATGCAGCTGATCATCGGCCAGGTATCGGGCATCGAAACCAAGGACGACAAGCTGAGCGAGCTGCGCGTGACCGGCGCCGACGGCGTGACCCGCCGCGTGCCGCTGGACATGCTGCTGGTGTTCTACGGCCTGTCGCCAAAGCTGGGCCCGATCGCCGAGTGGGGCCTGGACATCGAGCGCAAGCAGCTGAAAGTGGTGTCGACCGAGAAGTTCGAAACCAATGTGCCGGGCATCTTCGCCGTGGGCGACATCAACACTTACCCAGGCAAGAAAAAGCTGATCCTGTCGGGCTTCCACGAAGCCGCGCTGGCCGCTTTCGGCGCTGCACCATACATCTTCCCGGACAAGAAGATCCACATGCAATACACCACCACGTCGCCAAAACTCCACAAGGTTCTGGGCGTGGAAACGCCAGTGTTCGACTGATCCGACTGGTTCTTCGGACGCATCCTACAAAAAAGCAGCGGAAACGCTGCTTTTTTTATTTTCCGGCTCGTATTATGTTGGAATCATGGCGTGTTAGCCCTTGTTTATGTACTTTCTGGAGGGTATTGCGGAATGCTGTAGGTCATGTATAAATGGCCTATAATTGAACCATATTTGCGCATTGCCACAATTTTCAGCGGGACATACTATGCTTTACCAATTGCACGAAATGCAACGCTCGCTCATGCATCCACTGATGCAATGGGCCGAAGCCTCGTCCAAGCTGTTCACCAATCCTGTTTCGCCATTTGCGCATACACCGTTCTCGCAACGTATCGCCGCAGGCTACGAATTGATGTACCGCCTGGGCAAGGAATACGAAAAGCCAGAGTTCGGCATCAAACAGGCCATGGTCAATGGCAAGCCAGTTCATATCGACGAACGCGTCGTGGAAAGCAAGCCCTTCTGCAAACTGCTTCACTTCCGCAAGGACATGAGCGAGAAGGCGTTCAAGGCGCTCAAGCAGCCGACCGTGCTGCTGGTGGCGCCGCTGTCCGGCCACCACGCAACGCTGCTGCGCGATACCGTGCAGGCGCTGCTGTCCGAACATGACGTCTACATCACCGACTGGATCGACGCACGCCTGGTACCGCTAACGGAAGGACCGTTCCACCTGAACGACTACGTGAAGTATGTGCAGGAATTCATCCGCCTGCTCGGCCCCGACCTGCACGTGATTTCCGTCTGCCAGCCTACCGTGCCGGTCATGGCGGCCATTTCGCTGATGGCCACCGCCAAGGATCCGAAACTGCCGAAGACCATGACGATGATGGGCGGCCCGATCGATCCGCGCAAATCGCCGACCCAGGTCAACAACCTGGCCGTGGAAAAGAAGTTCTCCTGGTTCGAGAACACCGTGATCTACGCGGTGCCGCCTAACTATCCGGGCTTTGGCCGCAAGGTGTATCCGGGCTTCCTGCAGCATGCGGGCTTTATCGCCATGAATCCGGGCCGCCATGCGCAGTCGCACCGCGAGTTCTACATGCACCTGGTGCGCGGCGACGATGAGCCGGCGGAATCGCACCGCAAGTTCTACGACGAGTACAACGCCGTGCTGGACATGCCGGCCGAGTATTACCTCGACACGATCAAGACCGTGTTCCAGGAATTCCGCCTGCCGCAAGGCACCTGGGAAGTGGACGGCGTGTTCGTGCGTCCGCAGGACATCACGAACGTCGCGCTGATGACGGTCGAAGGTGAGCTGGATGATATTTCCGGCGCCGGCCAGACGCAGGCTGCGCACGACCTCTGCTCCGGCATTCCCGCCAATATGCAGGAAGACTTCGTGGTGCCGGGCGCTGGCCACTACGGCATCTTCTCCGGCCGCCGCTGGCGCGAGATGGTTTGTCCGCGTATTGCAGCGTTCATCAAGAAACACGGCTAAGGGCTCCTGCCCCGCAGCTGGCCGGGCCCACGTGCCCGGCTTTTATTACGGCCAAAATTATACCTTTTTATATAGTATGAAGATTGATCCCATTGCCTTGCAAGGCGCTGCCGGCCGCGCGTCCGGGCTGCTGAAATCCCTGTCCAACCAGGATCGCCTGCTGCTGCTTTGCCAGCTTGTACAGGGCGAGCATTCGGTTGGGGAGTTGGAAGCGGCAACCGGCGTTGAGCAGCCCACCTTGTCGCAGCAACTGACCGTGCTTCGCAACGCCGAGCTGGTCGCCACTCGGCGCGAAGGCAAACAGATTTTTTACAGCATTGCCAGCGCGGAGGCGATGGCAGTGCTGGAGGTGCTGTACAAGCTTTACTGCCCAAAGCAATCGAGGTAAAGCCTACGAAGTCTTTTCGATCGCTACGGTAGGCCGCGTGTTCGGGAATATCTGCTCGACGCGCGGCTCGCCCGGCCCGGGTTTCTTGATGCTATAGCCATTCACAGGCTGTGAGCGATTGACCCACAGTGCGTAATACAGATGATCCGCACGCGGATCTTCCGTATTCGGATGGATCAGGATTGTCAGCCCCAGGCTGTTCAGCTGCAGCCAGGGCACGATCACGTGCAGCAGGTCGTTAGTGAAGCCGAAGTAGAAGGACGGCGTGACGTGCGGGCCGCGCGGCTCCAGGTTCCAATCGCCCAGTTCCACCTTGAACCGCTCGGCCACCCATTTGCGGATCAGCGCCGCCTTCTGGTAATTATCCTCGTCGAAATAGATGTGGGCATGATAGCTCTCGATGTCCGTGTAGGCGCGCGGCTTTGCAGGCAGGTTTTGCTCGCCCGGCCGCACGCTGTTTGGCCGCGGCGTCGCTTGCTTATAGGTTTCATAGCCCCAAGGGCTTTGTGCCATCACCGGCGTCGCCAATGCACCGGCAGCCGCAGCCAGCAAGTTACGCCGGCGCGGCGACAGCAATTCCGCCCAGTGGCGGTCAACTGCATCAGTCATAGATTCCTCCTTCGAAGGCGCCAGCGTAAATTCGGGAGCCGGCAGTGCCAACGAATTCTTTCGTATGAACTTATTTGCTTAATTGACGGTCGGGCGGTCGGTGTCGAGGCGGCGGAGGTAGTCGCGTTCGAAGCGCGGGAGGTCAATATCGCGGGCGGCTTCGTTGAATGCGCGCTGCTGCGCCTGCCCTGCGGGAGTGCGCTGGAAGCAGATGTGCACCGTGCGTTCGTGGAACAGGTTCTCAGTAAAGGCGATGCGTTCGCGTTCGGCGAGGGTGAAGCGGTGGCTGGCCAGCAAGTGACGCAACACGCGCTTCTCGATCACCATTGCATCGAAGCGTTTGCCTAGCAGCTTGCGTAGATTGGTTTCGTCATTGACGCCTTCCTGCACATGCAAAACGCCACGCCGCACCAGTCCATCAAACTCTTCGCCATTCGAATAACCAGCGACAATGCCGATGCTCGCGTTGCGCAGTTCGCGCAACGTGGAGGCAGCCACCGGCGCTTCCTTCAAGTAGGCCAGCACATTCAATGTGCTGCCGATCGGGTACGAAAAATGGCACTGGGTTTCTCGCTGCGGCGTGCGCCACACGGCCAGCAAACCTGCATAGTGCGGGTCGTTCATGCCCACTTCCATGGTGCGCTTCCACGGGAAATAATCGATGGCGACGGCGCTGCCGATCCGCGCGAAGACTGCGCCGACATAGGCACCGGACAAGCCGTTTTCAGGCAGCGCCGCCGAAACGAAGGGCGGCCATTCTTCCGACGCCAATCGCACTGGGGCGCCAGCGACAGCAAGGCCCTGCCGCCCGAGCAGCCAACAAAGCACGCAAGCAATCACCCGCACAGCACGCATGGTTCCCCACCTTTGTAAGAAGCGGTATGTTCCCATAGAAGTTGATGCGAAGCAACTTCCGCACAGGCAGCGCAGATATTGGATAATAGCGCTTTACCGTTCCACCTATCACCGTGACTGATTCGAAGACCCTGGCCGACCGCATCGAGGACGTGCTGCCGCAAACCCAATGCACGAAGTGCGGCTACAAAGGCTGCCGCCCATATGCGGAAGCGATTGCGTCCGGTGAAGCGAACATCAACCAATGCCCGCCCGGCGGCGCGGAAGGCATTCGTCGTTTATCCAGCGTTACCGGCCGCCCCGTCATTCCACTGAATCCCGTCAATGGCTTCGAGCGCCCGCGCGCCGTAGCCTTCATCGACGAATCCCTGTGCATAGGCTGCACGCTGTGCATCCAGGCCTGCCCGGTCGACGCGATCATTGGCGCGGCCAAGCAGATGCACACCATCATCCCGGAACAGTGCACCGGATGCGACTTGTGCGTGCCCGCCTGCCCTGTCGACTGCATCGTCATGTACCCGGTGACCGAGACTACCGGCTGGGATGCATGGACGCAAGCACAAGCCGACGAAGCGCGCGACCGCCACGACTTCCGCCTGGCGCGACTGATTCGCGAGCGCGAAGAGAACGATGCACGGCTGGCTGCCAAGGCCCATGCCAAAGCGGCTGCAGTGGAACGCCTTTCGCCGGAAAATGAAGCGGAACAGGCAGAGAAAGAACGCAAGCGCCAGATCATCGCAGCAGCCATGGAACGCGCTCGCCAGCGCGCTGAAGCCGACAAGAATAAATGAACAACGCCAAACGCCAACTGATTTTCGAACGCCTGCGCGAGGCGAATCCCAATCCTGAAACCGAGCTGGAATACACGACGCCGTTCGAGCTATTGATCGCCGTGCTGCTGTCAGCGCAAGCCACCGACGTGGGTGTGAACAAGGCCACGCGCAAGCTGTATCCGGTGGCAAATACACCGCAAGCGATCCTGGATTTAGGCCTCGACGAGCTGACCGAATACATCCGCACCATTGGCCTGTACAAGACCAAGGCAAAGAACGTGATCGCGACCTGCCAGATCCTGGTGGACCAATATGGCGGCGAAGTGCCGCAAACGCGCGAGGAGCTGGAGCAGTTGCCAGGCGTGGGCCGCAAGACCGCCAACGTGGTCCTGAATACCGCCTTCCGCCAGGTAGCGATGGCGGTCGACACGCACATCTTCCGCGTCGCCAACCGCACCGGGATCGCACCGGGCAAGAACGTGGATATCGTCGAACAGAAGCTGATGAAGTTCGTCCCAAAAGAGTTCCTGATGGACGCGCATCACTGGCTGATCCTGCACGGCCGCTACACCTGCGTCGCACGCAAGCCCAAGTGCTGGAACTGCATCATCGCCGACCTGTGCGAATTCAAGGGCAAAACCCCCGCCCCCGCCAACGCCTGAAAACCGGCAACCCGATGTCTGACCCGCAGGGTCAGACACCCACCTGCGGCCGTCGCATATCGGTGTCTGACCCTGCGGGTCAGACACCGGTTTGCTGGTTTGACGGTTTAGAGTAAGACCATATTGTCGCGGTGGATCAGCTCGTGGCCTTCGACGTAGCCGAGGATGGCTTCGATCTCGGCGGAAGGCTTGCGCTTGATGCGGCGCGTTTCGGCGCTAGTGTAGTTGCTGATGCCGCGGGCGATGGCGTGGCCGTCTTCGCCTACGCAGGTGATCACTGCGCCGCGGCCGAATTCGCCGTGCACTTCAATTACGCCAATCGGCAGCAGGGATTTGCCCTCTTTTACCAGCTTCTGCACCGCGCCAGCATCCAGCACGACCTGGCCTGCAGTGTGCAGGTGATCCGCCATCCATTGCTTGCGCGCCGTCAGGTGGCCGGTTTGGGCTGACAGTTCGGTGCCGATGCTTTCGCCGCCCGCCAAACGGGTGAGGACGTCGGTTTCGCGGCCGAAGGCGATCACGGTGTGCGCGCCGGATTTCGCCGCGCGCTTGGCGGCCAGGATCTTGGTCAGCATGCCGCCGCGGCCCAGCGAGGAACCGGCGCCGCCAGCCATCGCCTCCAGCGCTGGGTCGCCAGCGCGGCCGTGGGTGATCAGGTAGGCCGCAGGATCCTTGCGCGGATCGGCGCTGAACAGGCCGCGCTGGTCGGTCAGGATGATCAGCGCATCGGCTTCGATCAGGTTGGCCACCAGGGCGCCCAAGGTGTCGTTGTCGCCGAACTTGATTTCGTCGGTGACCACGGTGTCGTTCTCGTTGATGATCGGGACCACGCCCAGGCGCAGCAAGGTGGTCAGCGTGGAGCGCGCATTCAGGTAGCGCTCACGGTCTGCCAGGTCGGCGTGGGTGAGCAGCACCTGCGCGGTGCCGATGCTGTGCTCGCGGAAGCTGGTCTCATAAATCTGCGCAAGGCCCATCTGGCCCACGGCGGCGCAGGCCTGAAGTTCGTGTATGTCCGTCGGTCGCTTGTCGAAACCCAGGCGCAGCATGCCTTCTGCTACGGCGCCGGAGCTGACCAGCACGACTTCCTTGCCCAGCGCACGCAGGGCGGAAATCTGTGAGGCCCAGCGGGCGATAGCGGCATGATCGAGCCCACGGCCGTCATTGGTGACGAGCGAAGAGCCCACTTTGATGATGATGCGGGTGGAGTTCTGGATAAGCGAATTCATAGGACGGCAAAGTCTACTCAAACAAAAGGTATGCGAAACTTCTGGTGATGCGCCGGGCGGGGGTACTGCCGGCTTGCCGCAGACAATGCTCGCCCCCACGGTTGGCAGGGGCGGCAAAGATAAGAGGTATCCTCGATTTTAATCGAGAACTTTGAAACGTGGGTCGTCCGGGTCGATGGAGGAGATGCCGCGGGCTTCTTCGGTCATCTGCACTTCTTCCGAGCGCTGCTCGGAGTAGCGCTGCTGCTCCAGGTGCAGGTAGATGGCGTTGACCAGTTCCTGCGTGCCTTCGTGCGACAGCGCGGAGATTTCGAATACAGGACCCTTGAAGCCGAACTTCTTGACGAAGTCCTTCACGCGCTTGGCGCGTTCTTCTTCCGGAATCACATCCAGCTTGTTCAGCACCAGCCAGCGCGGCTTCTCGCCCAGCGCCGGATCGTACTTTTGCAGTTCCTTGACCAGGGCCTTGGCTTCCTTCACCGGATCGACAGTCGCCTCGAACGGCGCCAGGTCGACGATGTGCAGCAGCAGGCCGGTGCGCGACAGGTGGCGCAGGAACTGGTGGCCCAGGCCCGCACCTTCAGCGGCGCCTTCGATCAGGCCAGGAATGTCGGCGATCACGAACGATTTTTCGTGGGACACACGCACCACGCCCAGGTTCGGGTGCAGGGTGGTGAATGGATAATCGGCGATCTTCGGACGAGCATTCGACACGGCGGTAATGAAGGTCGACTTGCCGGCATTCGGCATGCCCAGCAGGCCAACGTCGGCCAGCACCTTCAGTTCCAGGCGCAGCTCGCGGCGTTCGCCTTCCTTGCCATCAGTCTTCTGGCGCGGCGCGCGGTTGGTCGAGGTCTTGAAGTGGATGTTGCCCCAGCCGCCCTCGCCGCCCTTGGCCAGCAGTTCCATCTGGCCGTGCTCGGTCATGTCGGCGATGATTTCGCCGGTCACTTCGTCAATGATCAGGGTGCCGACCGGCATGCGCAGGAAGATGTCGTCTGCGCCCTTGCCGTAGCAATCGGAGCCGCGGCCCGATTCGCCGTTGCCGGCGCGGTGCATCTTGGAATAGCGATAGTCCACCAGCGTATTGACGTTACGGTCTGCTACCGCCCAGATGCTGCCGCCTTTGCCACCGTCGCCGCCATCAGGGCCGCCGAACGGACGGAATTTTTCACGGCAAAAAGAGGCGCAGCCATTGCCGCCGCTGCCGGCGATAACTTCGATGCGTGCTTCGTCAATAAACTTCATAAGACCACCTTGAAAACTAAAAAGGCCCTACCACTGGCAGAGCCTTTTGGAGAGAAGGCTTTCGCCTTACTGTACCTGTATTTGCTGGTTTAAGCAGCAGCTACGACGGTAACGTACTTCTTGCTGTCTGGACCCTTGGTCACGAACTTCACAACGCCGTCCACTTTTGCGAACAGGGTGTGGTCCTTGCCGGTACCGACGTTTTCGCCAGCGGACACTGGGGTGCCGCGTTGACGGATGATGATGCCACCAGCGTTGATGGACTGGCCGCCGTACACTTTAACGCCAAGGCGTTTTGATTCAGAGTCGCGACCGTTGCGGGTAGTACCGCCGCCTTTTTTGTGTGCCATTTAGTTACTCCTTGATAGCTCGGTAAATTCGGGCAAGCAGCAATTAGCCGTTGATCGAAACGATTTGGATTTCGGTGAAGTTCTGGCGGTGGCCTTGACGCTTCTGGTAGTGCTTACGACGACGCATCTTGAAGATACGTACCTTGTCGTGACGACCTTGGGCAACTACTTTCACCAGAACCGATGCACCTGCAACCAGAGGAGCACCAAACTTGATGCTGTCGCCCGCGCCAACGGCGAGAACCTGGTCGATAGTGATTTCGGAACCAATGTCAGCCGGCAACTGTTCTACTTTAATTTTTTCGCCAGCAGCAACTTTGTATTGTTTGCCGCCGGTTTTTATGACCGCGTACATGATTGGAAACCTCTTGAATTGTTAATAAGTCTCCC
>JBCNOP010000053.1:0-27130 GCA_039593775.1 Pseudoduganella sp.
TGGCGATTGAATTCGACCGCATCCTCGAGCACGACGCAACCTATCGCCAGCTGCTCGCACGCGCCGGCGACCCACGCCAGTTGAAGCACTGCACCGCCAACCTGCGCCTGCACTCGACCATCGAACTGCGCCTGACAGTCATGGCAGACAAGCACCCCGAGATGTTCGACCACACGCTGCGCAGCGCCATCATCGCCTTTGCGTGCGCCCAGCGCATGGGCATTCCGGGCCCCGAGCTACCCGCCGTGCTGTTGGCCGCCTTGTGCCACGACTTCGGCGAAATGCACACCGACCCGCGCATCCTCGATCAGTCGCACCAGGTCACCGCGGAAGAGCGCCGCTTCGTGCACGTGCATCCGCTGACCGGCTACGTGCTGCTGAAAGACCTGCCTGGCTTTCCCCCCGCCGCCAGCAAGGCGGTGCTGCAACACCATGAACGCCTGGATGGCAGCGGCTACCCGCAAGCCCTGCATGGCGCGCAAATCGACCGGCTGGCGCGCATCATTGCCGCTGCCGACGTCACAGAAACCGTACTGCGCCGCCTGGACATGCAACGCCTGGAAATCCTGTACCGGATCAACAAGCCGCGCTTCGATGGCGATGTGCTGTCCATCCTGCGCGACCTCCTGCAGCCGCACGCCAGCCTGCCGGCCGAGGCAGGTCCTGCCGCCGATCCGGCTGAGCGCCTCAACCATCTTTCGGAATTGCTGCAGGCCTGGTTCGACCTCAGGGCGATGCTGGTACAGCGCCCAGCCGCCGATGCCCCAAGTTCGCCAATGGCCTTCCTGTTCGACCGCATGGCATCGATCCGTTCGCTGGTACTGCAAGCCGGCTTTAATCCGGACGACATGACCAGCATGCTGGCCATGATGCAGGATGACCCCGTGGTGCTCGCCGAGTTGCGCGCCATGCTCGATGAAATGGATTGGCTCCTGGCCGACCTGGCCAATGAAATCGACCGCCGCTCGCCGGAGCTGGACGGCCTGTCGCAGGGCGCGCTGAAAGACCTGATGCACCACCTGCGCCCTGAAGTTCATTAACATAACGGTTGCAAATGCTTACACCGATTACATGGCACGCTATTTTTCGCGGGATCCGCCAGCCATATACTGCAGCCACGCGACTTGCGGAAACCAACACACGAAAGGGTACGCCATGAAAACCACCAAGCTGTTCGCCGCCGTCCTGGTATCGGCCTTCGTCTTGCCAGCCTTCGCCCAATCCACCCCGAACCTGGACAAGCGCGAGGACCGCCAGCAAGCCCGCATCGCCCAAGGCATCGAATCCGGCCAGTTGACCGCCAAGGAAGCCCAGCACCTGGAGGCACGTGAAGCCAAGCTGGCCAACGACGAAGCGATGGCCAAGGCTGACGGCAAAGTCACCCGCAAGGAACGCCGCAAGCTGCAGCGCGAAGCTGACCGCGACAGCGCCGCCATCCACCACCAGAAGCACGACAAGCAAACCCGCTGATTCCAATGCCAGCGCGCTATGACGCCATCGTTGTCGGCAGCGGCCCCGGTGGCGCCAGCGTTGCGCACACGCTTGCGCGGCATGGACAGCGCGTACTGGTACTGGAACAGGGCAGCGGCGCTCCATTGCGCGGCACGCTGGCCCAGATGGCGGGCATCGGCGCAATCCCCGGCAAGGGCGCCTTTTTCCACCGCGATGCATCGCTGCTGGTGCGCGGGCTGACAACCGGCGGCAGCTCTACCCTGAATTTCGCCACCGCCGCAGCGCCGCCGCTGGAGCGCTTTTCAGCGCTGGGCATCGACCTGGCGCCTGCGCTGGCCGAATGCCGCGCCGAACTCCCGATCGGCCAGTTGCCCGATGAACTGCTCGGCCCCATGGCGCAACGCATCATGCAGGCCGCACTATCCTCCGGCCTGCCCTGGCAAAAACTCGACAAGATGATCCGCCCCGCCATTTGCCGTACCGGCTGCTGGCGATGCGTCTATGGCTGTCCCTATGGCGCCAAGTGGACCGCGCGCGATCTGCTCGACGATGCGCGCCTGCGCGGCGCACATATCCTGGACAATGCGCAGGCCCGGCGCGTGCTGATCAACCAGGGCCGCGCAACTGGCGTCGAATACAGCCGCGATGGTGCAGTCCACGAGGCCCACGCCAGCGTGGTGATCCTGGCTGGCGGCGGGATTGGCAGCCCGCGCCTGCTGCATGCCTCCGGACTGGCGCCACGCAGCCTGCCCTTCATCAGCGATCCCGTGGTGGCAGTCATGGGCGCGGTCGACGATATCGATGGCGGCGCCGAGGTGCCGATGGTCGCTGGCATGGCACTGCCGGAGGAAGGCCTGTCGTTCGCCGACCTGACCTTGCCCAAGCCGATGTACCAGGCCTTCGCGCTGCAGGTCGGCCGCATCGACCGCCTGTTCGCCCACCGCCGCACCCTCAGCATCATGGTCAAGATCCGCGACCTGGCCGGCGGCGGCATCGGCCGCTACTGGGTCGACAAAACACTGCAACCGGCCGATCGCGAGCGCTTCCGCCGCGGCACTGCGCTGGCACGGCGCATCCTGTCGCAGGCTGGCGCACGCCACGTGTTCCAGAGCTGGCATTTCGCCGCCCATCCGGGCAGCGCGCTGGCCGTTGGCGGCGGCGGCCCGGCCGCCGTGGACAGCGATTTGCGCACCTCCACGCCGGGCCTCTACGTCTGCGATGCCTCCGTCCTGCCCGCCCCCTGGGGCTTGCCGCCCACCCTCACCCTGCTTGCACTCGGCAAGCGCCTGGGACGCCGACTACAGGATTTTCTGTAGTCAGAATACTTCAATTTAATCGCGAATTCTGCTGCGTTTACGCCACAAGACAAGAGTGCGCGTAGTCAAACTACTCCATACTTTGTCCACCAAAACAAAGAAAGGAAGGACGATGGAGACTCAACGTAACGCCCTGGCTGCGGCCATCCTGGCCGCTTTCGCCCTCACCGCGCAGGCCGCGCCCGACACCTCGGTCGGCAACAAGCAAGGCTTCAACACGGACGTGATCTACCAGATCGTGACCGACCGCCTGTCCGACGGCAATAGCGCAAACAATCCCACCGGCAGCGCCTTCAGCTCCGGCTGCACGCAGAAAAAACTGTTCTGCGGCGGCGACTGGAAAGGCATCCAGAACAAGATCGAAGACGGCTACCTGACCGGCATGGGCATCACCGCCATCTGGATTTCGCAGCCGGTGGAAAACATCACCGCGGTGCTGAACTACTCGGGCACCAACAGCACCGCCTACCACGGCTACTGGGCGCGCGACTTCAAGCGCGCCAACCCGGCTTTTGGCACCATGACCGACTTCACCAACATGATCAACGCGGCCCACGCCCGCAACATCAAAGTGATCATCGACTTTGCACCCAACCACACCTCGCCTGCTTCGGCCACTGATACCACCTTCGGCGAGAACGGCAAGCTGTATGATAACGGCGCCCTGCTGGCAGGCTACGGCTCCGACCCGAACGGCTACTTCCATCACAATGGCGGCACCGACTTCTCCACGCTGGAAAGCGGCATTTACCGCAACCTGTTCGACCTGGCGGACCTGAACCACAACAACGCCACCGTCGACGCCTACATGAAGGCCGCCATCAAAGTGTGGCTGGACCTGGGCATCGACGGCATCCGCATGGACGCGGTCAAGCACATGCCGTTCGGCTGGCAAAAGAGCCTGATGTCCTATATCCATGGCTATAAGCCGGTGTTCACCTTCGGCGAGTGGTACCTCAGCGAGAACGAAGTCGATCCCGCCAACCACTATTTCGCCAACCGCAGCGGCATGAGCCTGCTGGACTTCCAGTTCGCGCAGAAAGTGCGCCAGGTGTTCAAGGATGGCACGGCGGCCATGACTTCGCTGAACCAGATGGTGAGCGATACCGCCAGCCAGTACGCCCACGTGGGCGACCAGGTCACCTTCATCGACAACCACGACATGCCGCGCTTCCAGGTCGCTGGCGCCAGCGGCCGCAAGCTGGAACAGGCGCTGGCCTTTACCCTCACCTCGCGCGGCGTGCCGGCCATCTACTACGGCACCGAACAGTACATGCAGGGCACCGGCGATCCGGATAACCGCGCGATGATGGCCTCCTTCGCCACCACCACGCCGGCGTATGGCCTGGTAAAACGCCTGGCGCCGCTGCGCAAGTCCAATCCAGCCATCGCCTACGGCAACACGCAGCAGCGCTGGGTCAACAACGACGTGCTGATCTTCGAACGCAACTTCGGCAACAACGTGGCCGTGGTGGCGATCAACCGCAATCTGTCCACTGCGACCTCGATCAGCGGCTTTATCGCCGGCCTGCCGGCGGGCAGCTATACCGACGTGCTGAGCGGCCTGGGCTTCAACGGCAACAGCATCACGGTCGGGGTTAACGGTGCGGTCAGCAACTTCACGCTGGCTGCCGGCGCCATCGCGGTGTGGCAATACACGGCCACGGTCGCCGCGCCAAAACTGGGTCACGTCGGACCGAATATGTCGATGCCCGGCAAGACTATAACCATCGACGGCCGCGGTTTCGGCGCCACCAAGGGCACGGTGAAATTCGGCAGCACGGTAGTCAGCGGCGCCAACATCCTGTCCTGGGAGGACACCCAGGTCAAGGTACTGGTACCGAGCGTGGCGGCCGGAATGACTGGCGTCAGCGTCGTCACGGCAGGCGCTGTGACGAGCGATAGCTGGGACAACTTCGAAATCCTCAGCGGCCCGCAGGTGGCAGTGCGCTTCGTCGTGGGCAACGCCACCACGGTATCGGGCGAAAATGTCTACCTGACCGGGGACAAGTTCGAACTTACCAACTGGAGCGCGACCGCGCCGCTTGGCCCGCTGTTCAACCAGGTGATGTACAGCTATCCGAACTGGTACACCGATGTCAGCGTCCCGGCCGGCACCACCATCAGCTATAAGTTCCTGAAGAAGAGCGCCAATCCTACCGTGTGGGAAGGCGGCAGCAACCACACCTTCACGACGCCCGCCAGCGGCACGGCAACGGTGAACGTGAACTGGCAGCCGTGAATCAGGGCTTCAGCTTCCAGATCGTGCGCTGAGTAGCGACGTATAGCGCGCCCTTCCTGTCTACAGCAAGGGCGCGCAGCTTTCCCGCATCTGCGGGCAAGCCTTTTCCTTCTGTGCTGACTTCCCCGTTGGCCGATATCTTGCGCAACACCCCGTCGTCAATCAGGTAGATATTGTTGCCCGCGTCTGCCGCCGCATGGGTAATGTTCTGGAAGCGCGCCAGCAACCCCGCGCCATCGCCACTGCCTTTGCGTTCGCGGCTGCCGGCCGCCACCCATTGATAGCCGTCGGCTCCGGCACGATTCACATAATGCCCGTGCAGCAGGAATACATCATCGCTTGGAGCGACCAGCACGTCGCCGCAGCCTTCAGCCCCCTGCAGTTCAATCTTGCGTGCGACACCGCGCGGGCGGATGCGCCACAGCACATTGTCGGCGCAATACCATGCCTGTCCCGTCGCATCCGCCGCGATGCGGTGCTGGCCCAGGCCTGGCAGCATGAAGGGTTCCGCGTCCTGCGCAACATAAGCCCAGATCCGCTTCAGCGCGGGCATGAAGCCGGTCTGATCCGGCGTCAGCCCCGGCGGGCCGCTGACCAGGGAGATCATGCCTTCCGTGCTGACGCCCGCCAGTCCGCCATTGGCGGTAACGAATACGCCGGTGCTGGGACGTGCAACCATCGAACCATGCAAATCCACCTGGGCTGCCGTCTGCGGGTCACGCAACTTGCGGAAACTGCCCGCTTCCAGCAAGGTGCGCACTACGCCTTCCTTGTCGATGCGCCGCAACTGGTCGCCGTCCAGCACATACAGCCCGCCATCGCGGCCCACCGCAAGCTGGGTGATATCGCTGAAGCGCGCTTTCGCTGCCGGGCCATCACGGTTCAACGAGGCTGCATATAGCAAGGCGAAGGCTTGCGGCTTGCCGCTGGCATCCCAGCTCATTGCTGCCTGGCGTTCAGCCAGCAGCACATGCAGGCCTCCCTCGTGGTCGCGCGCGACGCCAGACAGTTCACCGGTAACGTCTCCTGCGCCCAGCAGGGGCACGATCATGCCGTCATGCTCAATGCGATAGATGGTTCCAGTAGCAGGCGAGGCCGCCAGCAGGCGGCCTTGGGAATCGGCGGCCATCTGCCCGGCAGGTATCGTGCGCGCCTTGGCAACCGTCGGCATGCTCGGCGCCAGGTAGCGGCGCAAGCACTTGCCGCGCTGGCACTCCTCCGCAGCTCGCGCGATCGCACTGGCGGCACGCTCGATGGCGCCGCCGGGCTGCGGCCCGGCCTGCCCCGGTGCCTGCGCTGCGTTTGCTTGCGGGTCAAGCGCTTGCCATTGCCCGCTCGCGTCAACACGCAGCGCACTGGATGCGTCAGACAACACAACTCCGCCGCGTGCATCGAGCGCTATGCCTTGCGGTTGCATCGGCAATCCCTGGACCACGGTGCTGACCACGCCATCTGCCGAAATCCGCCGCAGCGCACTATTGCCGGCATCGGCCACCAGAAGCCCACCAGCCGCGTCGAGCGCCAACCCGGCAGGCTGGTCGAAGCGCGCTGCAATGCCTTTGCCGTCATTGCGTCCCGCAGTACCGGCCTGCCCTGCCACCGTGCGCACGTCGCCCGCCGGCGAAATTGCCTTCACCGCATGGTTGCCGGCATCGGCAACGTAGACGGTGCCATCCTGGGCCACCGCCAGGCCGGCCGGCGCGATGAAGCGCCCCGGCAAGGACATGAGCCGGCCATCCGGCTTTAACGCCCGTACGGCCGCGCCATCGGTGAAGTAAATGGCGTCGTCGGGACCTACCGCGATGCCGCGCGGAGCTTCCAGCCGCTCACTGTGCAAGGCGATGGGGGCACCGGCAATCAGCTCCCATTTGGCAGCAAAGGCGGCATGGGACAGCAGCAGTGCGACTGCCGCAGCAATCAAACTTTTCTTATTCATCCAGCGGGCGGGAAGTGGGAAGGCGCCACAGATAGACTGTTACACCGCAGGCAACGAGGAACAGCATGACTTTCAGCGACAGGAAAGGCACCCTGTACATCGAATAAAACATCGAGGGCCACATCATTACCATAGCCAGGATCTTGCCGCGCAGCGGGATGCCGCGCCCATCCTCATAGTCGCGCAGGTAGCGGCCAAAGCGGCCGTGGTTTCGCAACCAGTTATGCAGCTTGTCCGAACTGCGCGCGAAGCAGGCCGACGCCAGCAACAGGAAGGGCGTGGTTGGCAGCAGCGGCAGGAACACGCCCAGGACCGCAAGGACCATGAACAGGCAGCCGAAAGTGACCAGGACGATTTTCATCGCCCCATTATAGCGGCGGGCAGGCCCTCGTATGAGCGTGATGCACTTCGCGGCAGTCGGCTGGGTCGCCGGTATCGAAACTGGCTTTCGGATAGGCGCAGAAGAGCGGGAAGGACTCGCGCTGGCACAATTGGGTCCACATGTGCTCCAGCCGCATGGTTGCGCGATACAGTTTTTCGTCCCACAGCAAGGCCACCATCTCGCCGAAAGCGCGCACCGTCGGGTGCTTTTCGCGCGCCTTGGCAAGCAGTTCTTCAATCATTGCATTGAAACGCGATTCGGCCGGCCAGCCATCGAACATGAAGCGCGCCAGGCAGGTGCGGGCATCGCGCACGATGAGCTGCCCGCTCGACGCCGCGGCGGCAACGCTGATGCCATTGCGTTCCAGCCGGCCGGCCAAAGCGGCCCGGTGTTCCGGCGTGGCGATGACGATGATGGCCTCATTGTTACGGAATCCCTCTGCCACAAAAGCTTCCAGCGTATCGAGGAACGAGTCTTCGTTTTCATAAATCTGGACTACGTGGTCGCAGTGCGAAATGTGCTGCCAGAATTCCTCTATCGCTTCTTGTTGTTGCGTCGACTGCATTCTGTTGGCTCCTGAACTAAAGCAACCTAGAGTAGCAGATCGAGATAACCAAAAGATGCGCGCTTTGTCACATGTTGCGGCCATGCAGGTGCACCGCCAGCCATAGGGCGCCATCCGAGACCTGCCGCACCGTATGGGGCGTGCGCGCCGGCAGGAACAGGTAATCCCCGGCCCTCAACGGCACCTTCCGGCCCGCGACTTCCAGGGTGGCCTCGCCGGTCAGCAGGACGACCCATTCGTCCTGCTCTTGCACGTATTCCTGCGATTCGATCTTCGACGTGCTGACGATGCGCTCGACCACCAGTCCCTGGTGCGACAGCAGCGTATCGAAGCGTTCACCCGTTGCGGGCGGCAGTGCATCCTCGTACAGATTTCCCATTTCCTTTTCCCTGGTCAGTGCGTGCCATCATGGCAGGTGTAGCATACACCTCGCCCTGGGCGTCGATCAGCATGGCTTCTTCCAGGCCGAGCCGTTGCGCCATGTCGCACCAGCCCTGCGGGCCGACGACGAACAGCGGCTTGGAATTGCCGTCCGAGCGCAGCCCGGCATCGGCACCACCGGAAGTAATGATGGTCACGGAAGCCACCAGGTCCACCGTCTGGCCGGTGCGCGCATCAATGATATGGGCGTGGCGCTTGCCTTCTTTCATGAAGTAGCGCTCATAGTCGCCGCTGGTGCCAATCGCCTCATTGTCGTGCAAGGGCACACGCGCCACCATTTGCGGCCCGCGCGGGTTGCGGATGCCGACCATCCATGGCCGGGAACCAGGCTGGCCAAGTGCGATCGCATTGCCGCCGACGTTGACCAGTGCCGCCTTGACGTGGGCCTGGCGCAAGATCTGCGCCGCCCGGTCCAATGCATAGCCCTTGGCGTAGCCGCCCAGGTCCAGCATCACGGTACGGTTACTGCTGGTTATGCGATTGCCGTCGAAACGCAAATCTGCCATGCGCGGGTTGGCCTTCACCAGGCTGGCGATTTCTGCCGCCGACGGGCCGCTGGACGTGATGTCGTTTTTCTGGAAACCCCACAGCCGGATCAGGCGCCCGATGGCGGGGTTGAAGGTATCGCCGGATCGCGCCGACAACTCGGCGGCGGAGCGCAGCAGCCCCACCATTTCCTCGTCTGCTTCAAATGGCACGCCGCGGGCGATAGCGTCGTTCAGCGCCGTCAGCTGGCTTGGCTGCCAGGCGTGGTACTTGTGGTGAAGGCGGTCGAACTCGCGCAGCACAGAAGCGCCCTGCTCGCGCGCCTCCGCCTCGGAAGGCCCGAAAATACTGACCTCCACCTGCGTGCCGAACACGTGGCCCTGCACATGGTGTACTTCATCCCTGTCCGTGCATGCCGCCAGCAAAGGCAGCAGTACGGCGCAAGCCAACAGCCCCCGGCGCTGCATTATCAACCCTTGACCATGAAGTCGATAGCGGCCTTGACCTCATCGTCTTTCAGGCCGGGATTGCCGCCCTTTGGGGGCATCATCTTGAAGCCGTTCAGGCCGTGGGTGTACAGCACTTCCTTGCCCTGCTTGACGCGCGGGCCCCAGGCGGCTTTATCGCCGACCTTGGGGGCGCCCAGCACGCCGGCAGCGTGGCAGGAGGCGCAGTTAGCGGAGTAAATCTTTTCGCCGTTGACGCCCGCGCCCTTGGCAGGTGCGGCAGCCATAACCGCAGGCGCCAGAACGGCGGCAGCGATAGCGACGGTCAGCTTGGTAAATGTGTTCATGCTTGTCTTCCTCTTGGTTGGTGGGTTGAAAATACTCAGCGCATGGAGTCGTCATGCGTGTCATGGGCCGGCTTGGTGCCCAGCTTCAGCACATCCGGCTTGACCTGGCTGTAATCGAGCACACGGCCTCCTTCCCGCGCGGCGAAGGCCTGTGCATCCTGCTGGCTGGCAAAACTGCCAATGGCCGGGCCCATAGCGCCCTGCGCACGGCTGTCAATCACATAAAATGCATTGCGTGCGTCGATCCAATGGCCGCGCGGGGTGTTCCAGTCGGCCTTGCCCATGTCCTGCACATAGCTGGCGCCGATGCCGTGCTGGCCGTCTTCGCTGAACAGGACCTCGAACAATTCCGACAAGCTGCAGAAGAAATCGATACGGCCGCCCTTGAACACGATTTGGGCCTTGGGGCCGGGATAATCCTTGAGGCTCATGCCATCCAGCGCACAGACTGCATCGTCTGCCGGCTCCCCTGCCGCCAGGGAGCGCACGCCCTCGCCACAAGCGGCCAGCAGCAGCAACGCGGCGACGGCGGCGATGCGTTTGAATTTCATTTGAACCTCCAGCTGGCAATGGCAAAGGGAATGGCGATCCAGGCCAGCATCACGCCGGCCAGCAGGCCAGGATTGGTCAGGTGCTCCGGCATCACGGTGGCCAGGCCGTAGAGTCCCTGCACCTGCTCGGAACTGAAAATGTTCAGCAGGCGGAAAACGTCGGCGGGATTCAGCATCAGCAAGGCGCCGAACAGGCTGCTGTCCAGGGCGCCCTGCGACAGGACCAGGACGCCCATCAGCACCATGTCGAACACCAGCACGAACAGGAACCACAGGCCGATCGCCAGGCCGCTGGCGCGGATACGGTTGTGCGCCAGCACCGACAGGCAAAGCGACATGCTGAGGAAAGCCAGTCCCAGAAGGATGGCGCTGCCGGCAAAGCCGAAGAAATGCATGGCGTCGCGCACATCCAGCTGGCTGGAGAGGGCCAGCAAGGCCACGCCAAAGCCCAGCGCAGTCGATGCAGCCAATGCCGCTGCCAGCCCGGCGAACTTGCCGAGCAGCAGTTCAAAGCGCGTTATGGGCAGCGACAGCAGCAATTCCAGCGAACCGCGTTCGCGCTCGCCGACGATCGCGTCGTAGCCAAGCAACAGTGCAATCAGCGGCACCAGGTAAGTGACAAGGCTGGACAGGCTGACGATGGTGACGTCGATGCCGCGATAGCCCACGCTGCCCTGCTGCGCCATGCCGAACCAGGCAATCGCCAGCGCAAACAGGGCAAACACCAGCGCCACCGCCAGCACCCAGCGGTTGCGCAGGCGGTCGCGGAATTCGCGCGAGGCGATGGTGGCCGCCGCCGACCAGTCAAGCCGCACGCGCATGACGGCCTCCCATGCCGAAGAACAGGTCTTCCAGCGACGGTTCGTGGATTGCCAGGTCGTCGATGGAGTCGCTGAGCGTGGAGATAAGCTGCAGCATCCGGACCTTCTGCCGCGGTGCGCAGGGAACGCGGATGCAATCGCGCTCGACCCTCAGCTCGTGGCCGCGCAGCGCTGCAATCACGCGGCCGGTTCCACCTGCCCGCACCACCAGCCGGATCTCCGCCGGCATGGCCGCGCCAGCGCGCAACTGCGCCAGCGTACCTTGCGCCGCAATGCGGCCGCCGCTCAGGATCACCAGCTCGTCGACCCGCTCCTGGATCTCAGCGAGGATGTGCGAGGTAATGACGATGGTTGCGCCTTCCTCGCGAAGCTGGTGCAGGATGCGGTAGAAGTCGTGAATGCCGTCTGGATCAAGGCCATTGGTCGGTTCGTCCAGGAACACCAGTTCCGGAGCGCCAAGCAGCAATTGTGCGAAGCCCAGGCGCTGGCGCATGCCCTTGGAATACCCGCCGACGCGGCGGTCTGCTGCCGCCGACAAGCCAACCCGCTCCAGCACATTGCCGCAGGCACTGCGCGCAGCCTTTTTCAGGTCCGCGAACAGGTGCAGCAGCTCCATCCCGGTCAGGTTGTCATAGGCGACGAAGCTTTCCGGCAAGTAGCCGATGCGCCGCCGCACGTCGCGGAAGGCGCCGTCATTGGTCCGCACACCGCAGATGCGGACGTCACCGGAAGTTGGCTCCAGCAAGCCAAGCATCATCTTGAACAAAGTGCTTTTACCGGCGCCGTTATGCCCGATCAGGCCCACCATGCGGCCGCGCCCCACGGCCAGGTCGACGCCATCGACCGCCTGCAGCGCCCCATAGCGCTTGCCCACGGCACGCAAGTCAATCAGCTTGTCGTCCATGCCATTTTCTCCAGTCATTGTTCCAGGGCTGCATGCGGGCGTGCTTGTCGACCACGCTCGGTGCGCGCAGCAATGGGAATTGCCGCGACACGAAGCGCAGCGTTTGAACGGCGGGGCTGCTAAGCAGGAGCTTGAGCAGCGGGTACTGCCAATGCAGCCGGTCAACCACGTCGTTAGCCTGGTACAGCACGTCGCCATTGCCGTCGTTGTCCTGGTCCCAGCCGCTGTAATTGCTCCAGTAGTTACCCTTGCTGCGGCCCCATTCAACGTCTTTCGATGCCACGAACTTGACCTGTTCCGCGTTGTGGATAAAGTCGTTTCCATCCACAGCGTTATTACTCGAACCGGCCGTCAGGTGCACCCCGGTGCGGTTGCCGATCACCAGGTTGCCGCGCAGGGAATTGAACTCGGCGTCATAAATGAAGAAGCCGCGTCCATTGCCGGCCACGATATTGTTTTCAATGACGGAATCCTGGATCGTGCGCAGCATGATGCCGTGGTCCTCGTTGCCCCAGGCGACGTTATTGCGCACCGTGAGGCTGCGCACTTCCATCAGCGCCAGGCCGCCGCGGCTCTGGTACACCGAGTTGCCTTCCCACGTGCTGTTGTGGGTGTTCATATAGTGCGTCCCGTAGCGCACGTGATGCACGGTGTTGCCGCGGAACGTGGCGCGGCGCGAGTAGTCGACGTATATCCCGTCGCGCACATAGCTGATCGTGTTGTCGATGACCTGCGTGTCGTCTGTGTTGTAGACCTGGATGCCGTTGCCCCGCATTTGCGACATCAGGTCGCGGCGGCCGGTAATCAGGTTGCCTTGCAGGACTGCGTTGCGCGATTGCTCCAGCCAGATGCCAAACAGGTTGGTGACCAGGTCGCAGTTGGCGATGACGATACGGTCGGAGCCGGGCATCACGTAGATACCTGCATTCTGCAATCCAAGGTCGGTTCCGCTGTCGCGCACGATCAGGCCGCGGATTGATACGTCAGCCGACTTGACGCGAATGACGTCGCCCTCGTAACCGGCGGCGATGGTCGGCTTGCCCATGCCCTCCAGGTGCAAGGGCTTGTCGATCAGGATGCGTTCTTTGTACGTGCCAGCCATGACCTGGATAGTGTCGCCGGCATGTGCCTTGTCGACCGCAGCCGCGATCGACTCGCCGGCACGAACCTGCAGCACGGCCGCGTGTGCGCCTGCCGGGCCAAGGGCCAGCATCGCGCTGAACGTTGCGGCCGGAAAGGCCGCGCAAACCCTGAGAACACTCATGGTTTTACCCTGCCTTCCTTTTCAGCTCACTGCGAACCGCATCCAGCGAAATAAAGTAGCCGCGTTCGTCAATAGGTGTCAGCGGCTGGCCGTCCTTCTCGCGCGTCTTGCGCTCCTTGGCCAGCGGCGGGCAGGCATGGTCGTCGTAGTACATCACCATGCAGTCCAGGCACAACAGGCATTCCTTCTGGTCGATGCGGCCCTGCGCATCGATGGCGTGCGAGCCGCAACCTTTGGCACAGGCGGTGCAGGTCACGCATTCCTGCTTGCGCTTCAAGCCAAACAGGCGGAAGAAGCTCGGCACCGCCAGGCCAGCGCCCATTGGGCAAATGTACTTGCAGTAAGGCCGTTCGCTCAGGATGGAAATGCCGAGGATGACCGCGACGAAGGCCGCGAAGGGCCAGCCGCGATTCAGCACGCCCACCAGGAAGGTGGTCTTGAACGGCTCGATCTCCGCCAGGTGCTCGGCCAGCTCCATCGAGTAGAAGGACACCCCGACCAGCACCGCAAACACGCCATATTTCATCCATTTCAGCTTGTCATGCACGCGCTTCGGCAGCAACCCCTGGAAGCGCCCCAGTCCAAGCAGCGTGCCAAGCTTGTACGCCAGGTGCTGCAGCGAACCGAACGGGCATAGCCAGCCGCAAAACAAGCCACGCCCCCACAGCACCACGGTGACCACCATGAACCACCAGAAGATGAAGATGAACGGGTCGGACAGGAACAGTTCCCACTTCCACTGGTAGATCAGGGAATGGAACCAGGTCATCACCTGCGTGATCGAAGGCTGCGCCTTCAGGTACAGGCCAAAGAAGCCGACTGCGATCACCCACAGGATGGTGCGGGGAATGCTGATCAGCGGCTTGCTCTTTCGATTGGACGCGCGCACCAGGCGGTCGCGCTGCGAATACAGCGCGGCAGTCGCCAGCAGCACCAGCACGAACACGGCGATTTCGCCCTTGCGTGCCAGCCAGGCCGACTTCCATGCCGGCACCGGACGTTCGACTTTCGGGCGTCCGCCTTCGAGATAGCGCGCCGGAGTCCAGTATTCTTCGTCGAAGTGGGCGAATACCTTGGCGTGGGTCTGCATGTCCAGCTTGTTTGCCAGCAGGCTCAGTTGCCATGGCCACGCAGGGTTGAAATTTGCGGAACGGACGATGAAGATGGCCGATTCCTTGTATTCCGGCGCATCGGCCGGCTCCAGGTGGTACAGGTTCAGGTAATCGGTATCGCGGAAGGTAAAGCGGTCCGTATCCTGGCGCACCTGGATGCGGTCATAAATGCCGCCGCGCACAAAGCCCGATCCCTTGAACGATTCCAGGCCGGTGCCGATGATGAAAATCGCGTGTTCGCCTTCCTTCAGGTCCTGCATCAGGCGCTGGTAATTGCGTTCGCCGAGCAGGCTGATACCAACGGTCGGCACGTTCAGGTAGCCGAAATGCAGGTCCATATAGGGCTTGCCGCCCGAGGGCAAGCCAACATCCGCGCTGTCCACCCGCAGGTGCCGGACCGCGCCCTCCTTGACGAGCGCGGCCCAGTCCAGACGTTCGCGCAGCGGCGTGAAATGGGCGCGCGGTTTGACCATCCCCTTGAAGATGCCCACCTGCTTGCCAATTTCGTACGCGCTTTGCGCAATGGTCTGGTTCTCGGCTATGGCAGTAACGGTGGCCCCGCTGATCGCATCAAGATCACCACCATCACGTCCAAGACCGAGTTCCAGCTTGGCGTCGCCGGGCTTGCCCAGGTACTGGCGGACGAACCTCGTCAGCACAGTTTCGGGAATGCCCGCCAACAAAATCGGTTCGGAGTGCTTCAAAATGCGCACCCCGGTAATCAAACCTTTGGCATCCATGCCGATCAGCGTGACAACCGGCTTGCCGGAGTAAGCCGGAATGTCCACCACGTCGGTGGACAGGAACACATAGCCCACCACTTTCTGCTTCCCCTGCTCCAGCGCGTAGCCTTCGACGTAGGCTGGCGCGCCTTTGCGCCTGGAAAATGCCATCGCGGCAGGCAGCACGTCGCTGCATGGCGCTTCGGCACACAAATCGGGACCACCCATCAACCCCGCGGACAGCACGGTGTCGTACATCGAAGTGGCCGAGGCAGGCGCTGCGCACACCATCGCGAACAGCGCCGCCAAAAGCAGGGAAATCAGTCGATACAGCATGGATAAACCAGCCTCGCGGGCTTAAGCCTCCACCAGGAAGCGGCTGCGCATTTCCAGGTGCAGCGCGTGGCAGAAGTGGGTGCAATACATCCAGAACGCACCGGCATGGTCAGCCTTGAAGGTGACCGACTTGGTCTCCTGCGGGTTGACGATGAAGTTGATGTTGTAGGTCGGGATCGCGCAACCGTGGGTCAGGTCTTCCACCTTGTCGTGGTTGGTCAGCGTGATCGTCACCTCGTCACCCTTCTTCACCTTGATGACCGGCATGCTGAAGGCTGGCGCCTGCGACATCAGGCGCACGTGCACCTTGTTGCCATTGCGGGTAATGCCCGCGTTATCCGCCGTCACCTTGTTCGGGAAGTCGTCCATGTTATAGATCTGGCGCGTCTTCACGATATCCCGGCGCACGATGATCGCGTCGTGCGGTTCCGGATAAGCGGTGTGGTCGGAGATGACCACCATCTTGTCGCCGGTGATGTCGATCAGCTGCTCCGTTTCGCTGTGCAGCGGACCGACCGGCAGGAAGCGGTCCTTCGAAAACTTGTTACCGGAGTTGAAGTACTTGCCGTCCGCCTCCCTGGTCTCACCCATCGAGGCATAGCCGTGGCCCGGCTGGTAGTGCACGTCCACACGGTCCACCACCGGCTTTGCGGTCTTGTCGCCCTTGAACTGCGCGATGGCGGCAGCCACGTTCCACTTGACGATCTGGCTGTCCAGGAACAGGGTTGTGAAGGCATTGCCCTTGCCGTCGAAGGCGGTGTGCAATGGACCCAGGCCGATTTCCGGTTCCGCCACAACCGCATCGCGCTCGGTTTTCAGTTCTCCGTCGAACCACTTGGCAACCAGCGCCACTTCGATCACGGTTGCCGTCGGCGACAGCTTGCCGGAACAGACCATGTACTTGCCGTCCGGCGAAGCGTTCACGCCGTGCGGGTTCTTGCCGACCGGGACGTAGCAGGTCACCGCAGTCCTGGGATCGGCATTGGCGGCCTTGCGTCCGTCAACAACAGGCACTTTCGAGGCGCCGATGGTGGTGAACTTGCCGGCCTTGACCAGCGCTTCCACTCGCGCCACGTCGAAAAACACGCAGGCATCGCGTTCGGCGGCCATCATGCCTGCCTGGTCCGGTGCGTTTTCGGTGTTGTACTGGTTGGAGCAGGCGAAGCGGCCATCGTAGGAAGTCGCCGTCAGGTCCATATTGCCGTCCACGCGCACTTGCCAGCGCACTTCCATGGTTTCCGCGTCGACGCAGGTGAACAGCGAACCCCACTTGGAAGGATCATCCAGGTCGCGGCCATCGTTCGGGAACGGAATGGCGAATTCGGCGCCGCAGAAGACGCGGGTGGTGTGGTTGATCGACTTGTCGACCGGATCGCACTTGTCCGGGAAGATGCCGTGGAAGCCTTGTACATTAGGCAGTTCGGTGATCTTGTCGCACTCCATGGTGTCCATGCGAATGCGGGCCAGGCGCGAGTGGATCTTGTCGTTCACCCACAGGTAGCGGCCATCGTAGGTGCCGTCCTTGTAGCTGCCGTGAACGTGGTGGGTATCGCCGGTGGTATATTTCAGGCTGCCATCAGGCTTGGTGCCGATGATAGCCTTGGACTCGTTGGTGATACCCCAGCCAACCATAGGATCGATATTGAAAACAGGGATGCGGCGTAAAGTTCGCCCGGAAGGAACGCCCATAATGCGCGCCTCGCCGGAGTGTCCGCCGCTGGAGAACAGGTAATAGTCATCCAGTTGGCCAGGTTCCACATGCGCCTTGCTTGCGCCATGCGCCTTGCCCGCTGCTGCTGCCGATGCTGAAGCAGAACCGGGCGCCCCCGCACCGTTCTCCTTGCAGCCTGCCAGCACGCCAGCGCCGGCCAGGCCTAACGCAGCACTCTTGCCCAGGAATCGACGGCGGCTGTTCGTCAGCACGTCGTTTACCTCGTTATCGCTACCCATGTTTCAATACTCCTACTCTGTGTTATTCCAGTGCAGGACTGTACGGAGTTTGCCAAGTAATTAAATTGATTCAGGTCAAGCGCTTTCAAATTGAGAGGATCTGCCAATGAAATCATTCCTGTCCTGTCTCGCGACGCTGCTGGCCGCAGGCGCCGCCGCAGCGGCACAACTGCCCTCCCTGCAAGTGAGCGACACTTCTGCTCATAGCCAGGCTCGCGTGCCCGTCACTGTCGGTCACGTTTTCGCTGAAGGAGACATCAAGCCCGGCGAAACCATCGCAGCTGCATTCAAAGGCATCACGATACCGCTGCAGACCGACGTTAAGGCCACGCATGCCGATGGCTCGGTGCGCCATGCGGTGCTCACTGCCATGCTGCCGGAACTGGCCAGCGGCGAAACTGCCGATGTGGCGCTGGCGACCATGCCAAACCTCGTTCCGGCCACCGGTGCCGGCCCTGGCGCCCTGCTGGCAAGTGGCTTCACCGCCGTGGTCCGGCTTAAAGTGGGAGGGGTGACTTATACGGCCGATGCTGCACAACTACTGGCAAGTAAGCCATATAAGAGCTGGCTTGCCGGGCCATTGGTCAACGAATGGCAAGTAGCGGGCCCCGTAATGGCGAATGGCCTGGCCCATCCCCACCTGGCCGTGCGCTTCGCGATCCGCAGCTACCAGTTGCCAGGCTCAGGCCGTCCGGGTCCAACACGCGTCGACGTGACCGTCGAAAACAACTGGGCCTACGAACCCGATCCGAGAAACGTGACGTACGATGCCGAAGTCCTGGTCAACAACCAGGTGGTGTACAGCAAGACTGCACTAAGCCATTTTCACCACACCCGCTGGCGCAAATTGTTCTGGTCCGGCACAGAGCCGAAAGTGCATGTGAAGCACGACATCGCATATCTGCTGGGCACACGCGCCCTGCCTAATTACGATCGGACCGTTGTTCCCTCGCAAACCGCCCTGGCCAAAATGAAGACGGATTGGGACGCCGCCGACAGTGGGCCCATGGCCATGCCTCTTGTGAACAAATACATGCCTACGACCGGCGGCCGCCCTGATATCGGACTGCAGCACGCATGGGCCGCAATGTATATCCTCAGCATGGATGCCCGCGCCAGGCAAGTGACAGCCGGACTGGGCGACCTTGCGGGGAGCTGGCCGGTCCACTACCGCGACAAAAATACGGACCAGGTGGTTTCGATCATTGAGTACCCTTACGTGCGCGATCTGAGAGTCGGCTCCGACAGCTACAATCCGGTCACCAGGAAGAACGAGGACATGCCGCGTTGCTCGTCCACGGAAGCGGGTGCCTGCACTACACCTTACACACCCGATTCAGCCCACCAGCCGTCTTTCGCCTACCTGCCCTATCTCCTCACCGGCGACACCTACTATCTCGACGAACTGCAGTTCTGGGCGAACTGGAACCTGGTCACGATGAATCCTCACTACCGGTCACTGTCCAAAGGCCTGGTGAAGGGCAACCAGGTGCGCGCCCAGGCCTGGTCGCTGCGCACCTTAGGTCATGCCGCCTATGTCACCCCAGACGCGCATCCGATGAAGGCTTACTTCAACCAGGTCCTGAAAGACAACCTGGACTTCTACAACACCACCTTTGCCGGCAGCACCACCAACCAACTGGGCTTCATCGACAATACTGCCACCGGTTACGCAGTGGTTTACGGCGGCCCCACCGGACCCAACACCGGCGTCGCACCATGGATGGACGACTTCTTTACCTCTGCCGTCGGCCATCTGAACGAAATGGGATTTACCGCAGCAGAGCCGATCCTGACATGGAAGGCGCGCTTCCCGATCGGCCGCATGATGGCGAGCGGCTACTGCTGGATCGACGGCGCAGTCTACGCACTCATGGTACGGCCAAGCGCCACCTCCGGCTACTTCACCAGCTTCGACGAAGCGTACCAGGCGACCATGCGCAATAAAGACGGCTCACCGATGGCCAACAGCACCGGCGCACGCTACCTGGACCAGCCTTGCGGCAGCCAGGCCCAGGCCGACTGGCGCACCCAGGCCGACAAAGATGCCAAGGTCGGGCGCTCGCCGTGGCTGGCCGGCGAGATGACCGGCTATTCCGCTTCGCAGGAGGGCTATCCTTCGAACATGCAGCCCGCCCTGGCGATGGCCGCCGCCACCGGCGTCCCTCATGCCCGCGAGGCGTGGACCCGCTTCATCAACCGCAGCGTCAAACCGAATTACAGCGAGCGGCCGCAGTTCGCGATCGTGCCGCGCTGACGGAGGTCAGGCCGCCTGCTTCGCCCCGGTGTAAAGCTCCACCTGGGCCGCCAGCGCTTTCTGGTAAGCCGGGCGCGCAATGCATCGCTGCTGATATGCTTCGACCGCAGGGAACTGCTTGCGCAGCTCGGTGCCGTCGAGCAGGCGCAGGACGGTAGACATCATGATATCGGCAACGCTAAAAGTGCCGGCCAGGTACTCGCAGCCCGACAGCCATCCCTCCAGGTCACCGAGGCGACGCTTCACCATGGCTTCCAGCGCAGGCCTGCGTTCAACAGTCCAGGCCTCGCCAGCGTGAAATACCGCCAGTTCGACAAAGCTGCCGAAGTACGGCTCGACCGAATTCAAGGCCGCGTACAGCCACATCTCGGCCAATTGCCGGCCGCGCTCGTCGGCGGGCAGCAATCCCAGCCTGTCGCCCAAGTGGCGCAGGATCGCCCCCGACTCGAAGATCGACTGCTCGCCATCCAGCAGCACCGGCACCTGCCCGAAAGGCTGCTGCTGGCGATAAGTGGATGACTTCTGCTCCTCCGGGCCGATGGTCTTGACGGCGTACGGCTGGTCCGCCTCCTCCATCGCCCAGCGCACGCGCAAGTCGCGTACGTAACCAACAGCAAAATCGGGAACGGAACGCAAAGTAACCAGGGTGTACATGCTTGTCTCCTTAGGGTTGGGGTTTCAACATGTGGCCAGATTACGGGGATACATAATATGTTCAAGAACATATTTTGAATCGGACGCATAATGCGAGCCAAGGAGGAGATATCCCATGCCTTACACCGCAGAGCACAAGGAACGCACCCGCGCAAAGATCGTTGAATCGGCCCGCAAGCTATTCAACCGCCACGGCTTCGAACAGGTATCGATCGACACCATCATGACGGAGGCCGGCCTTACGCGCGGCGGTTTCTACAACCATTTCGAAAGCAAAGATGAACTGTATGCGGCAGCCGTGGCCAGTTTCACCACATGCAACCCATTTCGCAAGGAGATCGCCAAGACCCCTGTGACCGACCAGCGCGACATGGCGCGCCGCCTGGTCAACCTCTACCTGAGCGACGAAGTGCTGGAAGATATCGAAAACCACTGCCCGCTGTACGCGCTGCCCGGCGACGTGGCCCGCGCCGGCCTGTTGCCGCAGCGCGCCTACACGGACCTGATCCGCAACCTGACGCGGATCTACGAACATGCTCTGCAGGGCTTCAGCGATGGCCAACAGCGCGCGCAAACGATCGTTGCTCTGTGTGTCGGCGGCATGGTCCTGGCCCGCACCACCGACGATCCAGCGCTGCGAAAATCCCTGCGCGCTTCTGCGCGCCAGCAGGCATTAATGCTATTGGGCACGAATTAAGGCTTGATTTCGGTACCCAGAACTTTCAGGAACTGCGCCATCCATTGCGGATGCGCAGGCCACGCCGGCGCCGTCACGAAATTCCCGTCAGTGACCGCCTGGTCCATCTCGACCGAAACATACTCACCGCCGGCCGAACGAACCTCTGGCGCGCAGGCCGGGTAAGCCGAGATGCGCTTGCCCTTGATGACGTTCGCCGCAGTCAGGATCTGCGCGCCATGGCAAATCGCCGCAATCGGCTTGCCCGCCTTGGCGAAATCCTGCACCGTTTCCAGCACTCGCGGATTGAGGCGCAAGTATTCCGGCGCCCGCCCGCCAGCGATCACCAGCGCATCGTAAGCCGAGGCACGAGCATCATCAAAGCTCGCATTCAGCGCGAACTGGTGGCCAGGCTTCTCGGTATAGGTCTGGTCGCCCTCAAAATCGTGGATCGCGGTCTTGATCTTCTCGCCCGCCTTCTTGCCGGGGCAGACGGCATGCACGGTGTGCCCAACCATCTGCAGCGCCTGGAACGGCACCATGGTTTCGTAGTCTTCCGCAAAATCGCCGGTCAAAAACAGGATCTTCTTGATTGCCATTCCGATCTCCTTGTTCAAACTTTCATGACGAAATGCGCTCACGAATGGCAGCGCGACTGACGAGGATATCACCAGACGCCAGCGCCAGCAGCCAATGGCGCGTATGATCGAAATACCTCCTTTTACGCCACAGGCCCTGTTTTGCTGAAAATTGGCTTCCTGCTGCCGCCGGGCTTCCAGATCATGGGACTGGCCGCGGCCTCCGCCTTCGAACTCGCCAACACCACAGCGCGCGAGCGCCTGTACGAAATTGGCTTCTATTCCGCGCCCGGCGGCCCGGTGGTGAACTCGTTCGGCGCTTCCGTAGAAACCTTGGCGCTTGCCCGGCGGCGGCTTGACACCCTGATCGTCTGCGGCCTGGTTGCACCCGCGCCAACCGACACGCAGACACTTGAGCGCTTGCGCGCCGCCTCGAGGCTTGCCCGGCGTACGGCATCGGTCTGCACCGGCACTTTCCTGCTGGGCGAAGCCGGCCTGATTGACGGCCGCCACGTAACGACACATTGGCTGTTCGCACGCGAGTTACAAGAGCAGTTCCCGGCCGCGCGAGTCGATGCAGACCGCATCTTCATCAACGATGGCCCCCTCTGGACTTCGGCCGGCATGAGCACTGGCATCGACCTCGCGCTTGGCCTGATAGAAGCCGACTACGGCGCCGAACTCGCAGCAGCAGTGGCGAAAAAGCTGGTGGTTTACCATCGCCGCGGAGGCGGCCAATCCCAGCACTCGGCCCTGCTCGAACTCGGCGCAAAGTCCGACCGCATCCAGCGCGTACTGGAATACGCGCGCAACAACCTGGCCTCCGCACTATCGGTGCAAGAACTGGCTGCAGCAGCCCACCTTAGCCCGCGCCAGTTCAGCCGCGCCTTCACCGCCGAGACCGGGCAGTCGCCCGCCAAGGCAATCGAACACCTGCGCCTGGAAGCCGCGCGCCTGATGATCGAACAAAGCCGCCATACCATTGAGCAAATCGCCGCAGGAACAGGTTTCATCGACACGGAACGCATGCGCCGCGCTTTCCTGCGCGCCTACGGTCAGCCACCACAAGCGCTGCGCCGTTTGGCACGCATGTCTTAAAAGGAGGGAATTACGACATTTACGCCATCTCGAGCGGATCCTATATTGAAGGCATCTCGAACCATTCGCCAAGGATCATCATCATGTCCACGCTCAAGAAATCAATCTCCGCCGTCGCAAGCACCCTTGTCTTGGCCAGCGCCACCGCCCAGGAAATCGACAAGGTTCAACTCAGTCCTGATATCACCTTGCGCAGGATGGTCGTCAAAAATCCTTCCGCCAAGGGCACGGTTCTGTTCCTGCACGGCTTCCCAGAAACAGTGTTCACCTGGCGCGACCTCGCGCTGGACCTTGGGCGCGACTACGAAGTCCACGCCTTCGACTGGCCGGGCTATGGCCAATCGAGCCGCCCTTCCGCCGACAAATTCGCCTACGCGCCGCGCGACTATGCGCAAGTGGTTAAAGCTTATATCGACAAGGCCGGCATCGACCGCTCGAAGCTCGTGATCTATGCCACCGACATTGGCGCCCTGCCACCGCTGCTGGCCGCACTGGAGCAACCGGACATCGCAAGGAAAATCATCGTCGGCGACTTCGCCCCTCTCGACCGCCCCCAATACATGTCCGACCGCCTGCGCAGCTTGAAAGCACCGCAAACCGCCGAAGCGGTACGCATCGCGATCAACCAGAACCGAGACGAGATCATCGAGAACACCTTTCGCCGCGGGCTGGACGCCAGCGCACAGTTCAACGTGCCCGCAGGCTTCACAAAAGACATGCTCGTCGGATGGGGGCACGACAGCCTGAGTACGGGCGATGCCTTCTACCACTACTATTCGCACTTCACCCGCGACCAGCAATATTTCGAGGCCAACCTGGCGCGGCTGAAGACACCGGTCCGAGTGGTGTGGGGCGAGAAGGACATCTACATCGACAAAAAGATGGGCGAAGAATTCGCTGCCAAGTCAGGCATGCCGTTCGCCATCCTGCCAAAGCTTGGCCACTACCCCCACCTGCAAGCGCCGCAACAAATCAGCAGCGAGATCCGAGCAGCGTTTGATTGAATCGCACTCAAACGGCTACTTCAATATTTCGATAGTGTCGACGATCTCTACACCCTGGAGCTGCGAAAGCCATTGGTCAAACCACGGCTTATGCGCAGCACCGACAATGGACAGCACGCGCGCGCCCGGGCGTTCGCGGAAGGTTTCTCGGATGTTCGCCACCATGCGCAGGTTGCGGATCTCCCATCCGCCAACCCAGATTTGTGGATAGCCTTCCGCCGATTTTGCCTGCATCGGCCCGACAACGTTTGACTCGGCGTGAACGCGCATGCTCTCCGGGGAGTTGATGAAGCGGTACAACGGCAGCATATCGTCCGCCCGCGACAAAGATTCTTCCTGCTTGCGCCGCAGCTTCATTTCGCCATTGCTTGAAGCCCAGGCCGCCTCCAGTTGCTTCACGAAAGCCTTGATGTCCTGCACTTTGACGTTATCGCCAGTATGGTTATCAACCGCATGGACACGCTGCAGGCCAAGCTTCGCAGCCAACGGAGCAGCAATCAGGTCATCTTCATTCTTGCGCTTCTCGAGCTTTCCCAGCATCGCCACCAGGGCCGCATCCAGTCCGTCGCCCGCATGGCGTTCGGCCGCCGGCAATTGCAGCCATTGAACCAGTGCCGACGCCGACTCGTTAGCCGCCAGGAACACAGCCGCGAGATATCGGCGCTGTGAAGGCTGCGGCTGCGCAGGCCAGGCCTTGAGTGTCTTGTCGATTTCCGCCAGCGCAGCCGGTATGTCGAGTCCCGTCGCGGCCTTCGCCGCATCGGTCTTGGGGCACCAGTCCGGCCCATACTTCGCCGGATGGCGCGCCGCGAGATCGCAGTCCTCGCCAGGCTCGCTCTCGATAGTGATGATGTCAGGCTTGAAGGCCGCAAGGCGAGCAATGACGCTATCGAGCGAAGCCGCCTTGAAGTCCGCTGGCATGTCGCGCAAGTGCACAGTGCCAAGCACCATAACCTGCGACTTCGGCCCGGCCATATCGCGATCGAGCTTCGTCAAATCCACCTGCGCTTGCGCCATCAAAGGCGATGCCACAGCCAGGCACCCAACGACATTTTTCCACATCCCCATTGCACTCCTCCTGCCAGTTGATCGGAGGCTAATTCTAGGACCGCGCACGCGTGTGCGACCTCACTATGCGACAGGCTGCAGGATCACGTGGATGGATGGGCCTTAACGATGAGCGCCAGCCGCGGTGAACGCAAGGTCCAGCTCACCGCCCTTCTTGCTGCCGCAGCTACGCTTGGCCTGCTCAGGCGAGAGAGTGCCTTCGAGCCAAGCCTTGCGTGGCGCCCCATCCAGCGGCAGCGTAAGTGTCATGCCAGCGCTTTCATACATGACGAGCTGCGGCAACTCCTTGCCATCCGGTCCTTCTGGATTAACGACATCCAGTTGAACGGCATGCCCATTCATGCTGAAGCGGCACTCGCCCGCACGCTGTTCATAAACGTAATCGAAAGAGCGGCCACCCTTCTTGTCGATATTGATGCGGCCAAAGCTCAAGGAATGCTCAACACCCGCTGCAGTCTGGCTGAGGCGCGTATCGCCGCCTATCGCACCCGAATACCACGCCAGCTTGCCGGCGGCATCCTGGGAGATAACGAACCACTGGCCCGAATTGGTCGCCGCGAGCACAGGCTCACCCTGTGCCAATTGCAATGGACTTTCTTTTCCGCTGGCCGGTGAAATGAGCACCAGCTCCGCCGCCTTGCGCTTCTCATCGCAAGGCTTGCGCAAGGCCAGCACGTCCGCGCCATACTCGGCAAGCGAACTCGTTTCGCAGAATTTGCTTGGGAAGCTGCTTAGCGAAACCTGCTTGCCCTCGGCACTGGTCACCGCCAGCGTCGACTCGGCTTGGCCATACCCCAGCGAGTAAATGGCGCCTTGCTGGGAAATGCCGGCAACCACTCTGCGTGGCTCCTTTTTGAATGGACGCATGCTCCACGCGTAGCCACCGTTCGCCAGGATCCTCGAATTTGCATAGTCGTCGGTCCAGCCGTCCTTCACCACTTTCGCAGCAACGAATGGTCCGGCAACATGCACGTTATCGCCGACAAAGCGCGCCTCGGAACCGCTCCTGAAGGCCCCCGTCTTACGGACATTCAGCTTGCCCTCATTCAGGCGCCGATCCAGCGCCAGCGTAAAGAAGGAGAAGTACTCGGAAGTGTCATCCTCGTCCTTGATATAGCCTGCAACTTGCACGCCGTTCGCGGACATGCCCAACGCATGGCCGTAGCTATTGCGGCCCTCGATTGCGAGCTGCTTCTTGCCAAGCTGCTTCCCCTGCATGTTGAACTGGTACAGGTAGACGAGTCCCTGGTTCAGCGAGCGCGGAAGCTGCGTGTTCACGTTCGCCAGCAGGTAGACGTTGTCGCCATCAATCGCGCATTGCACTGGATGCAGCGACGCATAATCGTCCGGCACAGGGATGTGTGCCTGCGCCAGCACTGCATCGCGTTTCAGGTCAAGCAGCAGCAACTCGCCAGTGCTCTTCATCGACTCCGGGTCAAAGCGCCCGCCTGCCAGGCAAGCGCGTGAATTGTCGGCGGCAAAGCCCACGTGCAATGGCGTGAACTTTTTGGCGCCAAGTGGAAGGGTTGCTGCCATTACATTGGAAAATGCGAGACCAAGAAGGGTGGTTCCAATAAATCTGATGATGTGCATGACGAAGCTTATTAAGTTGCCAAATGGTGCAAGAAAGAAAGATTACCATAATAACAACCAGATCTAAGGCACGATTTGCCATTCAACAGTGCGGGATTGCCAAATCAATAAAACTTAAAATTCGCGGCGAGCAATTACCAGGAGGCTTGTTTGACCCTTTTTCAAAAATTCTGTGTCGTGCTGGGGGGCGTACTTCTAAGCCTGATTGCCGGCGTAGTAGGCACATTCTTATTCCTCCAGATGCCCTGTCGCTGGTTCGGTCATGTTAGCGGAAACGGTTGCGGCTACGAATGGCTGGCTGTAGGAGTGATGGCGGGGCTGATCACAGCTGCCATCGTCTTCGTCGCATACCTGATCTGGCATTTCCGCTGGAAAGCCGCATAGAAAACAAAAAGGGGTTACGAAAGTTCGTAACCCCTTTTTTATTCAAGGTATTTGGTAGGCCCTCGCGGAGTCGAACCGCGCACCAAAGGATTATGAGTCCTCTGCTCTAACCAAGCATGAGCTAAGGGCCCTGAGAACCCGGCAGGATAGGGCCAGCGGCCCTATTCGTCAAGTTTAGTTACCTTCCAGGAAACTCTTCAGCTTGTCGGAGCGCGATGGGTGGCGCAGCTTGCGCAGTGCCTTGGCTTCAATCTGGCGGATACGCTCGCGCGTCACGTCGAACTGTTTGCCGACCTCTTCCAGCGTGTGGTCGGTAGACATTTCGATACCGAAACGCATGCGCAGCACCTTGGCTTCACGCGGCGTCAGCGAATCCAGCACATCCTTCACGACACCGCGCATCGAGGCATGCAGCGCTGCGTCCGAAGGCGCCAGCGTGTTGTTGTCCTCGATGAAGTCGCCCAGATGGGAATCGTCGTCGTCACCGATCGGCGTTTCCATCGAGATCGGCTCTTTCGCGATCTTCATGATCTTGCGGATCTTAT
>JBCNOP010000054.1:0-26768 GCA_039593775.1 Pseudoduganella sp.
TGGTCGTCTCAACCATATCGCCGGATTTGCTGAACGTGCCTTTGGCCGGGTCGTAGATCTCGGCGTGATGCCCCGTATCGTCACGGGAGGCGACCAGTACTCGGCCATCCGGCAGCAGGCGCGCCATGGTACGGAAGTAGGCGGTGTTCATTGGTGCAGTCGCGGTCCACTGTCCGGTGGCGGGATCGAAAATCTCGGCCAGGCTGGACATTGTGCTGTTGGGAGTCATCCCGCCGGCCACGAGGATGCGGCCATCCTGCAGGGTGGCTGCAGCATGTTCACGACGGGCGGTCAGCATTGGGGCCGCCGGCGTGAATTGGCCTGTGACCGGATCGTAAATCTCGGTGCTGGCGTAGAGTGGGTTGCCCGGCTTGGACGTACCGCCGGTGATCATGATGCGGCCATCAGCGAGGATGCTGGACTGGTGGAACATGCGCGGCACGGTCATCGTGCCGGTCGCAATTTGAGCCTGTGCAGACAGGGCGGCGCAGGCCAGCAAGGTGGCGGCTGCGAGGTGACGCAAGGGGGTTGGGTACAAGGCTTTTCTCCTCAGAAATTTCCTGCGCACAACTCTAGCGGCATTTGTGAAATAGTCAATCAAAAAAAATAAGAAAATATTTAGGTTTGATATTTCGCACGGGTGTGCTAAAGTTCGACGCATGGACACCCTGACCGCAAAAAGCGAAGCAACCTTTGCCACCATTCTCGACGCCGCCATGGAAATGGCCGCGGCGGAAGGCATCGGCAAGCTCTCGCTGGGCGAGATCGCCAAGCGCACCGGCATCAGCAAGAGCGGGGTGTTTTCGCGCGTAGGTTCGCTGGAGCAGTTGCAATGCGCCGTGCTGGACGAATACGACCGCCGCTTTGCGGCCGAAGTGTTCATGCCATCGCTGTCGCTGCCGCGCGGATTGCCGCGGCTGCAGGCCCAGGTAGCGGCGTGGTTCCAGCGTGCGGCCGACGAAGCGCTGCGCAGTTCCTGCCTGTACACGGCAGGCGCTTTCGAGTTCGACGATTACGAGGGCAGCGCGGTGCGCGACCGCCTGGCGCAAGGCGCGCTGGCCTGGCGTGCCTCGCTGCGCAAAACCATCCTGCAGGCGATGGAAGCCAGCCAGCTGCGGCCGGACACCGAGCCAGAACAACTGGTGTTCGAGATTTACAGCCTGGTAGTGGGCCTGCTGCACGACGCCCGCTTCCTGCGTGACGAGCAGTCGCCGCGCCATGCGCAGCGTGCTTTCAACCGCCTGATTTCGACGTACAAGAGTTTCAACGACTTGTGATTTGGGTTGCCGCAGGTTCGCCTGCGGCCTTTTTTTAAGCGGAGTTCGCACGGGTGTGCGAAATTGGAGAGAAAAATGCGATTCCTACTTTTGCTGGTGCCGGTCGGCATCTACTTCGTGAGCCACAGCAGCTTGTGGGGCATCCTGCGCGGACTGCCGAAGAATAACAGCGACTTCGGCGAAAACTACTAAGGAGCGGCCATGGTCCTCAACTTCTACTTTGATTTCGCCTCGGGCTATTCCTACTTCGCCGCGCGACGCATCGAATGGCTGGCGGCCGCCAATGGCGCTACCGTGCGCTGGCATCCGGTGCTGCTGCCGGCGCTGACCCAGGTGACCGGCGTGCTGCCGTCGCCGGTGGTGCCGCTCAAATGGAAGTACGTCACGCGCGACATGCAGCGCACGGCGCAAGAGGAGGCGATTCCCTTCAATCCTTCCAGCGCCTTCCCGCAGATGCTGATCGCGCCGGGACGCGCTATGCTGTGGGTGCGCGTCAACCATGGCAACGATGCGGCGGTTTCGTTTGCCCGCACCTGTTTCCAGGCCTATTACGCGGACGGCGTGGATATTGCGGACAAGGCCGTGTTGCTGGGGATTGCGGAGAGCCAGGGCATCGACGGCTCGGCCTTCCTGGCCGGCATGGAAGACCCGGCGATCAAGGCGCAGTTCAAGCAGGGCAACGAGGATGCGCTGGCCAAGGGCGTGTTCGGCGTGCCTTTCGTGCTGGCCGACGGCGAGCCGTTCTGGGGCTACGACCGCTTCCCGCAGCTGGAGCGCTGGCTGGCAGCGTCGCGCCGCGCGGCCTAGCGCCGCAGCTGATCCAGCGTCAGCCACAGCTCCTTGCGCGCCAGCGGAGCACCCGGAGGCAGGGCGGGATTTGGCAGTTCGATGACACGGCGTTTGCCCAGCGCCGCCTTGTCCAGCATCGCGCGGTAATAGCCAAACAGCAGGCGGTCGAACGAGCCGTCCGCCTGCGCTGCTTCCAGCCCGCGCCGGATGTCTTCCGCGAGAGCCGCATTGTCGCGGTGGACGAAAAAGTAATCGGCGGCGGGATAATGCAGCACCAGGTGCTGTTCGGCGGCCAGGCCAGGGTATCGCGCCACTTCGGCCCAAATCTCGTTGACCGAGCGCGGCACGGCGTCGATGCGTTGCGCCTTCAGCATGCCGAACAGGCGGTTGTAAGAGGGAACGGTATCGGGCGCCAGGCCGGCTGCGCGCAGGACTTCCAGGTCAGGCCAGTCCACGCCAAGCGCCATGTGGACGTTTTTCAGTTCGCCTGCACTGCGCATCTCACGCAAATGGCCGGCCCAATCCTCGCGCACCAGCAGGATGCGCCAGCCGATCAGGCCTTTGGAAATGGGAATGCGGACCGGCAGCATCTGCGCCTCGCGCTCGGGCGAAGTCATGGTGCCCACCACGTGGATCTTGCCGGAGTTGGCGAGCAATTCGGCGATGGCCCGGTTCTGCTGGCGGTACATCGGCGCCAATTCGGCGTGGTGCGTGCTGCCCGCTTTGGCCAGCGCCAGTTGCAGCAGGTCGAAGGCAAAATCCGACTTGCCGTTTTCGAATGCTTCCGGGGCGGGGTAATAGATGGTGCCTGCCTTCGCGCAGCAGGCGGCCACCGCAAAGGTGCAGAACAGGAACAGCCGGTAAAGCGCAGGCATGGCGCCTCCGCAGGGCAAGGGTTGGACTCGCTTATATTGTAGTGGGTGGCAGCGCGACATCAACCCATTGCGCGCCGGTCAGCGCCGCCATGCGCTCAGGGCAGATGCGCACCGCGGCATTGATCGCGCCGCCGGCCGGGATCACTTCCTTGTACTCGCGCAGCGAAACATCGCAATAGACAGGAATCGGGCCGGGCAGGCCGAAAGGACAGACGCCGCCGACCGGGTGGCCGGTCAGGGCTTCCACTTCTTCCGCACCCAGCATGCGCGCGGTGGCGCCGAAGTGGGCCTTGAACTTCTTGTTATCCAGCCGCGCATCGCCGCGCGTCACTACCAGGACGATGCCGTCCTTCATGCGCAGGGACAGGGTCTTGGCGATCTGGCCTGGCTCGACGCCGTGCGCGGCCGCGGCCAGCGCCACGGTCGCGGTGCTTTCCGCCAGTTCGATAACTTCGAGGTCTGGCGCGTGTTGCGCCAGGAAGTGTTTGACGGAATGCAGGCTCATTATTTTTTCTTGAGAAGTGGGCCGAGGTACTTGCCGGTCACGCTGGCCGGGTTGGCCGCTACGTCTTCCGGTGTGCCGCTGGCGATGATCTGGCCGCCGCCGGCGCCACCTTCAGGACCAAGGTCGACGATCCAGTCGGCAGTCTTGATCACGTCGAGGTTGTGCTCGATGATGACCAGGGTGTTGCCGTGGTCGCGCAGGCGGTGGATCACCTTCAGCAGCAGGTCGATATCGTGGAAGTGCAGGCCGGTGGTCGGCTCGTCCAGGATATACAGCGTGCGGCCCGTGTCGCGCTTGGACAGTTCCAGCGACAGCTTGACGCGCTGCGCTTCGCCGCCGGACAGGGTGGTGGCGCTCTGTCCCAGCTTAATGTAGCCCAGGCCCACGTCGAGCAGGGTTTGCAGCTTGCGCGCGATGACCGGCACGGCCTTGAAGAATTCGTGCGCGTCTTCCACTGTCATGTCCAGCACTTCGGTGATGCTCTTGCCCTTGTAGTGCACTTCCAGCGTTTCGCGGTTATAGCGCTTGCCGTGGCAGACGTCGCAAGGCACGTACACGTCCGGCAGGAAGTGCATTTCGACCTTGATTACGCCATCGCCCTGGCAGGCTTCGCAGCGGCCGCCCTTGACATTGAAGGAGAAGCGGCCAGCGGAGTAGCCGCGCTCTTTCGCGACCGGCACGGTGGCGAACAGGTCGCGGATCGGCGTGAACAGGCCGGTATAGGTGGCCGGGTTGGAACGCGGGGTGCGGCCGATCGGCGCCTGGTCGACCGAGATCACCTTGTCGAAGTGTTCCAGGCCGCTGATCGATTCGTGCGGCGCCGGTTCGGTCTGGGAGCCAAACAGGTGGCGCGACAGGGCAGGGTACAGTGTGTCGTTGACCAAGGTCGATTTGCCGGAGCCGGAAACGCCGGTCACGCAAGTCAGCAAGCCTACCGGCAGCGACAGGTTGACCTTCTTCAGGTTGTTGCCGGTAGCGCCGGTCACGGTCAGCTGGCGCGCCGGGTCGGACTTGACGCGCTTCTTCGGTACTTCGATTTTCAGCTTGCCGCTCAGGTACTGGGCGGTCAGCGATTCCTTCGATTTCAGGATGTCCTTCAGCGGGCCGGCTGCAATTACATCGCCGCCATGCACGCCGGCGCCCTTGCCCATGTCGACCACGTAGTCGGCAGTGCGGATTGCGTCTTCATCGTGCTCCACCACCAGCACCGAGTTGCCGATGTCGCGCAGGTGCTTCAGGGTGTCGATCAGGCGGTCGTTGTCGCGCTGGTGCAGGCCAATGGACGGCTCGTCCAGCACGTACATCACGCCCGTCAGGCCGGAACCGATCTGCGAGGCGAGGCGGATACGTTGGGCTTCGCCGCCCGACAGCGTGTCCGCGCTGCGGTCCAGCGACAGGTAATCCAGGCCTACGTTGTTCAGGAAAGTCAGGCGCGACACGATTTCCTTGATCACGCGGTCGGCGATGTCTTTCTTGGCGCCCTTCAGCTTCAATTGCTCGAAGAAGGACAGCGTGTCGCGCAGCGGCTTCTCGGCGATCTGGTAGATCGCGCGTTCCTGCTTGCCGGTGCCGATCTTCACATGACGCGCTTCCACGCGCAGGCGCGCGCCTTCGCAGCTCGGGCACTTCTTCTCGTTGATGAACTTCGCCAGTTCTTCTTTCACCGCCATCGAATCGGTTTCGCGGTAGCGGCGCTGCAGGTTGTTGACGATGCCCTCGAAGGTGTGTTCCTTGACCACGGCCTTGCCGCGCTCATTCATGTAGGTGAACGGGATGGCGGTCTTGCCGGAGCCGTGCAGCACCACGTCCTGCGCCTTGGATGGCAGCTGTTCGAACGGGGTGTCGAGGTCGAAGTCGTAGTACGCGGCCAGCGCAGCCAGCATCGAGTAATAGAACTGGTTGCGGCGATCCCAGCCTTTTACCGCGCCGGAAGCCAGCGACAGGTTGGGGAAAGCGACGATGCGGCGCGGGTCGAAGAATTCGATATGGCCCAGGCCATCGCACTCAGGGCAGGCGCCCATCGGGTTGTTGAAGGAGAACAGGCGCGGCTCCAGTTCCTGCAGCGAGTAGCCGCAGGTGGTGCAGGCGAACTTGTTCGAATAGACGTGCTCGGCGCCGGTGTCCATCTCGTAGGCGATGGCGCGGCCGTCGGCCAGGCGCAGCGCGGTCTCGAACGACTCGGCCAGGCGCTGCTTGATTTCCGGGTTCACCTTCACGCGGTCGATCACCACGTCGATGGTGTGTTTCTCGGTTTTCTTCAGCTTCGGCAGGTCGTCCACTTCATAGATCTTGGCATCGTGGGTGCCGCTCTGCACGCGGAAGCGCACGAAGCCCTGGGCTTGCATCGCCTCGAACAGGTCGACGTGTTCGCCTTTGCGGTTGGCCACGACTGGCGCCATGATCATCAGCTTGGTGCCCTCGGGCATGGCCAGCACGGCATCCACCATCTGCGATACCGACTGCGCGGCCAGCGCGTGGTCCGGGTGATTGATGCAGTAAGGCGTACCTACGCGGGCGTACAGCAGACGCAGGTAGTCGTGGATCTCGGTCACGGTGCCCACGGTCGAACGCGGGTTGTGCGAGGTGGCTTTCTGCTCGATGGAGATCGCCGGCGACAGGCCTTCGATCATGTCCACGTCCGGCTTTTCCATCAGCTGCAGGAACTGGCGCGCGTAGGCCGACAGCGACTCGACGTAGCGGCGCTGGCCTTCTGCGTACAGGGTGTCGAACGCCAGCGACGACTTGCCGGAGCCGGACAAGCCGGTGATCACGATCAGCTTATTGCGAGGCAAGTCGAGGTTGATATTTTTCAGGTTGTGCGTGCGCGCACCGCGGATGCGGATTTCTTCCATGCGTGGGTACCTTTCGGGGTCAGCCCGATACTATAGCGTCGAATGAATTCTTGCGCCGCGCCCCGGATACACCGGGCCCAGCGTCAAATACTGTACATATTACCAGTATTTGGGCGGTACGTCAGGTAGCCCATGACGGCGCTGGTGATGGCGGCCTCAATGTCGGCCATGTCGAAGCCCGGCGCCTCGATCACGGCCGCATGCACCATCGATTCCATGATCTGCAGGACAACCCAGGTGGCCAGGTCCAGGTTGGGCGGCGCGATGTCAGCCCGCCAATCTTCCAGCAGGGCGCGCACGCGCTTGAAGATGCCCTGGTCGGCTTCGTTTTCCGACTGCGGCGCGTCGAAATACGGGAATTGCAGTTCCAGCATCTTGTGCAGGGCGGGTTCCAGCAAGTGGGCCGCCAGCAGCGCCTCCACCAGCGCGCCGATATGCCCGGCCAGCGTCGGTTCGCAGGGCTTGGCCAGCACTTCTTCCACGGTTTGCTGCACCTGTTCGGCGTGGCGCTGGTGCAGCGCCGCGATCAGCGCATCCTTGTTCTTGAAGTACTGATAGAGCGAACCGATGCTGATGCCGGCCTTTTCGGCGATCAGGTTGGTGTTGGTTCCTGAGTAGCCATGCTCGGAAAAAACGCGAGCCGTCGCTTCCAGGATCACCTCCACGGTGGCTCGGGAACGCGCTTGGCGCGGGGCTTTGCGGGGCTGGGGAATGTCGACCACGGGCGTTCCTGAATGCGAGTTTTCGCTGGATGTTGTTGATTTTAGAATTTTGGCTGTATGTGAGCAAATGCTCGCATTCTCAGAATTCATTGTCAACCTAGAAAGCTTACACATGAGCCCTCCCAAAGACTTCCCCTCTCCCGCCACGGCGGCTGCCCCGCAGGCCGCCAGTGTGGTGCCCCGGATTTTCCCTATCGTGCTGGCGGTGTTTGCCAGCTTTCTCGCCATTGGCATCGCCTTGCCCGCGCTGCCGCTGCATGTGCATGACCGCCTCGGCCTGGGCACGCTGATGGTCGGCGTCGTGGCCGGCGCCCAGTTCGTTGCCGCCCTGCTGACCCGCGCCTGGGCTGGCGGCTTGTGCGACACCCGCGGCTCCAAGCGCGCCGTCATGACCGGCTTTGTGCTGGCTGTCGCTTCCGCGCTGACTTACCTGGTCTCACTCTCCATGGCCGCGCAGCCGGAAGCGTCGGTCGCGGTGCTGATCGCAGGCCGCATCCTGTTGGGCGGTGCAGAAAGCCTGATCGTCACCGGTGCCCTGAGCTGGGGCGTCGGCCTGGCCGGACCGCAGAACGCCGGCAAGGTCATGGCTTGGGTCGGCATCGCCATGTACGGCGCCTACGCTGCCGGCGCGCCGGCCGGGATGGCGCTGTACCAGCAATACGGCTTCCACGGCATTGCACTGGCCGGCATGCTGGCGCCGGTGCTGGCGCTGCTGGTGCTGGCCGGGATCAAAGGCCTACCGCCAGCCAGCGCACGCCGCATCCCGTTTTACAAGGTGCTGGGCGCGGTCTGGTGGCCGGGCATGGGACTGGCGTTTTCCAGCGTAGGCTTCGGCGTCATCACGGCCTTCATCTCGCTGCTGTTTGCGGCCAAGGAATGGGGTAGCCCGTCGCTGGCGTTCACGGCCTTTGGCGTGGCCTTCATCGGCGCCCGCCTGCTGTTCGGGCACCTGCCAGACCAGATCGGCGGCGCGCGCGTGGCCCTGGTGTGCGTACTGATCGAAGCCGCTGGCCAGCTGTGCATCTGGCAGGCGCCGGCGCCAATGCTGGTGTATGTGGGCGCCGCCCTGACGGGCTTCGGCTACTCGCTGGCCTTCCCTGGATTCGGCGTGGAAGCGGTCAAGCGCACCCCGCCGCAAAGCCGTGGCGCGGCGATGGGCGCCTACGTGGCTTTCCTCGATATTTCGCTTGGCCTGACCGGCCCGCTGGCCGGTGCGCTGGCTGGCCGGCATGGCGTCAACGCGGTCTACCTGGCCGGTTGCGGCGCGGTTTCCTGCGCCCTGGTGATTGCCCTGCGCCTGTTGAAGCCGCCACGCGCTAACCCGACAACAAATTGAGCTGCGTCAGTCTTCGCGATGTTTGAGGGACTATTAATTTAGGGTAAACTCCGTTGTTTTGGGGCTGGCTGAAACGGCCCCCACATTCCTTCAGGAGTTTCATAAATGGCATCAGTCAACAAAGTGATCATCGTCGGCAATCTGGGTCGCGATCCGGAAATCCGCTACATGCCTAGCGGTGACGCGATTGCCAACATCGCCGTGGCCACCTCGTACCGTTCGAAAGACCGCAACACCGGCGAGCAGAAAGAGCTGACCGAGTGGCACCGTATTTCCTTCTTCGGCCGCCTGGCTGAAATCGTTGGCCAGTACCTGAAAAAAGGTTCCTCCGTCTACGTGGAAGGCCGCCTGCAGACCCGCAAGTACACCGACAAAGACGGCATCGAAAAGTACGCAACCGACATCATCGCTGAAAACATGCAGATGCTGGGCGGCCGTGGCGATACCGGCGGCATGGGTGGCGGCATGGGCGGTGGCGACGACATGGGCTACGACGCACCAGCTCCACGCCAGGCTCCACGCCCACAGGCAGCACCGGCTCCGGCACCACGCCCGGCACCCCGCCCGGCACCGAATTTCTCGGACATGGATGACGACATCCCGTTCTAATCGCACCACATACAAGCCGATGTAAGTGAATAAAGCGGAGCTATGCTCCGCTTTTTTGTTGCTCGAAAGCATGGTTTTTTGGCAATGTTCAAGTCATGTTCACAATAACGTGTGACAATGTGAGCAAATTCTTGCGTTCACTGCCTGTTACACTTGGGAAAAGAATAGAGTGGGTCGGCCACAGTAGACGTCAACGTTACGCGCTCGGAATCCTGGCTCATCATTCACTTTTAGCCGATTACCCCATATGGTGCCTTGGCCCCGATTAGCGCACCAGCGTCAACAACTTCCTTTGTAAATTAGTAAATAATGAGCCGGACAGTGCATGAGGCTTCGCTACGGTTGCGCGAAGCGATACGCGAAGCGACCCAAGGGCTGGTCGAACGCGACCAGTTGGCGGAATTGATGGTGTTGGCCGCAGTTGCGCAAGAACATTTGCTGGTGATCGGTCCGCCAGGTACCGGAAAAAGTGCCGTGGTGCGCCGCGTGGCGGCCAGCCTTGGCGGCAAATATTTCGAATACCTGCTGGGCAGGTTTACCGAGCCGTCCGAGTTATTCGGTCCTGTCAATTTGAACAAGCTGCGCGAAGGGCTGGTGGAGACCGATACTGGCGGCATGTTGCCGGAAGCGGAGATCGCCTTCCTTGATGAAGTCTTCCTTGGTTCCACCGCTATCCTGAATACCTTGTTGGGATTGCTGAACGAACGCCAGTTCCGCCGGGGCCATACGCGCCTGCGTGTGCCCCTGCGCGTGTGCGTGGGCGCCGCCAACGGCTTGCCGGACGATGAAGGCCTGGCGGCGTTCGCCGATCGCTTCCTGCTGCATACTTTTGTCGAGCCGGTGGCCGATAACCGCCTGGAGGAGTTGCTGGCCGGTGGCTGGCAGGTGGGGCACCAACGTATTGCCGCGCGCGCGGACCTGGCCTGCCTCGATATCTTGAATGCGGCCGTGCCGGAAGTGGACATGGATGCCGTGCGCCCAGCGCTGGCGCATGCGATCCGCCAATTGCGCCAAGCCAATATCCCTTTGTCGGACCGCCGTCTCGTGCGCGCCCAGCGATTGATCGCCGCCTCCGCTGTGCTTGCCGGCCGGACGGCGGCGTCGGTGGCCGACCTGTGGCCGCTGCTGTTCGCTATCCCAACCCAGGCTGGCCAGCAGGGCGCACGCGAAGTGCTCCGCGACGTGCTGGCGCAGGCTAGCCATCCCTTGCTGCAAGCAGTCACCGAACTCACCGCGCAAACACCGCAGGCTCGGGTGGCGCGCCTGGTCGAGGCGGCCGACCGCTTGTTGCTGGGCGCTGGAGGTAAGCCGCCGCGCGAGCAGGTGGAGGCCTTGCTGCGCGAAATCGACGCCAATTTTGATGCCGGCGGCATTCCAGTCGAGCTCGCTGAACGGCGGGCTCAACTGATCGGCAGCATCAGCTGGGCGTAATGAGCGCAATGCTGGACTGGCAAGAGCGCACGCCCGGGTTGCCGCCGGAAGGATTGGTGGCCGTTGGGCCGTTGGCGCGCACGCTCCTAAGTGAACTGGGCCGGCGCGACACCGCTGCCCTTCAGGGCCTGTCGCTTGTTGCAACGCGCGACATGCTGGTCCTGTTGGGGGATGGCGGCAAGCTGCCGTGGCTGGATGGCGTGCGCTACTGCGCACCCGATCCCGATGTACCGGCGTTGTGGATGCCGACCCATCTGCAGACCGCCTTGCCGCCCGACCTGGTGCACGGCGCCATGCTGCGCCGCGCATCCCACGCGCGCTTGTTGTTGTGGAACGCCCCTGAGCTGGCATTGCCGCTGGACGGCGCCCGTCCCGTGGACGCGGCGTTGCTGGCCTGGCTGGAACAGGAGCTGGATTGATGCAGCTCCCCGCAATGCTCAGGCCATGGGCCGACTGGCTGTCGCTGTTCCCGCCCGACCTCGCTAAAACCATGGGCGATTTGCTTCTGCGGCTAAGCCCACTGCTTACGCCATTGCAGCGTCAAGCGGCACGGGTCGCCATCGACCCGGCTGGCGTCGGTGATATCGTTACAAGAGGCAGTTACGACCGCTTGCTGATCAGTGAGTGGGCTTATGCCGACGCCGTGCCGGATGAATTCCTGCGCCGCGCTGCGAATGGCGAGTTGTTGTTCTCCGGACCGGAGCCGGCAAACAGCGACGAGCCACTGTCCAGTGTCGCCTTGTTCGACGCCGGGCCTTTCCAACTGGGCGAGCCGCGTCTGGTGCACCTGGCCATGTTTATCCTGCTGTCGCGGCGTGCCGAACTCGCTGGCGCTGAGTTCAAGTGGGGCATCCTGCAGCGGCCCGATATCCTGTTCACGGTGCAGGGCATGGAGGCACTGAAGCATCTGCTGAATGTGCGCACCTTTGTCGCGCTGGACGGCGCGGGATTGGCGGCATGGGAACATGCGCTGGGCCAAGGCGTATCCGACTGCTGGCTGGTGGGGGATGCACGTTCGCCGCGCCCGGCGCAAATTCGTTCGCTCGTCACGATACGCCGTGCCTGGCAAGCCGACCTGCTGGACGTCACGCTGGCGCTGCGTCGGGGCAGCACCACGGTGGCGCTGGCGCTTCCGGCCCCGGCCGACTGCGTGCGCCTGCTGCGCAAACCGTTCGAGATGCAGGTCGCGCCAACAGTGATGCAGACCGCCGCTGCCGGCCCCCATTCACTCAAGCAAGCTCCCCACTTCGGCACGATGCGCCAGTGGCTTGCCGTCGCCATGGTGGACGGCAGCATCACCCTCTATCATGTACCGGACTCGCCTAATGCCCAACCGGGCCGTCCACGCAAGATCAGCGGCTCGAAGCAAGCCTCAACCCGCGTTGCGCTGGGGCTGGTTGGCAAGTCGATGGGGACGGTCAGCCGCGTAGGGCAGGACCTTTATTTTGCCAATTTCCCTGGAACGTTCTTCAATGCTGCCTATCCAGCCGCGCCCGAGCCAGTCACCGACTTGGCGCAACTGACGCCGGGCGTTGCCCAGCCACTGCGAGCTTTTCACCTGCAGCACCGGGTCGATGCCAAGACGGCATTGGAGCGCGTGCTGGTGCTGGACAAACAGGGCGCCCTGGTGAGTTGGACGCGAACCGGGAGGCAAGGAGGAAAAACGCCACCGGCAACAGTCAATCTGGAAGCGAGCCAGGTCATCGGCGCGTACCAGACCAGCCGCTGCATCTTGTTCGCGGTGGTCAAGGGCGAGCGGACCGACATATATGAGCTAGGTCCCGGTGACGTCACCAAGAGGCACCTGATGCCGCTGATGTACAAGGGCATCAGGTTCCTGTTCGGCAGCGTGGACAATTGGCGCGGTGGCGGTGGCTTGTATGCGCTGGAAACCGAAGCGGGCAATTGGCTGGTGGGTGACCGCAGCGGTGGGGAGTTTGTCAAGCCGGGCGAGGGTGCCGAAGTGCTGGGTGCTGGCTTCAGCCAAACTGCCGATCTGCGGGGATTGGTGGTCCTGAGCCCCCAGCGTACCCGGATTGAGTTGATTGGTGCAGAACAGCGCTGCACGCTTGTCGAATCGACCGAGAAGATCGCCAAGGCGAGTTATGACCCGGTGCGCAACCGCCTGGCTTGGCTGGGCTTCAAGAGCGGTAGCTTGACGGTGCGCGGCCTCGACCAGGAGAAACCTGTACTGCAAACCATTTCCGCTGGAGCCACCAATGGCCACTGAAGTCCGCCGCCCCCTGTACTGCGGTAGCCAACCGGTACACGCCCTGTGGTTTGATTGCGCACTGCAAGGTGAGGACGAGGCGCGCAGGCGCGTGCTGGCGCATTGGGAAACGGGGGCACGCGCCTATGCGCTGCACAACGGCTATTTGCTGGAATGGCGCGCACCCCGCCGGTTACTGTGCGAGCAACTGGATGGCCTGCCCCTGTGCGAGCACGGCGGCCGCTTGACCAGTGCGCCGCTGCTGGCCGGGGAAAGTGCGGAGATTGTGCCAGGCCATGTGGTACTGGTGCAGGGAGCAACGCTGCATAGCTTCGAACTCGGGCCGCAACTGCGCATCGATCCATCGCGCTGGATAGACCTGTCAGCATTGGTCTTGTGCGCGCCCTTGGCCATGCCGGCGCAGCGCCAGGAGGGCTTTGTCGCTGCCCTGGACGAGGCACCGGCCGACGTGCGGGCTTTGTTGGGAGATGCCGTACCGCCGCCCAGTGCGCGCCGTGCGCAGTTCCTGCGCCGCGCGGCGGACGCGCGGGCCGGCAAAGCCGCGCCAGCAGGTGGCGGCGCACTGCGGTTGCTGGGCGCTGCCGCCTTGCTGGGTGGCGCGGCGGCAGCGGGTGTCGCTGGTTGGCTGGGTGCTTTCATCCCGCGCGGTGGCGTGAGGAATGGCGCAGCCGCCAGCGGCGGCCGCGCCGGAACGCGGGCGGCAGCAGCATCGCCAGCCGTCCCACCGCCCTTGCGCCGCTGGCTGTCCAGGCAGCTGGATAGCCTGCTGCTGATGAGCAGGGTGTCGGACGCGCTCGGCTGGCGCCAGGCCAGCTATTTACGCAAGATGCTTGCCCAGTTTGAACAAGGCGACCTGGCCGAAGCGTTGCGCCACGCCATCCCGCTGGACAAATCCACTCCGCCGGAGAGGCGCGCGTACGGCCTGCCGGGCCGCCGCAATTCCCTGGATATTACAGGGGCGGCCGGTAGCGCCGCTGGAATTGGGCTGGACAATGACAGCACCAACCATTTGCGTGCCGTGTACCGGCGCAGTTTCGAGGCGCTGGATCGCGCCGGGCGCGTAGACGAAGCAGTCTTCGTGTTGGCCGAGCTGTTGAATTGCCATGCCGAAGCCGTCGACTACCTCGAGCGCAAAGGCCGCTTGCGCCAGGCGGCGCAACTGGCCGAAACCCTGGACCTGGCGCCGGCCCAGCAGGTGCGCTTGTATTGCATGGCCGGCGATGCCGAACGCGCCGTGCTGCTGGCACGCCTGACGGGATGCTTTTCCGAAGCGGTGACTGAGCTGGAGCGCCGCAATCATCCGGCAGCCTCGTCGCTGCGCCTGCAATGGGCGCTGGACCTGGCCGAGCGCGGCGAGCCCGGCGAGGCTGCCCGCGTCGTGTGGCGTCTTAAAGAGGAGCGCCAGCGTGCACTGGCGTGGCTCAACCTGGCGGAGCAGGCGGGCGGGACAGCCGGCGTCCAGGCCCTGGTTTACCGGTTGTCGCTGGACCCGCACGCCCTGGCGGAACGTGGCGATGCGGTCCAGTCGCTACTGGCCAGTGACGGCCCTGAGGCCTCGCAACTGCGGGTGCGTGCCGGCGCCTGCCTGTCCGCGCTGGACGTCCATAGTCCGGCCACGCGCCGCCTGGCAGGCGAACTGTGGCGTGTCCTGGTGGTGGAGCGCATCGGTGGCGCGAACGGCATGATGCGGGAAGAGCTGAACAAATTGCTGGCGTTGGCGGCTGACCCTGTGCTTGATGCTGACCAGCCTGCGGAGCGCTTGCCGGAGCCCGCCCGCGTGCAGCCGCTGAGCCAAAAGAGTACGCCGCTGCAGGTCACGCTGGCTGAACGTGGCCTGCACCCGGTGCGGGATGTGCGGCGTTTGCCGGATGGCGGTTACTTGCTGGCGCTGGGCGACACCGGTGTCATGCAGGTGGGGCGCGACGGCTGCCAGCTTGCGTTGTTCCCGGTGCCGGCGGACAGCCTCGTCGTCTCCGGCAATGGTCAACGCGCGTTGGCGCTGGCGCGGCGGGAAAAGGTAGTCCGTGTCAGCCGTATCGACCTGTTGACGCGCAAGGTGGCGGACTGGTTCAGCGCACCGCTTACGCATTGGTCGCAGTGTTACGACGGTAGCAGCTGGAATGTTGTGGCTGGTGACCGGCTGCTGGCGCTGGATGCGATGGCGAATGGGCAGTCTGTATTGTGGCAAGTCGGCGATTTGCCCGGACATATTGCCGACTTCAGCGAGCGCGATAGCAAGCAGGCTCTGCTGCTGCGAGTGGACGAAACAACGGTCGAGCAATGGCGCTACAGCCTGCCGCAGCGCCGCCTGCTGCAGCGTGACCAGTTCCGTCTGGAAGCGGCGCCCAGCTTTGCATTCCCGGATTGCGACAGCGAGCAACCGTTCCAGCTTGCTTTGCGGGCAAATGGCGCTGGCCAGATGGCGCTGGTGCTGCCAGCCGGCGCACGCGGCCGTCGCACGAGCCTTGTGCTGGATACCGTGCCTGCCCTGCCGAAAGTCATCCTGTATAAGGACATGTGGTTCTGGCACGAGCAACAGGCGGAAGGCTGGCGGGGAAAATTGCTGACTATGGACGGTCGCGCGCTTGCCGAAATCAAGCTGCCCGGAGCGCGCCAGGCTTCTGCGCGCGTGCTGGACGGTCATTTGCTCGCATGGGATGCCTGTGGCCGACTTATCGATATCGACATGGACACCAGTGCCGTCCATACGTTGACCTTGGGTTAATTGAAAGACATGCCTTGGCTGTCAGGCCTTCTTTTGCCGTGTTTTGGTTATGTACGAAATTCACCTTACTGTCGCCGCCATGGCTACCTCGGCCTGGCAGGCATTCGAACAGCGTGTTCTTTCATTGGGCGGGAAGGCGATGGTGATCGAGCTCGCGCGCGGCGACACGCCGCTGCAGCCAATGCTGACCCTTGGGAAGGCTGGCAAGCTCGATGAAGCAGTGCGCTTTGCGCAAACGCTTTCGCGCGAACTATCCCAGACCGGCTACCATGTCTTGCGCTGCAAAATCGAACGGGATGCCAATGCCAATCATGAATCGGCCCACCACTATTTCGAGTGGCATGGCCGGGTTGAAGTACTGCAGGCGGACCGCTCGCGGCTGGCCGAGCTGTGCCAGGAATATGGCGGCCACCTCTCGCAGAACGCCCTACGCGGTAGCACGAAGCGGTATGTGACGGTGCGGGAAACTGACGATTATCCGCAACTGGCATCGCGTGTCGCCGCATTGTGCGCGGCAATGGGCGAACAGGGTTGGGAAGTCTGCAAGCAACAATGGGAGCGCGTGGTGTATGACAGCAACCTCGCGTTGGATTCAGGATGGCTGGAGCAGGCGAAATGACGATTGACGTTGCAGCGTTGCGGGAATACGAGGAACGCTTGGGCATTCGCGAGAATGAAGCATTGCGCATAGCGGTCGAAGAGGGCTTCCTCCGGCGAGCCGCGCTGGTCGACGGTCCGTTCGTGCTCAAGGGAAGCTATGTCACGCGCCAGTTTATCGAAGACGGGTGGCGGCGCATTCCGGGCGACCTTGATTGGGTCGGTACGGGCAAACTCGATGAAGCTGAACTCAATCAATGGATCACGGCGGTGACGGAAACCGAACTGGATGACGGTATCCGTTTTCGCAGCTTCAAGGAAAACGCGTTCTGGCGCAGTATCGATTATGCGATGGACGAAGACTTCCCGACCGTGAATACGGACATCCTGGCTTGGGTAGGCGAGACAGAGTGCAGGATCAGCTGCATGGATGTGAGCTTCGGCCTGAAACTGACGCCTGCCCCGCGCCGGCTCGAATACCGTGCCCAGTTTGGCGGCCCCTTCACCGTGCCCATGGTTTGTGCGCTGGAGTTGCAGGTCGCCTGGAAACTGCACCAGTGCCTGGTCCGGCCGCGCTTCAAGGACATCTTCGACCTTATATTGCTCTTGCGCGAAAACACCGTCGACAATGCGGCCGTCTGGCAGGCGTTGCAGGACGAATGCCGCCATGACGGTACTCCCCTGGAACGGTTCAACTGGCTGCTGGATGGCTCGGTCTGGCAGCATCCGGGTTGGATTGACCGGGTTTTCAAGGACTTCCCTGGGTGGCGGAATGAGCCCGGCTACTTTAGCTGGGAACCGCCCCTGGCCTGGATTTATGTTGGCGATGCGGCCATTCCAGAAACGCTGGACGCATTCCTGGCCGCGCTCGCCGGGGAGCTGAAGCGCGCTGGATTCACCCCAGTGGCTGTGCCGGCCAAACCCGGGGTTGACACTCCCCCCGCAAACGCCGGCACCAAGCCCAGCGAGGGGCTGTTGGAACGCGTTTGCCTCGCCATTGCCCACATGATAAAGTTAAAAAGATAATATTTCTTTTGGGTAATAGCATCCGATGCGCCGCTTTGAATTCGCTGACAGCAGCTCGAACAAATTCTGGGAAGTTGAGCAAGAAGACTCTGATCTGAACGTACGCTGGGGCAAGATCGGCACCCAGGGGCAGAGCCAGACCAAGTCCTTTGCGGACAATGCCAAATGCAAGGCGGCGATGGACAAGCTCATTGCCGAGAAGACCGGCAAAGGCTATGTCGAAGTTGGAGCGGCGCCTGCCGCGTCGATTGGCAAGTCCACCCCCAAGCCGGCTGCTTCTGCCGCGACGCCTGCCCAGGCGCCCGCACCGGCGCCGATTGAGGCTGCTGCCGATCCCGCAACGGCACCGCCCTGGATGGTGCAGGGGACGCCCGTGTCGATCCCCAAAAAAATAGCGGCGGCTGCCCTGGCATCGCGCCGCTTCCCGCAACCGATTCCGGAAGTTGATGCGCGGGCCGTCTTCCGCCGCTTGAGTGAAATCGGTGGACCGGATGCCGATGCGACCGATGCCGAACTGCGTCCCGCGCTTGCGGAAGCATGGGAGCGTTTGTATGGGCAAAAGCTGGGAGGCTCACTGCTCTCGGACGCGATCCTGCTGGCAATGGCCAGCGATCCCTCGATGCATTTCCAGGGCATGCACGAGACGCCGATTGGAGAACTGGTTCTCGATGTTATTGCCAAGCTAAAGGGCCTGGAACATTGCGTCGACGCCTTCATCGAAATGCAGCGGATGCAGGTCATTTCGGGCGGACTCAGGGCCAAGGCGGGGATCGCCATTTCCCGTACTGTCACGGAAGACCTGGGCGGCTACTACCTGCTCTCGCCAGTTGAAGTAGCCATGCGCCGGCAGCTATCGGCCGCACCTGAAGACCTTTGGCGACTGTGCGCAGACAAGATCGAGAACGCAATCGCTACCATGCCGGCCGTGCGCCAGGCTGCCCTGTCTGCACAACTGCCTGAAAGGCCCGAAGTGGCCAACCGGTTGGCGCGTGAACTCGATTTGCGGGCGACGCAAGCGACGCTGGAAGTGCTGCTGCTTTCGGCGAACGATCTTGAACTAGCTGGCAAACTGAACATACACAGTGCCGCGCCAATGCTGGCGGCGACCGCACTTCAGGAGCATGGCGTGGACGCTTGCGCCATCCTGAAGAAACTCCCGCTCGATGAAAATGCCAACGAGGCCTTGACGCTAATCGGTACGCCCGAAGCCATCAAGGTTCTTGTCGAGGCGGTGTCCCTGAAGAGCGACTCGCGGAACTGGTACGGGATCAATTTCAAGACGGCGGCGGCCCGCTTATTCGCGGCACTGAAGCAATGGCCGCTGGCAGGCATTGCCGGCCTGGCCGAATTGGGAGAGCAGGGCGGCAAAGTGGGCGAAGTCACGCGGCCGGCGCTCCTGAAACTGGTCCATGAGCATGCTGCGGATGTCGTGCGCATCCTGCCCTGGGTTAGCCCGGCTGCGCAGGCACTGCTGCTGCGCCTGCACGAACAAGGCAGCACACCGGTCCAGGCGGCGGCCCAAGCCGACCTGCCAAGCGTGCTGGCCAGTCCACCGTGGCTGCGGCCGCGCAAGAAGGCGGCAGCGGCGCTGGTTCTGCAGCCCTTGCCGCTGGCGCCAGCCGAACGATGGGATGGCATCGACCGCGAAGCCTGGGCAACGGCGGAGAAATGGTATTGGGGACCGATCAGCCGCGCGGGCAACAGCGCGGATTCGCTGGCGACCGAGCTTGGCTTCCGCTGGAATACCTCGCAGGCGGACGTCGAGGCGCGCAAGCTCGCAGTCCAGGCAATCGAGAATGCCGACGCAAAGGGCTTGATTGCAGCTTGCCGCCAGTACTGGCAGGTTGGCAACTGGCGCACCATCTCGCTGGAGATTCTCTCGCTGCTGCCGGGAGACATGGGAATTGAAACCTGGAATGCGCTGGCCGGGGAAGTGGCGGTGGAGGGCGCCGGCGTGTCCTACTTCGTCGCCAAATACGGCTTGCCGGCGCTGCCAGGCTTCGAGGTCATGGCAGCACGCCGCCCCAGCGATGTGCTGGCGCTGGCCAAATGCTACGGCTCGGTGCAACTGGCGGGCGTGGTTGCGCGCGCCGCGGTTAAGCTCAAGAAAGTGCAGCATGAAGCGCGCCAGTGGCTGCTGCGCTTCCCCGAACACGCAGCTTGCGCACTGATCGCGCCGGCGCTGGGCAAGGCGGGCGAAGAGCAGGCCTGCGCGCGCTCGGCGTTGTTCTACTTGCGCGCACACGGCCACGAGGCACTCATCCTCGACGTTGCTGCGCGCTACGACGACCCGGCCGTGACCGCGGCGGTAAGCGCACTGTTCGATGAGGATCCGCTGGAAGTGGTACCGGCCAGGTTGCCCACGCTGCCCGGTTTCTGGTCGCCGCAGAGTTGGCGCCGTCCTGTGCTGAACGAAACCGGTGGCGCCAGTGCAGGCATGGCAGTGCCCAATGATGCTCTGGACCACATAGGCACCATGCTGATGTTCCCTACTGTGGACGGCCTGTATCCTGGCATTACCCAGCTCAAGGAGGCTTGCACCCCTGAGTCCCTCGCCAACTTCGGCTGGGATTGTTTCACTGCCTGGCTGGGTGCAGGCGGCAACTCGAAGGACGGCTGGGCCATGCTGGCGCTGGGCTTTCTGGGAACAGACGATACGGCCCGCAAACTCACGCCTTACATCCGTACCTGGCCGGGCGAGGCCGCGCATGCACGTGCCGTTTCCGCGCTCGACGTGCTGGCCAACATCGGCACCGACACTGCCCTGATGCTGTTGAACGGCATCGCGCAGAAGGTGAAGTTCAAAGGCCTGCAGGACAAGGCGCGCGAGAAGATCGACAAGATCGCCGAGGCGCGCGAACTGACCACCGAGGAACTGGAAGACCGCCTGGCGCCCGACCTGGGCCTGGACGACAACGGCAGCGTGCTGCTGGACTTCGGCCCGCGCCAGTTCCGCGTCGGCTTCGACGAAGCACTGAAGCCGTATGTGCGTGACGGTGAAGGCACGCGCCTGACCGACCTGCCCAAGCCGAAAAAGACCGACGACGAAACGCTGGCGCCGGCGGCCGCGGAGCGCTTCAAGCTGCTCAAGAAGGATGCCCGCACCATCGCCAGCCAGCAGGTGGTGAGGCTGGAGTGGGCCATGTGCAGCCGCCGCCGCTGGCTGCCGGAACACTTCCGCCAGTTCCTGGTGGAGCACCCGCTGGTGCGGCACCTGGTGCAGCGCCTGGTGTGGGGTGTCTATGCCGTGCAAGATGGCGGCCATGCCGGCGGCAAGCTGGCCGCCTGCTTCCGCGTATCGGAAGATGGCAGCTACACCACGGGCGAGGACGACGCCTTCACGATCCCCGAAGGCGCCGATCTCCGCATCGGCCTGCCGCATGCGCTCGAGCTGCCGCAGGAAGCCGCCGCGCAGTTCGGCCAGTTGTTCGCGGATTACGAACTGCTGCAGCCGTTTGCCCAACTGGGGCGCGACACCTACACGCTTGGCGCCGACGAGCAAGCCGGGACCAAGCTGGAGCGCTGGAAAGGCGCCGTGGTTCCAACAGGCCGGGTGTTGGGCTTGGTCAACAAGGGCTGGCGGCGAGGCCAGGCGCAGGATGGCGGCGGCATCTGGTATTTCCAGAAGCCGCTCTCCAGCACCAAGGTGATCGAACTGACGCTGGATCCGGGCATCATCGTGGGCATGGTCGACGAGTATCCGGAACAGACGCTGCAAGAGATCACCGTGGGTTCGCCCTCAAACTGGGGCGAAATCGGGGCGGCCGAAAGCCTGGCCATCCTCGACCCGATTGCGACCAGTGAACTGATTCGCGACATCGAATCCTTGCGAGCATGACATCATGAAAAAGAACGCCAACAGCACTTCCCCTGCCTTGCAGCGGCCACCAGCCGAAATCCTCTACGCGCAGGAATTGCAGCGCCTGCGCGACAGCGACAACGGACCGCGCCCTCCCGGCTGGGCGTTGAGCCTGACCGCCGCGCGCAAGTTCATCCTCGGCGACGCCGATCTGGATGTGCAGCGCAAGATCGTCGCCCCTGCCGCATCGATCGAACGCATGCTGGTCACGCTGGCCACCGGCCGCGGCCTGATGCTGGTGGGCGAGCCGGGCACGGCGAAGTCGCTGCTGTCGGAATTGCTGGCCACTGCCATCTGCGGCAAGTCGACCCTGACGATCCAGGGCGGCGCCTCGATTACCGAAGACCAGATCAAGTATTCCTGGAACTACGCCCTGCTGATCAACGAAGGCCCGAGCCCGCGCGCGCTGGTGCCGGCGCCACTGTACCAGGGCATGCGCGACGGCCAGATCGTGCGTTTCGAAGAAATCACGCGCGCCCCGCTGGAAGTGCAGGACTGCCTGCTCGGCATGCTGTCGGACCGCGTCATGAGCGTGCCGGAACTGGCTGGCGAGGACGGCATGCTGTATGCGCGCGACGGCTTCAACATCATCGCTACCGCCAACACGCGCGACCGCGGCGTGAACGAAATGAGCGCGGCACTCAAGCGCCGCTTCGACTTCGAGACGGTGTTCCCTATCCTCGACTTCGAACATGAGCTGGCGCTGGTGAAAGAGGCTTCCGCCCGCCTGCTGGAAAAGAGCGCCATTCCGCGCAGCCTGCCGGTACCGGTGCTTGAATTGCTGGTGACCACCTTCCGCGACCTGCGCGGCGCCTCGCAGACGCACGGCGGCGACGCTGCCATGGACCGCTTGACGGCCGTCATGTCCACCGCCGAAGCCGTCAACGTCGCCCATGCCGTCGGCGTGCGCGCCTGGTTCCTGGAGCAGCGCGACGGCAGCCCGGCTGACCTGGTCGACTGCATCGCCGGCACGGTGGTCAAGGACAATGCCGACGACCGCGCCAAGCTGCGCCGCTACTTCGAACAAAAGGTCGCCAGGAAAAACGGTGACCATTGGAAGGCCTATTTCGATGCAAGGCATCGTTTGCCGTGACGTTTGTGTCGAACGAGCCCATCATCCTCGGGGTACGGCATCACAGCCCGGCCTGTGCGCGCCTGGTGGCGCACAAGATCCGCAGCGTACGGCCGGCTTATGTGCTGATCGAAGGGCCGGCTGACTTCAACGACAAGCTGGAGCAGATGTCGCTGCCGCACCAGTTGCCGCTGGCGATCTACAGCTTCCTGTCGTCGGAAGAAGGGCACCGCGCATCCTGGTCGCCATTTGCCGAGCATTCGCCGGAATGGCAGGCGCTGGCCGTCGGGCGAGAAACCGGCGCACAGCTGCGCTTCATCGACCTGCCGGCGTGGGATGATGCTTTTGCCGACGTGCTCAATCGCTATGCCGACGTGAGCGATGAGACGCAGGCCGACCGCGCTGCAGCGTATGAAGATGCGCTGCGCCGCAAGATGGCGGTCGATAGCCGGGATGCGTTGTGGGATACGCTGTTTGAGCAGCAGGATTCGCTTGAACTGCTGGAGCAAAGCCTGTCGGCCCATTTTCAGCATATGCGGGCAGGAGACGCAGGCTCGCTCGGCAACCAGGCGCGTGAACGCATGATGGCACGCTGGATCGCCTGGGCGATGGCGCGCGGCGAAGGACCGGTGCTGGTCGTTTGCGGCGGCTACCATGCGCCGGCCCTGCAGCGCGCCTGGCGCGGCGAGGACGGCGTGAGCCAGCCCGATCTGCCGCCCCCGGCCAGCATGGAAGCGGAGGTGCGCTTCGGCTCCTACCTGGTGCCTTATACCTTCAAGCGGCTCGATTCCTTCACTGGCTACGCCGCGGGCATGCCTTCCCCGTTTTTCTACCAGCTGGCATGGGACGAAGGCATGCAAGGCGCCGGCCCCGCGCTGCTGCAGCGCGTGACGCAACGCCTGCGCAGCAAGAAGCTCGCGGCATCGACCGCCGACCTGATCGCGGTGCACGCCCGCGCCGCTGCGCTGGCGAGCCTGCGCGGCCATGCGGTACCAGCGCGCTGCGACTGGCTCGACGCGCTAGCCGGGTCGCTGGTCAAGGATGCGCTGGATGCGCCGCTGCCATGGACTTACCGTGGGCCGCTGCGCTTCGGCACCGATCCCATCCTGGTCGAGATCATGGATGTGCTGGCGGGCGACGTTGCAGGCCGACTGGCGCCCGGCACGCCGCAGCCGCCCCTGGTGCTCGCGGTCGAGGCGGAACTCGAAGCGCGCGGCATCAAAGTCCCGAGCGACCTGGGTCTCGATTTGCTGGCCCCCGCCGACCGCGAGAAGAGCCGCGTGCTGCATCGCCTGCTGCTGCTGGAGATTCCCGGCATCGAGCGGCGCTCCGGTCCCGGCCTGGCACTTTCCGGGGAGCGGCGCGAGGAATGGCTGGTGCGGGCGCCACTGGAACAGCGCGCGGCACTGATCGAAGCTGCCGCCTACGGCGCGACGCTGGAAGATGCGGCGCGCATGAAGCTGGAGGAACGCCTGCGCGCTGCGGGACGCGCCAGCGGCGAAAGCCGCTTCGCGCAACTGGCGGATGGACTGAACAAGGCCGCCTTTGCCGGGCTGGCCAGCATGAGCGACAGCATCCTGGCCGAACTGGAAGTCGCGGTCGGCGGCGAGCCCCGTTTTGAAGCCCTCGGCGCCGCGCTGCCGGTGCTGCATTCACTGCTGCGCCATGGGCAATCGCTCGGCATGGCCGGCGCGCCGATGCTGCGCACAGTGATCGCGGCCGGTTTCGACCGTGCCTTGTGGCTGCTGGAAGCCATGGGCCCGGTGCCACCGGCCGAACTCACAGCGCATATCCAGGCCTTCCTCGGCTTGCGCCAGGTGGCGCGCGATGCGCTGGCCGGCGATGCCGCGCTGCCTTTGCAGATTGAGCCTGGACGCGCCATGGCAGTATGGAAGCGCAAGCTTGCGGACCAGCGTTCCGCGCCGGTCAGCCGCGGCGCTGCGCTGGGGGGACTGGTCAGCCTGAACGCCGGGCGCTCCACCACGACCGGCGAAGAGATCATGCAGGCACTGGCCTTGCTCGGCGAGCTTCCACCCGCGCGTGTCGGCGATGCGCTGTCTGGCATGCTGGCGCTGGCGCGCGAAGAGCTGGTGCAGGAAGCGCACTTCGTTGCCGGACTCGATACCCTGGTGACGTCCCTGGACGACGTTGATTTCGTGCTCGCCCTGCCGGCCATGCGCAACGCCTTTGGCTGGCTGCCACCGCAGGAACGCGGCTTGCTGGCCGACGCCGTACTCGCCCAGCATCAGGCCGGGCATCTGTCGCGGCGCGCGCTGACCTCAAGCCTCGGCGGCGCCGACGCTGAAGACGTGGCCAGGGCAGCGCTGCTGGAAAAGGCTGCGCTGCGAAAACTTGCTTCCTGGGGATTGCTGCCATGAGTTTGAAGATTCCCGACTCGCTGACCCGTTGGCGCCTGCTGCTCGGCGAAGCAGCGGCGCCTGCGCTGGGCGGATTAAGCGGCGATGCCCGCTCCGCGGACAGGGCGCTGGACTGGCTATACGGGCGCGATGCCGACTTCATCGCGCGCGGTGAACGCAATGCCGGACTGGGACCGTCGCAACTGACTACCCCCGACTGGATCAATGCGATCCATGAGCTGTTCCCGAAAGAGGTGATCGAACGGCTCGAGAGCGATGCCGTCGAGCTTTACGGCATCGAAGAAGTCGTCACCAACCTTGAAGTACTGGAGCGCATCGAGCCGTCGGAATCGCTGCTACGCGCGGTATTGCACACCAAGCACCTGATGAATCCTGAGGTCCTCGCAGCGGCGCGCCGGCTGGTGGCCGAAGTCGTGCGGCAGATCATGGAGAAGATGGCGACCGAAGTGCGGCAGGCATTCTCCGGTGCGCGCGACAGGCGCCGCCGCTCCATGCTGAAGGTGGCGCGCAACTTCGATTTCAAGCGCACGGTGCAAGGCAACCTGCACCGCTGGGACCCGCAGCGCGGAAAACTTTTCCTGGAAACGCCGATCTTCATGAGCCGCGTGCGACGCCACACGGAGCGCTGGGACATCTGCCTGCTGATCGACCAGAGCGGCTCGATGGTCGATTCGGTGATCCATTCCGCAGTGATGGCGTCGTGCCTGTGGAACCTGCCCGGCATGCGCACCCGCCTGGTCGCCTTCGACACGGAAGTGGTCGACCTCACCTCGGACGTGTCCGACCCGGTCGAACTGCTGATGAAGGTGCAACTGGGTGGCGGTACCGACATTGCCAAGGCGGTCGGCTATGCGCAATCCCTGGTCGAAAACCCGCAGCGCACAGTAGTGGTGCTGGTCAGCGATTTCTTCGAAGGCGGTTCCGAGCATGAACTGGTGCGCAGGGTCAAAACGCTGGTGCAGTCCGGCGTGACGGTGCTGGGACTGGCTGCATTGGATTCGAATGCGGATCCAAGCTACGACCGGGACATGGCGGCGCGCCTTGTGCGCGAAGGCGCGCACGTGGGTGCGATGACGCCCGGACAATTGGCAGCCTGGCTGGCGGAAAAGGTGCGCGGATGAACGCTAGCAGGACCGATTTGCTCGAACTGACGCCCGAGGCGCTGGTCGCATTGGCCAATGCGGGCTTCGTCAAGCGCGCGCAGAAGGATGTCGCCGAGGGCAACCTGCCTGCGCTTGAAGAGCGCGAAGACGGCACCATCACCGCCACCTATGCCGACGGCCATCGCACGGTGCTGGGCCCCAACAGTACGCTGCGCGACGCCAGTTGCACCTGCCCGGCCAGCGGCTTGTGCCGCCATCGCGTCACACTGGTGCTCGCATATCAGGCGCAGGCCAAGGCACTGGCCGGCGCGCAGCCGCAGGATGAAACCGCCGACGAAGCCAGCCCCTGGTCGCCATCGCATTTCGCAGCCATGCTTGAGGAAACAGTTCCCGCTTCGACCCTGGCGCAGGCCATGAAGCTGGCGGCGGCGCATCCGGTGGTCAAGCTCATTGCATGGCAGGAAGCGGCGCCAGTGCCGAGCGCTCGCCTGCCGATGTGCAATGTGCGCTTCTTCTCGCGCAGCAGCCTGACGCATGCCCGGTGCGACTGCAAGGAAGGCAGCGGTTGCGCCCACATCATCCTGGCAGTGTGGGCATTCGAACAGGCGGAGGAGAAATCGCCCGGCTTTGCCGAAGCCAGCGTGACGCTCGCAAAGGCGCAAGCAGGCGCCGGCGCGCCGGCAGCACGCCTGCTCGAAAGCCAGTCCGCGGCAACGCTGCTGGAGCGTACGCATGCCCTGGCGCTGCAAATGTGGCTCGATGGTTCCAGCCAGCCGATGCTCGCCATCGAGGCACGCTTTGAAGAAGTGCTGTCGCTGGCCGCACAACTCGGCTGGTGCTGGGTTGGCGAATCCTTGAACGGCATCAAGGACCTGATGCTGGCCCAGCATGCGCGATCGAGCCGCTTCGATCCGAAAATGCTGTTGGCGGCACTCGCTTCCCTGCATGCGCGCCTTGCAGCGGCAGTGCTGGCGGATGGGCAGGCTGCCGCAGGAAATCTGCCGGAAGTGCCGGCCAGCCAGCTGCTCGGCATCGGGGTCAAAGGTGAAGTAGCGCTGGATCATCTGCGGCTGGTATCGCTCGGCGCGCAGCTCTGGGCCGATGACGAGGCAGAGGGGGCTCTGCTGGTTTTTGCCGACCCCGATACCCTCGCGGTGACGGTGATTGAGCGCAGCTGGCCAAAGCCGAAAGCCGGTGAACCGGGCATCCCCATCAAGTCGCGCCGTATTGCAGGCCAGCCGGTGGAAAGGCTGGCGGCCAGCCAGGTGGTCACCAATGGCGCGCGGCGCCGTGCCAACGGTGCGCTGGAGATTGCCGCCGGCGCGCGGCAGACCAACGTGCTGCCTTTGTCGCCCAAGGCGTGGGACGACCTCATGGCGCCA
>JBCNOP010000055.1:0-26525 GCA_039593775.1 Pseudoduganella sp.
GGGAAGAACGGTTTGCTTTTCAGATTGCAAAGGCGATTGTTGCTCGCCGGGCAGTCGAACCAATTTCAAGCACACGACAGCTTGCCGGTATCGTGGCAGGCGCGGTCAAGACTCGCGAGAAGGGCAAAGATCCAGCGACCCGCACCTTTCAGGCTATCCGGATTTTCGTCAATAAAGAGCTTGAGGACCTCGAATCGGCCCTGAGCCAGGCCTTCGACGCCCTGAAGCCGGGCGGCATCCTCGCGATCATCAGCTTCCATTCGCTGGAAGACCGCATGGTCAAGCAGTTCCTCGCTTCCAAGGCCAAGGTGGAGCAGCCGGACCGGCGCCTGCCGATCAAGGCGGCTGACTTGCCGCAGCCGGAACTGAAACTGCTGGCCCGCATCAAGCCTTCCGATAAAGAGGTGGAGGAAAATCCGCGCGCCCGTTCGGCCGTGATGCGGGTTGCCATGCGCCTGCCTTCAAGCGGTGGCGTGCCATGAGCAACAAGATCAACATCGTGTTGACGGCATTGCTGGTCGCTTGCGGCCTTTCGGCCGTTAACGCGCAATACCAGGCGCGCCACCTGTTCGTGGACAAGGAGCGCGCCGAGGCCCAGGCGCGCCAGCTCGATACCGAGTGGGCGCAGCTTCAGCTCGACCAGTCGACGCTGGGCAAGCACGCCCGTATCGAAGAAATCGCCCGCCGTGAACTGAACATGACCCAGCTCACGCCGAACCGCACCCAATACCTGACGGAGGGCGAAAAGTGATGCGCTCCAGCGGCGGGACCGGAACGGCACGCGTGGCACGCTCGCAGGGCGTGGCATTCTCCAAGAGCCCAGTACTGGCGGTGCGCCTGCCGAGCTGGCGTTCGCGCGTCGTGCTGTTCGGGATGTTCGTGGCTTTCGGCGCGCTGGCTGCGCGCGCGGTCTGGCTGCAAGGCACGTCTACCCAGTCGCAGTTCCTGCAGAAAGAGGGCGCCAACCGCTACCAGCGCACGCAGGAATTGCCGGCCGTGCGTGGCAAGATCACCGACCGCAATGGCCAGGTGCTGGCTTCGTCCATTCCTGTGCGCGCCATCTGGGCTGCGCCGGAAGAGTTGCTGGCAGCACCGAAAGAAAAGATCCGTGCCCTGGCCGGCCTGCTCGAAATGAGCGAGGCCGAGCTGCGCAAGAAGCTCGATTCCGACCGCAACCTGGTTTACCTGAAACGCCAGGTCGAGGTGGAAACCGCCGACAAGATCAAGGCGCTGGACCTGGATGGCATGGACATCCGCCCTGAATACAAGCGCTTCTACCCGCAAGGCGAGGTGATGACCCATATGGTCGGCTTCACCAACGTCGACGACAAGGGCCAGGAATCGATGGAGCTGGCGCAGCAGGCCAACCTGGTCGGCAAGCCCGGCTCGCGCCGCGTCATCAAGGATGGCCGCGGCCGCATCGTCGAGGACATCGGCGGCAAGGTGGAACCGCATAACGGCAAGGACGTGGTGCTGTCGGTGGACAGCAAGATCCAGTACATCGCCTACACCCAGCTGAAGGCCGCCGTGGAGCACTTCGGCGCCAAGGCCGGCGGCGCGGTAGTGCTCGACGTGCACACGGGCGAAGTGCTGGCGCTGGCCAACTTCCCTAGCTACGACCCGAACGATCGCCGCAACCTGACCGGCGCGCAGCTGCGCAACCGCGTGATGACCGATACCTTCGAGCCAGGTTCCACGCTGAAGCCGATCACCGTGGCGCTGGCGCTGGACAGCGGCCGCGTCAAGCCGAATACGCTGATCGACACTGGTGGCGGCAAGCTTACGATCGCCGATCGAACGATCTCCGATACCAAGGCGCACGGCGTGATCAATGTGGGACAGATCATCGAAATGTCGTCCAACATCGGCACTTCGAAAATCGCACTCAGCATGCCGGCTCAGGATATGTGGGAGATGTTCACGAAGGTCGGCTTCGGCCAGCAACCGAAGTGGGGCTTCCCCGGAGCGGTGGCGGGAAGGGTACGGCCTTATAAATCATGGCGGCCGATCGAACAGGCGACCATGAGTTACGGTAACGGTATCTCAGTGTCGCTGATACAGCTGGCGCGCTCTTACATGATGTTTGCACGGAATGGTGACACCATTCCTTTGTCGTTTGAGAAGGTCGACAAGGCGCCGCTGGGCCAGCAGATCATCAAGCCGCAGACTGCTGCGCAGATGCGCGAGATGCTGGAGTCCGTGGTGTCCGGCAAGGACGGCACCGCCAAGAAGGCGCAGATTCCGGGCTACCGCGTGGGCGGCAAGACCGGTACCGCCTACAAGGTGGAGAACGGCCGCTATGCGATGCCGCGCAAGTACATCGGTTCCTTCGTCGGCATGGTGCCGATGTCGGCGCCGCGCTTCATCATTGCAGTCATGATCGACGAACCGACCCAGAACGGCCACTTCGGCGGTTCGGTCGCAGCACCAACTTTTGCGGCTGTCGCAATCAACGCATTGCGCGCCTCCAATGTGCCTCCTGACTCCAACGTCACCGAAATCGTGGTGCCGGCGGATACCGGACCGGAGGCCATGTAAATGACTACGATGACCCATCAAGAAATTATCAGCTGGATGCGCGAAGCAGCGCCAAACGCGCAACTGGCATCCGACTCGCGCCGCATCAAGGCCGGCGACGTGTTCTTTGCCTATCCTGGCGATGCCAAGGATGGCCGCACCTTTATTGCCGCAGCTATCGCCAACGGCGCTGCGGCGGTCGTGTATGACGACACCGGTTACGCCTGGGATGCAGCACATGCTGTGCCGCACCTCGCCGTGCCGGGCCTGAAGAAACAGGCTGGCCCGATCGCGCACGCCTGGTATGGCCAGCCCGATGCCAGCATGTTCACCGTTGCCGTCACCGGCACCAACGGCAAGACTTCCTGCGCGGTATGGACCGGCCAGGCGCTGGCCAAGGTTGGCGAGACAACAGCCGTCATTGGCACGCTGGGCGTCGGCATGTTCCGCGCCCGCGGCGAAGTGGAGTTCGACGAAACCGGCTACACCACGCCGGATGCCGTGCTGCTGGCACGCAAGCTGAAAGAAGTGCATTCCGATGGCGCCAACGCGCTGGCCATCGAGGCTTCGTCCATCGGCCTGCACCAGGGCCGCACGGAAGGCATGCACTTCGACGTGGCCATCTTCACCAACCTGACGCGCGACCACCTGGACTACCACGGCGACGAGGCAAACTACGAAGCCGCCAAGACCATCCTGTTCGACTGGCCTGGCCTGAAGCACGCGGTGGTGAACCTGGACGACCCGATGGGCCACCGCCTGGTCGCGCACATCAAGGCTTCCAAGGCAGCGCGCAAGCCGGCCATCATCGGCTACACGCTGAAAGACGTGAAAGCGCAGCCGAACGTCCCGGGCATTTCGATGCTGCGCGCCAGCTCGCTGCGCAGCCGCAACCTGGGCACGGAATTCAACCTGGATTCGACCTTCGGTCACGCACACGTGCGCACCCAGCTTGTCGGCCCGTTCAATGTCAGCAATGCGCTGGCCGTGCTGGCTGCGCTGCTGGCGAAAGGCATCGCCTTCCGCACGGCGATCGACGGCATCGAGTCGCTGCAGCCGGCCCCGGGCCGCATGCAGCAGATCGGGGGCCAGGAAGCGCCGATGGTCGTGATCGACTATGCGCATACGCCGGACGCGCTGGAAAAGACGCTGGAAGCGCTGCGCTCTGTCGCCACCGACCGCGGCGGCCACCTTTGGTGCGTCTTTGGCTGTGGCGGCGACCGTGATCCGGGCAAGCGTCCGCAGATGGGCAGGATTTCGCAAATGGCGGAGCACGTGCTGGTCACCAGCGACAACCCGCGCAGCGAAGATCCTGCAGAGATCATTCGCCAGATCGTGGCGGGCATGGACCCGAACCATCCGAACTCCGAATTCATGGCGGTGGAAGACCGCGCCGCCGCGATCCTGTCGGCCGTGCGCAACGCCGGCAAAGCGGACGTAATCCTGCTGGCAGGGAAGGGCCATGAGCCGTACCAGGAAATCAAGGGCCGCAAGATGCCGTTCTCGGACGCCGAGCACGCGCAGCTTGCATTGTCTGCACGCCTGACCATGATGAGGCCGCACTGATGCGCAGCACTCTCGCCCATATCCTGCCGGCCTTGAGCGGCGCGCACCTGCACCATGGGGTGCTGTCCAATGACGCCGCGCTCGCGCTGGACTTCGACGGCGTGTCGACCGACACCCGCACAGTCGGAGCCGGCCAGCTGTTCGTCGCTTTGCGCGGCGAAGTATTCGATGCCCACGACTTCCTGCAGCAGGTTGTCGACAAGGGCGTCGTGGCCGTTGTCGTCGAAAAGCTGCCGGAGGGCTGGACCTTGCCTGCCATCGTCGTGCCTGACACCCTGGTGGCGCTGGGCCAGATCGCCAACTACTGGCGCCGCCAGTTCCCACTGCCTGTGATCGGCGTGACCGGCTCTAATGGCAAGACCACCGTCAAGGAAATGATCGCCTCCATCCTGGCCGCCGCCCATGGCGAAGACGGCCGGCTGGCTACGCGCGGTAACTTGAATAACGAGATCGGCGTGCCGTTGACGCTGTTCCGCCTGAATGCTTCGCACCGTTCCGCCGTGGTGGAACTGGGCATGAACCATCCAGGCGAGATTGGCCGCCTGAGCGCCATCGCCGCGCCGACCATCGGCATGGTGAACAACGCCCAGCGCGAGCATCAGGAATTCATGCACACCGTGGAAGCGGTGGCGCGCGAGAACGGCAGCGTGCTGGCTGCATTGCCGTTCGATGGCGTGGCAGTATTCCCGTATGGCGACGAGTTCACCCCGGTTTGGCAGGAATTGTCCGCCGGCCGCCGCGTGCTGACATTCGGCCTCGACCTCGCTGCCAACGTGAGCTGCACATTCACTGCTGGCGACTTCGGCTCTGAGCTGGAGGTAACGATTCGCCCTGCCGCCGCTGCGGGCGCCGCCGGTACAACCGGCGCTGCCGCCAGCTTTGCCGCCCCGGATGCGGTGCCGCGCCACTTCAGCGTTTCGCTGCAGGCGGCCGGCGAGCACAATGTCCGCAACGCCCTGGCCGCAATTGCCTGTACCTATGCAGCCGGAATCGACACTTCCACCATCCGCACGGGACTGGAAGCGTTCGCACCTGTGAATGGCCGCCTGCAGAAAAAGCAGGCTGCCAACGGCGCGCTGCTGATTGACGACAGCTACAACGCCAACCCTGATTCGGTGCGCGCCGCCATCGACGTGCTGGCGAAAGCCAAAGCGCCGCGCGTGCTGGTGCTGGGCGACATGGGCGAAGTCGGGACGCAGGGCAAGGAGTTTCACGAGGAAGTCGCCGCTTATGCCGCAAGCAAAGGCATCGAGCACGTGCTGGCGACAGGCGAGCTGGCCGCCCATATGGCGCCACACGCAAAACACTATAAAGAATTCGACGCGCTGCTGCAGGCCGTAAGCGCCGCAGTAACGCCGGATGCAACCGTATTGATCAAGGGCTCCCGCTTCATGAAGATGGAACGGGTCGTGCAGCATTTGATTGGATCGCAACACGCTACAAAGGAAACACACTAATCATGCTGCTCTGGCTTGCACAAATCCTGCAGGACGACATTGGGGCTTTCCGCCTCTTTAACTACATCACCTTCCGCGCCGTGATGGCTACCATCACGGCCCTGCTGATCGGGCTGATCGCCGGTCCGGCCGTGATCCGCAAACTGACCGTCATGAAGTACGGCCAGGCCGTGCGTACCGACGGTCCGCAGACCCACCTGAAAAAGCACGGCACCCCGACCATGGGCGGCGTGCTGCTGCTGATTGCCGTCGGCATCGCAACAGTTCTGTGGTGCGACTGGTCGAACCGTTTGATCTGGCCAGTGATGGTCGTGACCATGGGCTTCGGCGCCGTGGGCTGGGTGGACGACTACCGCAAGGTGGTGCGCCAGGACCCGGAAGGCATGCGTTCGGCTGAAAAGTACTTCTGGCAGTCGTTGGTTGGCATCGCTGCTGCGCTGTACCTGGCGTTCTCCGTGTCGGCGCCAACGCCGGCCAAGGTGTTCGAGCTGTTCTTCCAGTGGGTGCAGTCGGGCTTCTCGATGGACCTGCCGCCGAAGGCCGACCTGATCGTGCCGTTCGTGAAGACCATCAGCTACCCGCTGGGCGTGTGGGGCTTCATCGCGCTGACTTACTGCGTGATCGTTGGCACGTCCAACGCGGTCAACTTCACCGACGGCCTGGATGGCCTGGCGATCATGCCGACCGTGATGGTGGGCTCGGCCCTCGGCCTGTTCGCCTACCTGACCGGCTCTGCGACGTATTCGAAATACCTGTTCATCCCGCACATTCCTGGCGCGGGTGAACTGATCATCTTCTGCGGTGCGATGGCAGGCGCTGGCCTGGCCTTCCTGTGGTACAACGCGCACCCTGCGCAGGTCTTCATGGGCGACGTCGGCGCACTGGCGCTGGGCGGCGCGCTCGGCACGATCGCGGTGATCGTGCGCCAGGAAATCGTCCTGTTCATCATGGGCGGCATCTTCGTTGCCGAGACGCTGTCGGTGATCATCCAGGTGGGCTGGTTCAAGTACACCAAGAAGCGCTACGGCACCGGCCGCCGCGTCTTCCTGATGGCGCCTTTGCACCACCACTTTGAACAGAAGGGTTGGAAAGAAACCCAGGTCGTCGTGCGCTTCTGGATTATCACGATGATGCTGGTCCTGGTTGGCCTGTCTACTTTGAAACTGCGCTGATGATCTACAACGGCAAAATTGCACTGGTACTGGGGCTCGGCGAATCGGGCTTGGCGATGGCGCACTGGCTGGCGCGCTGCGGCGCGCTGCTACGCGTTGCCGACACGCGCCCGGTGCCGGACCGCCTGCCGCTGCTGCGCGAGCAGTTGCCGGGCACGCAGTTCATTTCCGGTCCGTTCAATGCGGCCCTGCTCGATGGCGTCGACTTCGTCTGCGCCAGCCCTGGCCTTGGCCCGAACAAGGAACTGGCCGAGATTATCCCGGCCGCCGCGGAGAAGGGCATTCCAGTCTGGGGCGAGATCGAACTGTTCGCCCAGGCGCTGAAATGGCTGAAGGACGACCGCGCCTACGCGCCGAAAGTCATCGCCATTACCGGCACCAACGGCAAGACCACCGTGACCAGCCTGACCGGCCAGCTGTGCGAACGCGCCGGCCTGTCGGTGCGCGTGGCGGGCAATATCAGCCCGGCCGCGCTGGACGTTCTGCGCGAAGTGATGGAGAACGACACCCTGCCGCAGGCGTGGGTGCTCGAGCTGTCCAGCTTCCAGTTGCACACGACCTACAGCCTGAATGCCGATGCCGCCACTGTGCTGAACGTGACCCAGGACCACCTGGACTGGCACGGCAGCATGCAGGCTTATGCTGACGACAAGAAGCGCATCTTCGGCGATGATACCGTTCGCGTGCTGAACCGCGACGACAAGTGGACCATGGCGATGGCCAACCCGATCGGCGAAAACGTCACCTTCGGCACTGATGCGCCGGAACTGGCGCACAGCTTCGGCCTGGTCAACGAGCGCGGCGTGTACTGGCTTGCCACCGCCGAGCCGACTGACGACGTGGAACCACCGAAGCGCCGCAAGAAGAATGACCCGCCGCCACCGCCAGTGGAGTGCTACACCAAGAAACTGATGCCGGCGGACGCGCTGCAGATCCGCGGCACCCACAACGCATCCAACGCCCTGGCTGCGCTGGCCCTGTGCCGCGCCATTGGCTTGCCGTTTGCGCCGCTGCTGCATGGCCTGCGCGAATACAAAGGCCAGCCGCATCGCGTCGAGCTGGTGGCTTCGATCAATGGCGTTGACTACTACGACGACTCCAAGGGCACCAATGTGGGGGCGACTGTAGCCGCGCTGGTTGGCCTGGGCCAGTCCTTCGCCGGTGGCGAGCAGAAACTGGTGCTGATCGCCGGCGGCGATGGCAAGGGCCAGGAATTCGACCCGCTGGCCGACCCGGTGCGCCGCTTCGTACGTGCCGTGGTGCTGATCGGCCGCGATGCGCCGGCCATCCGCACCGCGCTGGAACCGACCGGCCTGAACATGGAAGATTTTGCCACGCTGGAAGAAGCGACCAAGCGCGCAGCCGCGCTGGCCCACGCCGGCGATGCCGTGCTGCTGTCGCCTGCTTGCGCCAGCCTGGACATGTTCAAGAACTATGCGCACCGCGCGCAGGTGTTCATCGACACCGTGCGCGAGATCGCGCTTGATGCGGGGCAGGAGATCTGATGGCAATCCAGCTTCCATTCCGCTTTGGTGGCTCCGAGTCTCCAGCTCCGCTGGATGGACGCGCACGCCATTCGAAGATGATGGATTACGACCAGCCGCTGGTATGGTCGGTGCTGTTGCTCATGCTGTTCGGGATGGTGATGGTGTATTCGGCGTCGATCGCGCTGCCCGATTCGCCCAAGTTCGCCGCCTACAAGAACCATTACTTCGTGCAGCGTCAGGCGATCTTCATTGCTATCGCCATCGTTGCCGCTGCGGTGGCGTTCCGTGTACGCGTGGAGGACTGGCAACGGGCCGCGCCTTACCTGTTCATCGCCACCTTAGTGGCGTTGGCGCTCCTGTTTGTTCCTGGACTTGGCGTGAACGTGAACGGCGGCCGCCGCTGGCTTACGTTGAAGGTCTTCCAGTTCCAGCCGTCTGAGCTGATGAAGCTTTTCATCGTTCTGTATGCAGCCGATTACACAGTTCGCAAGCAGGAGTACATGCATCGCCTGTCGAAAGGTTTCGCGCCGATGGCGCTGGCGGTGGCTTTTGTTGGCTTCCTGCTGCTGCTTGAGCCCGACCTGGGCGCTTTCGGCGTGATCGTCTGCATCGCCATGGGCATCCTGTTCCTCGGCGGCGTCAACGCGGTCTGGTTTGGCGGCATCACCGGCATGCTTGTGATGATCTTTGTCACCATCATCCTGGTATCGCCTTTCCGCCGCGCGCGCCTGTTCGCTTACCTGAATCCTTGGGAAGAAGAAAATGCGCTGAACAAGTCTTACCAGCTGACCCACTCGCTGATTGCTTTCGGCCGCGGCGAGATTGGCGGCGTGGGTTTAGGGGCCAGCGTGGAAAAACTGCACTATCTGCCGGAGGCGCATACCGACTTCCTGCTGGCAGTAATCGGCGAAGAACTGGGCATGATCGGGGTGCTGGTCACCATCGGCATGTTTTATTGGATCGTCAAGCGCGCTTTCGACATCGGCCGCCAGGCGATTGCCATGGACCAGACCTTTGCCGGCCTGACAGCGAAAGGCATTGGCATCTGGATTGGCATTCAGACATTTATCAATATGGGCGTGAACCTCGGCTTGCTGCCAACCAAAGGCCTGACCCTGCCGCTCATGAGCTATGGCGGCACCGGCATCATCATCAACTGCGTGGGCCTGGCGATCCTGCTGCGCATCGACTATGAGAACCGGCAGATGATGCGGGGAGGGCGGGTATGAGCAAGCGCCTGATGATCATGGCAGCCGGCACCGGCGGCCACATTTTCCCCGGCCTGGCAATCGCCCAGGCCATGCGCGCACGTGGCTGGGAGGTTTCCTGGCTCGGCACCTCGCATGGCATGGAAACGGACCTCGTGCCGAAGCACGGCGTTGACATGGACGTGGTCCACTTCAGCGGCATGCGCGGCAAGGGCCTGGCGCACACGATTGGCGGCGGCTTCAAGATGATAGGCGCCTTCCTGGACTGCTTCCGTTTCATCGGCAAGCGCAAGCCGGACGTTGTGCTGGGCATGGGCGGATACGTCTGCGTGCCCGGCGGCGTGATGGCCAAGCTGCGGGGCGTGCCGCTGGCCCTGGTGAATGCCGATGCAGGCCTGCTGCTGTCGAACAAGACCCTGGCGCCAATGGCGAAGAAGGTCTTCTTCGGCTTCACTGCCGATTTCGGGGCCGTAGCCGGCAAGGCTGTCGTCACCGGCAACCCGGTGCGCAAGGAAATCCTGGCGCTGCCGTCGCCGGAACTTCGCTTCGCCGGCCGCGAAGGCGTGCTGCGTATCCTGGTGGTGGGCGGCAGCCTGGGCGCCAAGGCGCTCAACGATGCCCTGCCGGCCGCACTGGCGCTGATCGCGCCGGAACAGCGCCCCCTCGTGACCCACCAGTCGGGCAAAAAAAATATTGAAGCCCTGCGCGCGGCTTACGCGCAGGCACATGTGGAAGCAAACGTGGTCGACTTCATCGACGACATGGCAAGCGCCTACGCGCAGGCGGACATTGTGATCTGCCGCGCCGGCGCCATTACCGTGTCGGAACTGACGGCAGCCGGCGTGGCCAGCGTGCTGGTTCCGCTGGTGGTCTCGACGACCAGCCACCAGCGCGATAACGCGCAGTGGATGGCCAAGCAGGGCGCGTCCATCCACATGCCGCAGACGGAACTGAATCCGGAAAGCCTGGCAGCGCTGATGCAGACGCTGAACCGCAGCACCTGCCAGAAGATGGCGGCCGCCGCGCTTGCAGTGGGCAAGCGCGATGCGAATGACGCCATCGCACAAGAATTGGAAGCACTAGCATGAAACATAAAGTAAAGAACATTCATTTCGTCGGCATCGGCGGCAGCGGCATGAGCGGCATCGCCGAAGTGCTGGTCACGCTGGGCTATAACGTCTCCGGTTCGGATCTCGGTTCGAATGCCGTGACCCAGCGCCTGGTCGACATGGGCGCCACCGTGCACCAGGGCCATGACGCATCGTTTATCGGCAACGCCGACGCAGTCGTGACCTCGACCGCCGTCAAGGCCGACAACCCGGAGGTGGTCGCCGCGCGCGCCCGCAAGATCCCTATCGTGCCGCGCGCCGTGATGCTCGGTGAACTGATGCGCCTGAAGCGCGGCATCGCCATTGCCGGTACCCACGGCAAAACCACCACCACCAGCCTGGTGGCCTCAGTGCTGGCCGAGGGCGGCCTGGATCCGACCTTCGTGATCGGCGGCCGCCTGACCGCAGCCGGCGCCAACGCCAAGCTGGGCTCCGGCGAATACCTGGTAGCGGAAGCGGACGAATCGGACGCCTCGTTCCTGAACCTGACCCCAATGATCGAAGTCATCACGAACATCGATGCCGATCACATGGAAACTTACGAGCACGATTTCGAAAAGCTGAAACAGGCCTTCGTGCACTTCACGCACCGCCTGCCGTTCTACGGCCGCGCCATGCTGTGCATCGATGACCCGCACGTGCGCGCCATCATCCCGCAGGTGACCAAGCCGGTCACCACCTACGGCTTTGCGGAAGATGCCGAAGTACGCGCCGTCAATGCGCGCGCCGTCGGCACCCAGATGCACTTCACCGTGCTGCAGGAAGGCTTCCCGGACCTGGACATCGTGCTGAATCAGCCTGGCATGCACAACGTGCAGAACGCCTGCTCCGCAGTCGCCATCGCACGTGAAATCGGCGTGCCGGATACTGCCACCCAGGCCGGCCTGGCAGGCTTCGCCGGCGTAGGCCGCCGCTTTACCAAATACGGCGAAGTTGCCATCCCGTCCGGCGGCAGCTTCACGCTGGTGGACGATTTCGGCCACCACCCGATCGAGATGGAAGTAACGACCGCCGCCGCGCGCGCCGCTTACCCTGGCCGCCGCCTGCTGCTGGCCTTCCAGCCGCACCGTTACAGCCGCACGCGCGACCTGTTTGAAGATTTCGCGAAAGTCCTGAGCACGGTCGACGTGCTGGTGCTGTCGGACGTTTATGCAGCGGGCGAGGCGCCGATCGTGGCCGCGGACGGCCGCGCGCTGGCGCACGCTATCCGCGCGCGCGGCAAAACTGAGCCGGTATTCGTCGAAAACATCGCCGACATGCCGGAAACGATCATGAACGTGGTGCGCGATGGCGACGTCGTGCTCACGATGGGCGCAGGCTCGATCAGCGGCGTCCCGGCAAAACTCACGAACTGGAAGGCTTGACGCGATGACGAAACTGACTGCACAAGAAGCGCAAGCATTCGGCAAGGTAGGCGTGCTGATGGGCGGCCTGTCGGCCGAACGCGACGTGTCGATCATGTCCGGCACCGGCGTGCTGGCGGCCCTGCAAAGCCAGGGAGTGGACGCCCACGCCTTCGACCCGGGCCAACGCTCGCTGGCCGAACTGGCCGCGGAAAAATTCGACCGGGTGTTCATCGCGCTGCACGGCCGCTACGGCGAAGACGGCAGCATTCAGGGCGCGCTGGAGCTGCTCGGCATTCCATATACCGGCTCCGGCGTGATGGCCAGTTCGGTGGGCATGGACAAGATCACCACCAAGATCCTATGGCTGCGCGAAAACCTGCCGACCCCGGAATACGCTGTGCTGGGCGCCGATTCCGACCTGGACGCGGAAGCTGCGCGCCTCGGCCTGCCGCTGATCATGAAACCGCCGCATGAAGGCTCGACCATCGGCATCACCAAGGTGAGCGACAAGGCCGGCCTGAAAGCCGCCTATGACGCAGCCGCCGCGCTGGACGACTGCGTGCTGGCGGAAGAATTCGTGGAAGGCCGCGAGTTCACCGTCGCCGTGCTGGGCACCGGCAAGGACGCGCGCGCGCTGCCGATCGTGGAAATCGTGGCCCCGCAAGGCAACTACGACTACAACAACAAGTACTTCACCGACGACACCAAGTACTTCTGCCCGCCGCAGCTTGACCAGGCGATGCAAGACGAAATGCAGCGCCTGGCCGTGGCGGCCTACCGCGCCGTCGGCTGCGAGGGCTGGGGCCGGGTCGACGTGCTGCTGCGCGCGAAGGACAACAAGCCCTTCCTGCTGGAAGTGAACACCTCGCCAGGCATGACCAGCCACTCGCTGGTGCCGATGGCCGCCCGCGCAACCGGCGTGAGCTACGAAGAACTGTGCGTGGAGATCCTGCGCACCGCACGACTGAAGCTGAAGAAGTAAAGGGAACAAAGACGCTATGTGGCACGACGTCAAAGCCTTGAATGCATCCGCCAGCGGCCTGGTCGCGCTGTCGGTGCTGGCTTGCGCCGTTGCCGGCGTGTGGTGGCTGGCGAATCGTCCTGTATTCGATTTGCGCGCCATCCGCGTTGAAACCATGGACAAGTCGGAGTTCAAGCACGTGAACCACCTGACGCTGCGCAACGGCACCCAGGGCCGCCTGGCCGGCAACTTCTTTACCGCCGACCTGGAGCAGGTGCGCAAGGTGTTCGAGTCGGTGCCGTGGGTGCGCCGGGCGAGCGTGCGGCGCGAGTGGCCGAACCAGTTGATCGTGGCGCTGGAAGAGCATGAGGCGCTCGGCACCTGGGGCGAAGACGGACGGCTGCTGTCGGTGAAAGGCGATGTCTTCACTGCCAACCTGGCCGAAGCGGAAGAGGATCACGAGCTGCCGGAGTTTTCCGGCCCGGACGGCAGCGAGAAGGAAGTATTGGCGCGCTACGGCGAGTTGAAGAACTGGTTTGCGCCGGCCAGCCTGGTGCCGAAAAGCGTTGCCTTGTCGGGACGCTATGCATGGACGGTGAAGTTGGACAACGGCGCCACTGTGGCGCTGGGACGCGAGGCAACGCATGACACGCTGCACCAGCGGGTGATGCGCCTGGTCGGGATCTGGCCGCAGATTTCCAGCCGCGTGCCGAATATTGAAACGATTGACATGCGCTACCAGAACGGCCTGGCTTTGAGCGCAGCGGGATTGAAGATCCCGTCAGAAACGAAGAAACGTTGAAAGCAGGGCATAGAGATGACTAAAGACGCTAAAAACCTGATCGTCGGCCTCGACATCGGCACCTCCAAAGTGGTGGCCGTGGTGGCCGAGGTGATGGGCGATGGACGCCACGAAGTGATTGGCCTGGGCCAGCACGAATCCAGCGGCCTGAAAAAAGGCGTGGTGGTGAACATTGAAGCGACCGTCGAATCGATCCAGCGCGCACTGGAAGAGGCGGAGCTGATGGCCGACTGCAAGATCCGCAATGTGTATGCGGGCATCGCCGGCAGCCATATCCGCAGCTTCAACTCCAGCGGCATGGTGGCGATCAAGGACAAGGAAGTTACCGCCACCGACGTGGCGCGCGTGATTGAAACGGCCAAGGCAGTCAATATCCCGACCGACCAGCAGCTGCTGCACACGGTGCCGCAGGAATTCATCGTCGACTCGCAGGACGACGTGCGCGAGCCGATCGGCATGAGCGGCATCCGCCTGGAAGTGAAGGTGCACATCGTCACTGGCGCCGTGAGCGCGGTGCAGAACATCGTCAAGTGCGTGCGCCGCTGCGGCCTGGAAGTGTCGGACCTGATCCTGCAGCCGATGGCTTCGGCCGACGCGGTGCTGACCACCGACGAAAAGGAACTGGGCGTGGTGCTGATCGACATCGGCGGCGGCACCACCGACGTGGCGGTGTTCAGCGACGGCGCGATCCGCCACACGGCCGTGATCCCGATCGCTGGCGACCAGATCACCAACGATATCGCGATGGCGCTGCGCACGCCGACCGGCGAAGCGGAAGAAATCAAGATCCGCTACGGCGTGGCCAAGCAGGTGCTGGCCGACCCGGGCGAGCACCTGGAAGTGCCGGGCCTGGGCGACCGCGGCCCACGCAACTTGTCGCGCCAGGCACTGGCGGCGGTGATCGAGCCGCGCGTGGAAGAACTGTTTGCGATGGTGCATCAGGTGGTGCGCGAGTCCGGCTACGAGGGCGTGCTCTCGTCGGGCATCGTGCTGACCGGCGGCACTTCGATCATGCCGGGCATGGTGGAGATGGCGGAAGACATCTTCCTCAAGCCTGCGCGCCTGGGCACCCCGGACTACCGCGGCCAGCTGGCCGACGTGGTCCGCAGCCCGCGCTATGCAACCGTGTTGGGCCTGTTGTTGGAAGCAAAGAAGCAGTATCTGCGCGGCCACATCGTGACGCGCCAGGATGGATCGGTAAAAGCAGTATGGCAGCGCATGAAGGAATGGTTCCTGGGTAACTTTTAATACTAATTTTTGAATAATAAACCCCTGCAGTTTTCAATCTCCAGTTCTCCTAACTTTATGAGGCCTGGCGCTTGAAAACCGCATTCTAGATAGGAGTAAATCATGGAGTTTGATATGGTTGATAACGCAACACTGGGAACGGTCATCAAGGTCGTCGGCGTTGGCGGTGCGGGCGGCAATGCTGTCCAGCATATGATCAACAAGGGCATGAGCGGCGTGGAATTCATCGCTGCCAATACCGACGCGCAGGCGCTGGCCACTTCGAAGGCAAGCAACATCATCCAGATCGGCGCGAGCGGCCTGGGCGCAGGCATGAAGCCTGAGATCGGCCGTGCGCTGGCGGAAGAGTCCCGCAGCCGCATCGAAGATGCACTGCGCGGCGCGCACATGGTGTTCATCGCTGCAGGCATGGGCGGCGGCACTGGCACCGGCGCAGCACCGATCGTTGCGGAAATCGCCAAGCAGCAAGGCGCGCTGACCGTCGCGGTTGTGTCCAAGCCGTTCTCGCACGAAGGCCAGAAATGCCTGGACATCGCCGAAGCCGGCCTGGAAGCGCTGTCGCAGAACGTCGACTCGCTGATCGTGATCTGCAACGAGAAGTTGGAAGAGATCTACGAAGACGAGTCCCTGATCGAGTGGCTGCAGCACGCTGACGACGTTTTGAACAACGCCGTTGCCGGTATCGCCGAAATCATCAACGTGCCTGGCCACATCAACGTCGACTTCAACGACGTGAAGACCATCATGGGCGAGCAGGGCAAGGCGATGATGGGTACCGCCACCGCTTCCGGCGTGGACCGTGCACGCGTGGCCGCCGAGCAGGCAGTGGCATCCCCGCTGCTGGACGGCGTCGACCTGGCGGGCGCACGCGGCGTGCTGGTGAACGTGACCGCATCGCGCGGCCTGAAAGGTAAGGAAATCAAGGAAGTCATGGCTGCCGTGCGCGCCTTCGCCGCACCGGATGCGTCGATCGCACAAGGTATCGCCTACGACGACGCGATGGGCGACGATATCCGCGTGACCGTGGTGGCGACCGGCCTGGGCAAAGCCAAGAAGCATGTGCAGCTGGTACCGCAGCAGCAACTGCGCACCGGCACCCACGGCGGCAACCCGCTGAACGTCAACGCAGCCCTGGGCGGCGGTGCAGCGACTGCAGCAGTAGGCGGTTTCGGCAACGCGGGCTTCTCCGGTGTGTCGGCCGACGTGCAGAAACAGCCAGCCGTGTGGCGCCGCGAATCGGCCACCGAGCAGGTGAACGCACTGGCCAAGTCCGGCATGGAAACCTACGACATTCCTGCCTTCCTCCGCAAGCAGGCTGACTAAATAAGGTCAGCCGCGCCGCCGGATCACGCATCCGGCGGCGCGGAGTTATACTCTGGGTTTTCACAAGAAGGAGAACCCGAATGACTATCAAGATCGGCGACAAACTGCCGGAAGGCCAACTGTCCGAATTCATCGAAACCGAGACCGAAGGCTGCTCCCTCGGCCCGAACACCTTCAATGTGCAGGACATCGCCAAAGGCAAGAAGATCGCGATCTTCGGCCTGCCAGGCGCTTACACCCCAACCTGCTCCGCACAGCACGTGCCAGGCTACGTCAAGCACGCGGCCGAACTGAAAGCCAAGGGCGTGGATGAAATCTGGTGCATCTCCGTGAACGACGCCTTCGTGATGGGCGCATGGGGCCGCGACCAGAAAGCCACCGGCATCGTCCGCATGATGGCTGACGGTAACGCTGCTTACTCCAAGGCCCTGGGCCTGGATGCAGACTTCTCCAAGTTCGGCATGGGCACCCGCTCCCAGCGCTACTCGATGCTGGTGGAAGACGGCGTGGTCAAGCAGCTGAACGTCGAGCAAGGCGGCAAGTTCGAAGTGTCGAACGCCGAAACGATGCTGGGCCAACTGTAATCAGTTAGGCGCAAAAGCAACACGCCCGGCATGCCGGGCGTTTTTTATTTCCGTTACAGGAATCCTCGCTGTTAAGATTGCAACCTTTATTTTCGAGAGGAATTCCATGTCGTCGCCAGTATCCAATGATCCGTCCGTCCTTTCCAGCGCGCGCTGGTTCTGGTGGATCGCCGGCCTTTCCCTCGTCAACCTGTTCCTGTTTTATTCCGGCAGCAATACCAGCTTCGTGGTCGGCCTGGCGATGACGGCCGTAGCCAGCATGGTTTTCGCTGAACCGATGGCCGTGGGCCTGGTCCTGGCTGGCCTGATTATCGGCTTCTACGTTGTGATCGGTTATTTCGGCCAGCGCGAAAAAGCGTGGGCGTTCTACGTCGGCCTCGGCATCTATGTGATCGATGCTTTGCTCTATATCTATGTTCAAGACTGGATGCCGGTCGTTTTCCACGCCTACGTGATTTTCCACCTGTTCAAAGGCATTTCGGCCTTGCGCAACCGCGGCGATGCCGCGTCGGCGCCGGTGGAACAGGTTCAGACGCCTGAAGCTGGCGCCTGAGCCGCAGCTTTGCTGCGCGACTTCCGCTTCTTCGGCGCCAGCATGACGCCGCTGCAGGAAGGCGCGCCGCAATAGCAGGCGAATTCTTTCTTTACCTTGGCGGTGTGGCGGGCTTCGTAGATCAGCCCGTAGTTGTAATTCAGCTCTTCGCCTTCTTCGATGTCGCGCAGGGAGCAGATGTAGACACGGTCGTCCTCGTCTTCCTCGGCCTCGCAATTGGGCTCGCAGGAGTGGTTGATGTAGCGCGCCTCGTTGCCGCCCGACCCGCCGTCGATCAGCATGCCGTTGTTCAGGCTGAAGAAGAAGGTGTGGCCGATCGGGCCGCCTTTTTCCTCGGTGCGGCGGCAGCACTCGTCCCAGTCGACGATCTCCCCGGTGTATTCAATGATGCGGGTGCCGGCCGGAATCTTCCGGCGCGCGAAAACACCGCGCCCATGCACGGGTGACTCGTGAACCACATAGAGTGGTTCGGCCTCTTCGATCTTTTCGGCAGTTAGCGCTTCTGTATTCATCCCGCCATAATAACTCGTCCCGCAAAATTGCGAAGCGACTGATGTATCGCAAATGGCCGGGCGCTCATCAGCGACCGCATGTCTTTCCAGACAAGGCATTAGGCACTTGCTTGTGCTTGCTGGACTTCGCAAACGTGCGGAGGCCGCAATCCTTGAAAGCCAAACCTTCGAATTGAATTGGAATACGGTGCGTGAGTGGAGTGAATCCAGGCGCAATGATGTCAATGTCAGTTTGCGGATGGCGCGAACCTTGATCGCGGCAAGTGTTCAGCGGCCTAGAGGAGTATTGCCATGGATACAGACATCCTGGTAGGACTGAATCTGACCGAAGAATTGATTGAACTCGGACGAAAGTTCCTGACGGATCTTGACGACTCCGGGCTGCCCCCGAAGACGATGTTTTGGCAGGGGTGCCCAGCCTTGGAGGATTGGGATCTTTACGTCGTATTTCCCGATGCCGAAGATTGGGACCCGATGCCTGATCTTCGCCACCTTTTGCAGGTCTCCCATCAGCAGCATGAATTGCGCGCCGTGATTGGCGGTCTGGGCTTGGCGACCATGGCGCCTTTAGATATACGCTACCGCGAGCTCAAAGAATGGATGGACTGGAGTGGGAGCGGACCAGGCATGGTGAATGAAGACCTGTACGTCTACCGCGCCAACTGACAGCCTCAGCAGCAAACCCTTTCTTTCAGTACAATGGACGACCCGGCAACGGATTTGGGCCTTCCATCGTGACTCCGCAACAAAAAGAAAACCTGCAAGCTATTTACGCCATGGTGGCCGCGGTCGCCATGTTCTCCCTCATGGACGCCTCCATGAAAGTGCTGGCCGCACGCTATCCGGCCGTACAGGTGACTGCGTTGCGATGCATGCTTTCCATGCCGCTGGTATGCGCCTTCATGGCCTACCGAGGCAAGTTCACCGGAATTTTCAAGGTACGCTGGCCGCTGCACCTGCTGCGCGGCGCGGTCGGCATCGCCATGCTGTCCCTGTTCGCCTATGCGCTCAAAACGCTGCCACTGGCCGATACCTACGCCATCTTCTTCATCGCCCCTGCGCTGGTGACGGCATTGGCGGTATTTATCCTCAACGAAAAAGTCAGCCTGGGGCAGTGGGTGGCGATCTTCGTCGGGTTGGGCGGCGTACTGGTAGTGCTGCGCCCGGACGGCACCAACTTCGCGTCGATTGCCGGCCTGGCCGTGCTGGCTTCCGCTGTGTGCTATGGCATTTCCGCGATTGCCGGCCGCGTGCTGGCCAAGACAGACGCGCCGGAACACGTGATGTTCTGGGTGCTGACCTTGATGGGCCTTGGCGTAGCGCCGCTCGCAGTCAACGCCTGGGTGCCAATCGACTGGTCCCTGTGGCCAGCCATGGCGGCGCTGGCGGTGAGCGGCTTCTTCGGCCAGCTTGCGCTGACGCGCGCCTTCAGCATGGGCAAGGCCTCAATCGTCGCGCCGTTCGAGTACACGGCACTGGCCTGGGGCGTCGGCATCGACTGGCTGCTGTGGCATACGCTGCCCGATGCCTACACGCTGGTGGGCGCGGCCATCATCATCGGCTCCGGCATTTACCTGGTGCGCCGGGAGGCGCAGCATTCCGAGGCTGAGCACCCGTAAGCGGGGAAGGGCGCAGGGCGCTATAATCCTTGCATGCTGAAACAACGAACCATCAAAGAAATCGTCCGCACCACAGGTGTCGGCCTGCACTCCGGCACCAAGGTCGAGTTGACCTTGCGCCCTGCTGAGCCGGATACCGGCATCGTCTTCCGCCGTGTGGACCTGGACCCGCAGGTTGTCTTCCCGACAAGGGCTGACATTGTGGGCGATACCCGCATGGCAACTGTTCTGATGAAGGACGGTGGCCGCGTTTCGACTGTCGAACACCTGATGTCGGCTTGTGCAGGCCTGGGCATCGACAACCTGTACGTCGATGTGACGGCAGAAGAAATCCCGATCATGGATGGTTCGGCATCTTCGTTTGTCTACCTGCTGCAGCAGGGCGGCGTGCAGGAGCAGGAAGCGCCGAAGAAGTTCATCAAGGTGAAAAAGCCGATCGAGATCCGCGAAGGCAAGGGCAACGCCGAAAAGTGGGCGCGCCTGGTACCGCATGATGGCTTCAAGCTGGACTTCTTCATCGAATTCAACCACCCGGCAGTGGATGGCACGGCGCAGCGCGCGACCGTGGATTTCGGCGACGTCTCCTACATCCAGGCGATTGCCCGCGCCCGCACCTTCGGCTTCATGCAGGACGTTGAAATGCTGCGCGGGATCGGCCTGGCGCGCGGCGGCTCGCTGGAAAACGCCATTGTGATGGATGAATACCGCATCCTGAACCAGGATGGCCTGCGCTACGACGACGAATTCGTGCGCCACAAGATCCTCGACGCAATCGGCGACCTGTACATGGTCGGCCACCCGATCATCGCCAGCTACGAAGCCCACAAATCCGGCCACGCCCTGAACAACCAGCTGCTGCGCGCCATGCTGGCTGACCCGGATTCCTACGAGCTGGTCACCTTCGACTCCCTCGACACCGCGCCGCCATCGTACGCCAAGCAGATGTCGCGCGAGTGGGCCTACTTGTAATCTAGTTCTCCTGCTCTGCTTGCCAGACCGGCCTTCCGTTAGCAATACTGACAGTATTGCAACGGGAGGATGCCATGACACAGATCACCCTTGAAGTTAGCGACGAAGTCGACCGCATTATTTCCGATATCGCGGATCGAAATGGTGTAACACGCGGCTTGGCGATTGGCAGGGCCCTGGCGCTTCTCGCTATTGCGGATGAAGAGCAAACAAAGGGCAATTCGCTCGCGATAGTGGATGCAGGGTTTAATCCGCTGCATCGCCTGGTCGGTATATTTTGATGGCATCCGGTCGCGTGAACGGTCAGCAGTATGCTGACATTGACGTCGCCCGGCATGTGCCATGGTCGGCGACGGTTGCCGACATCAGTCCCGGGGCGCGTCTGACATTTGCGAAACAAGTGCTTGGCTGCCTGGCGATCATCTGCATTGGAATCATGGTCGCGTATGGACTTGACCCTGAAAATCCCGCGCTCAAAGCCATGTTTGAGCTCGTGAAAATCGGCGCGTTGCCGATAGTTACCTTGATGATCTCTTTTTACTTCCCGATCAGGAAATAGCAGGTTAGCCGCGGCGGCGTGCGACCAGGCGCCGCATTGCTTCGATCAGCGGCTCGTTGGCGGCGGTTGGTTCCAGTTTCTGGCTCAGCTCGTCGAAGGAGTCGACGGCCGTTTCAGGCAGTTTCAATCCTTCGCCGCTCGGGCCGACGTGCGCTATCCCTTTTGGCATCTGCACCCGGAAGCGGATGTTGTTAATCTGCCACCCCTTCTCGTTCAGCGCTTCTTGCATTTTCGGCACTTGCTGCTTGAGCTTGGCCGCCACCGCCGTATTGGGCACGGCCAGTGTCAACTCACCGCCATCAAAAGCGAAAACTTCGCAGCTTTTGAACGCCGTAGGCAGCACTTCATAGCAGTCGTGTTGCAATTTCGCCATGCGCTGCACGGCCGGCAGCAGCTTGGCCAGCGTGGCGTTGCCTTGCAAGAAATTGGTAGCTTCCTGCGGGGCGTGCTTGCGATTGGTGAACGAGAAACCCATCCCCACATTTTACAGTGGCGGCCTCAACCGGTGAATTTTTCATCGCTAGCCTATTGTTATATAGGCCAAGATCCCAACCTTGCTACGAACGCATGATAAAATCACGCACTTTTGCCATTGGCGGACCCGAGGAAGAATTTAAGAAATGTCCTTACTGACCCAGATTTTCGGCAGCCGCAACCAGCGTCTGCTTAAGCAATACCAAAAAACGGTAAAGGCGATCAACGCCCTGGAGCCGGAGTTTGAAAAGCTGTCGGATGCCGAGCTGCAAGCGAAAACGCCGGCCTTCAAGGAACGCGTTGCCAATGGCGAGTCGCTGGATACCCTGCTGCCGGAAGCTTTTGCCGTTTGCCGCGAAGCCTCCAAGCGCGTATTCAAGATGCGCCATTTCGACGTCCAGCTGATCGGCGGCATGGTATTGCACTACGGCAAGATTGCCGAAATGGGCACTGGTGAAGGCAAGACCCTGACCGCGACACTGCCGGCTTACCTGAATGCACTGTCCGGCAAGGGCGTGCACATCGTGACCGTCAACGATTACCTGGCACAGCGTGACGCCGAAACCATGGGCAAGCTGTACCGCTGGCTGGGCCTGTCCTGCGGCGTGAACCTGTCGCAGATGCCGCACGCCGACAAGCAGGAAGCTTACGCCTCTGACATCACCTACGGCACCAACAACGAATTCGGTTTCGACTACCTGCGCGACAATATGGTGTTCGAAGCCAGCGAGCGTGTGCAGCGCACCCTGAATTTCGGCATCGTCGACGAAGTGGACTCGATCCTGATCGACGAAGCGCGTACCCCGCTGATCATCTCCGGCCAGGCTGAAAACCACACCGACCTGTACCACAAGATCAACCTGGTGCCGCCGCAGCTGACCCTGCAAATCGGCGAAGAAACCCCGGATGGCAAAGGCAAGATCGAAGTTCCTGGCGACTACACCAAGGACGAAAAAGCGCACCAAGTGCTGTTGACCGAAGCCGGCCACGAAAAGGCCGAACGCATCCTGACCCAGATGGGCCTGCTGCCGGAAGGCGCCTCCCTGTACGATTCCGCGAATATCACTCTGGTGCACCACCTGTACGCCGCCCTGCGCGCGCACGTGCTGTACTTCAAGGACCAGCACTACGTTGTGCAGAACAATGAAGTGGTGATCGTCGACGAATTCACCGGCCGCCTGATGACCGGCCGCCGCTGGTCCGACGGCCTGCACCAGGCAGTCGAAGCCAAGGAAGGCGTCAAGATCCAGAACGAGAACCAGACCCTGGCCTCGATCACCTTCCAGAACTACTTCCGCATGTACGGCAAGCTGGCTGGCATGACCGGTACCGCTGACACCGAAGCGTACGAATTCCAGGAAATCTACGGCCTGGAAACCGTGGTGATCCCGCCGAACCGTCCTTCGCAGCGCAAGGACCGCCAGGACCAGGTGTACAAGTCCAACGCCGAAAAGTACAACGCGATGATGCTCGACATCCGCGACTGCTACGAGCGCGGCCAGCCAGTGCTGGTGGGTACCACCTCGATTGAAAACTCCGAACTGCTGTCCGGCATCCTGACCAAGGCCAAGCTGCCGCACAACGTGCTGAACGCGAAACAGCACGCCCGCGAAGCGGAAATCATCGCCCAGGCAGGCATCCCGAAAGCGATCACCATCGCCACCAATATGGCAGGCCGTGGTACCGACATCGTCTTGGGCGGCAATATCGAGAAGCAGATCCAGATCATCGAAGCCAACCCTGACCTGAGCGACGAAGAGAAAGCAGCCAAGGCGCAGCACCTGCGTTCCGGCTGGCAGTCGCTGCACAACCAGGTGGTGGCGGCCGGTGGCCTGCACATCGTCGGTACCGAGCGTCACGAATCCCGCCGCGTCGACAACCAGCTGCGTGGCCGTTCCGGCCGCCAGGGCGACCCAGGCTCCTCGCGCTTCTACCTGTCGTTGGACGACCCGCTCCTGCGTATCTTCGCCGGCGACCGCGTGCGCGCGATCATGGACCGCCTGAAGATGCCGGAAGGCGAACCGATCGAAGCGGGCATCGTGTCCCGTTCCATCGAATCCGCGCAGCGCAAGGTTGAGGCCCGCAACTTCGACATCCGTAAGCAGCTGCTGGAATACGACGACGTCGCCAACGACCAGCGTAAGGTGATCTACTCGCAGCGTAACGAGCTGCTGGAAGCAACCGACATTTCCGACACCATCATGAACCTGCGCCACGGCGTGTTCACTGACGTGGTGCGCACCTATGTGCCGGAAGAATCGGTGGAAGAGCAGTGGGATATCCCGGCCCTGCAGAAGACCCTGGCGCAAGAGTGGATGCTCGACGTTCCGCTGGTCGAAATGATGGAGAAGGAAAGCAGCATCACCGACGACGACATCGTCGAACGTGTGATCGCGGCAGCCGATGCCGCATACCAGGCCAAGGTCGATATCGTGTCGAAGGAAGCCTTCGGCGGCTTCGAGCGCAACGTCATGCTGCAGTCGGTGGATACCCACTGGCGCGAGCACCTGGCAGCGCTGGACCACCTGCGCCAGGGTATCCACCTGCGTGGCTACGCGCAGAAGAATCCTAAGCAGGAATACAAGCGCGAAGCGTTCGAGCTGTTCGGCCAGATGCTGGACATGATCAAGAATGACGTGATCCGCATGGTGATGATGGTGCGCATCCAGTCGCGCGAAGAAGTCGAGGCAGCGGAAGCGGCCATGAACCAGTCGCACGTCGAGAACGTCCACTACCAGCACGCCGACTTCAACCCGAACGCGGCGCCGGAAGAACTGCTGGCCCCGACCGCCATGCCGGCAAGCGACCTGGAAGCGGCGATGAGCCAAGGCTTCAAGGTTGGCCGCAATGACCCATGTCCATGCGGCAGCGGCAAGAAGTTCAAGGCTTGCCACGGCAAGCTGGCTTAATGGCCTGATGACAGCATCAAAAACCGGGGCATGCCCCGGTTTTTTTTTGAAGACAAAGAATGAATAATCACATTTCGCCGACGTCCATTTTTCCACTGAAAGAGCTAGGGGTGAAAGGGACGTTAGTTGCATTTAATGCCGGACCGGATGGCGAGGTAATCATCGTCTATGCGCTGAAACCAGCGGACTATCAATCAAACCAGGGGATGGCGATCTTTCCAAAAATCTTTGGAGAGGCGCCGCAGGTTTATCGCGTAATTAAGATCCAAAACGCAGCGGTTGCAATGGATATGTTCATCAAGGATGAACAGTTCAACATACACGATGTGCAGCCGATAGCGGACAATCTTCTGCTGGCATGCGCGCGCAGCGAATACCGCGGGCCTGACGATTTTGATTTGAATGGCCGCGTCTACTCACGGGATGGCGTCCTCGTTGGTGAAATCCTCCTTGGCGACGGCGTGCAAACGATCCAATCAACTCCGGGTGGTGAATTATGGGTCTCATACTTTGATGAAGGTGTCTTCGGGAATTTCGGGTGGAATACGCCGTTCGGTGCACCTGGCTTGCTTGCGCTGGATCATGCCGGACAAAAGACTTACGAGTTTGAGCCGAATGGCAAGGCGCCCCCCATAGACGACTGTTATGCTTTGAACGTTGCCTCTGAGAGTGATGTCTGGTGCTACTACTACATGGACTTCCCTCTTGTTCAGATTCGCAACAAAGAAATTGCCGCCACTTGGAAAGTGTCAGTTTCAGGCAGTTCCGCATTTGCGATCAATGGGGAGTTGGTTCTATTTGCTGGCGGTTATGATCGCCGCCATGAATTTGACTTGGTTCGCTTAAATTCGGACGGGACTGCAAAATTGTTGCGCAGGTTGATTTTGTGCGATGCGAGCGGAGCGGCAGTAGTCCCTGAACAGATTGTGGGACGAGGGACACGACTCTACCTCATAAGTAATGAGTCACTCTACGAAGTCAATATCGATGCCAATCTGATTAGTCAGGCATGAGTTTTCTTCGTGATGTTGGCTATCCCCCTCATGCCCATGGCGTCAGAGCGGAAGATGATAAGCCAATAGATCCTCAAATTCACGGCCCGGTCGCGCAAGCGTCCGGGCCGTTTTGTTTGGTGACGCCAATCTGCCACTACGTCACTTGACGTATGGGCCATCGCGGCCAGCCTCTTTACTCTGACACAAGCGGCAACATTTCCAACTTGTGAAAGAGGACTGGCATGCAAAAGAAGATCAAGCTCTCGATATTACTCAGCTCCGCCGTGGCGTCGCTGGCGCACGCGGGTGCCACCATTCCAATCGGCGAGGACAAGTCCGTCAGTGTGGGCTTTGGCGCTCGTGGCAGTTACACCAGTGCCAAAGATGGCGCGCCGGATGGCTCGCGTTCGAACGATTTCAATCTGGACAGCGCGCGCCTGTTCTTCGGCGCTTCGCTGAACAAGACCATCAAGGGCATGCTGAACACCGAGTGGGATGGTGACCAGATCCGGGTACTGGATGCGGCCGCGCAGTTCGCGTTCTCGCCGGAGCTGAATGTCTGGGCCGGCCGCCTCCTGTCGCCGAGCGACCGCGCGAACATGGCCGGCCCATACTACTCGCTCGGTGGCGGCTACTGGGCAGGCGTGGCTTCGCGCTATGGCTACAACGGCGGCATTTTCCGTGGCCGTGACGATGGCGTGGTTGTGTGGGGCAATGCTGCCGACGGCAAGCTTGGATATTCCTTTGGCGCTTTCGAGGGCCATACCTTTGGCATCGGCAGCCTGACACAAAAGGAAGCCAAGGCTGCTGGCATCAAGGCCGACGACAGCCTGATGTATGCGGGCCGCGTGCAATATGACTTCTGGGATGCGGAGCCGGGCTACTACGGCACCGGCAATTACCTGGGCAGCAGGGATATCCTGGCCATCGGCCTGGCTGGCCGCTACCAGAAGGATGGCGTGCTGACCGTCGCCAAGACCGGCGATTACAAGGCCTGGAACCTGGACTTCCTGCTGGAGAAGCGTATTGGCGCCGGTGCGGTGTCGGTGGAAGCGGCCTACTACAACTACCGCAACGACGATGTCATCCTGGCGGAGCAGGGCAAGGCCTGGTCGACCGGCCTCGCTTACGTATTCAACCTGGCGCCAGGCCAAG
>JBCNOP010000056.1:0-26024 GCA_039593775.1 Pseudoduganella sp.
GAAATCCAGCTCGAGAAAATTCTTGGCACGCTGGCCGACCTGAAACCGCAGGTAGCGGTGATCGACTCGATCCAGACCTTGTATTCGGATGCACTGGCCTCGGCGCCCGGTTCTGTGGCGCAGGTGCGCGAATGCGCGGCCCAACTGACCCGCGTCGCCAAGATGAGCGGCACCACCATCATCCTGGTCGGCCACGTCACGAAAGAGGGTTCGCTGGCTGGCCCGCGCGTGCTGGAGCACATCGTCGACTGCGTGCTGTATTTCGAAGGCGACAACCACTCCAGTTTCCGCCTGGTGCGCGCCATCAAGAACCGCTTCGGTGCGGTCAATGAGCTGGGCGTTTTCGCGATGACGGAAAAGGGCCTGAAAGGCGTCTCGAATCCTTCCGCGCTGTTCCTGTCCTCGCATGAGAACCAGGTTCCCGGTTCCTGCGTCATGGTCACGCAAGAAGGCACGCGCCCGCTGCTGGTTGAAGTACAGGCGCTGGTCGACACCAGCCACCTGCCAAACGCGCGTCGCCTTTCGGTTGGCCTGGAGCAGAACCGCCTGGCCATGCTGCTGGCCGTGCTGCACCGGCACGCCGGCATTGCTGCCTTCGACCAGGACGTTTTCATCAACGCCGTGGGCGGCGTCAAGATCACTGAACCGGCGGCCGACCTGGCCGTCCTGATGGCAATTAATTCCTCGATGCGCAACAAGGCCTTGCCGAACGGCTTTGTGGTCTTTGGCGAAGTAGGCCTGGCCGGCGAAATCCGCCCGGCGCCGCGGGGCCAGGAGCGCTTGCGCGAGGCGGCCAAACTCGGCTTCTCGATCGCCATGATTCCGAAGGCGAATGCGCCCAAGCAGCCGATTGAGGGCATGACCATTATCGCGGTCGAGCGTATCGACGACGCATTCAACCGCTTGCGCGAGCTCCAGTAATATAGATTTTTACGAAATATTGGCTACAATAACAGGCTCGATTCCAACTAGAAACCGGATAAGAAATTGTTAGTAGACTCAAGGCAAGGCGCCCGCAAAATCCTGCGGGTACGGGCAATGATTGTGATGGATGGCGGCGGCCCGATGGCCGCGCGTACCTTTGACCTCGGCCTGGCGGGCATTTCCCTGACCTCCGAGCATAAGGTGCAGGTCGGCGCCAGCGGCCAGGTCGTGTTCGAGATGCTGGTCGATGGCAAGCCGCAAATCGTCAATACGCGTGGCAAGGTCAACAATTGCATTTTCAGCGGCGACGAGTTCAAGATCGGTTTCACCTTCGCCCCACTCGACAATGAAGCAGCCGGAGCAATAACCAAGTTCATGCGCTAATATTAGGTTATGGACTATGTGAGCAGCTTGCTAAGCACTATGTACGGGACCTCGCTGGGCTTGGGGAATGCCAGCGTCGTGAACACGCCTTCGGAAGCGGTGCTGGCCCGCGTCGAGCAGACGCTGGCACCACAGCGTAGCGCGGCGGCCAAGCTCAACGCGAGCATCAACCTCACCCAGGCGCGCTTTTCGGGCCTGGGGCAATTGCAGTCGGCACTGTCGGTCTTCCAGGATATTGCAGAGAGCCTTGCGGGCACCGGGCTCAGCACCCGCGGCAGCAGCTCAGCCAGCGGCGTGCTTGGCGTGACCACCAATGCTTCGGCAGAAGTGGGTTCGCATGAAGTCAAAGTCAGCCAGCTGGCCCAGCAGCAAATCCTCATCAGCCCTGAAGCGCAGACTGCCGATACGCGGCTTGGCACCGGCTCGCCGACCGTGATCCGGATTGGCACTGGCGACAGCAGCAAATCCATCACCATCGACAGCCGCAACAACACCCTGCAGGGTATTGCCGATGCACTCAAGGAGGCGGGCTTCGACGCCAGCCTGGTGCGCTCCAGTACCGGCACGGCACTGCAACTGCGCAGTGCCAGCGGTGAAGGGAACGAACTCAAGATCTCGGTCGCAGGCGACACCACGATCCGCAGCCTGTTCAGCGGCGCTACGCAGACCCAGGCCGCGCAGGATGCCATCCTGACCGTCGACGGCAAGACCATCAAGAGCGCTGACAACAACGTGGAGTCGGCCATTAAAGGCGTCACGCTCAAGCTGGCCGACGAAGGCGACGCCACGGTCACTGTTGCGCGCGACAACAGCCAGATCGCCAAGAATGTGGAAGCTTTTGTCAAAGGCTTCAATGCGCTCCAGGATCGCCTGGATGCGCTTGGCAAAGGAGCCCTGAAAGGCAATCCAGCGCTCGGCCAGGTGCGCAACCAGCTGGATCAGCTCGTGCGGTCAGCCGGCGGCAGCACCGAAGCGCTGGCCAATGCCGGCCTGTCGATTGATACCAATGGCCGCCTCAAGCTGGATAACGGAATTTTGAATGCCGCGATTACGGCCAATCCCGATGCGGTGACCAAGGTCTTCACCAACGAGGGCAGGGGACTTGCCGATGCCCTGGGTTCGCGCCTTGAAAGCCTGGGAGGCGAGCGCAGCGTCGTAGGACGGGCGCTGGCACAGGCCGACCGCGAGGTCGATACCCTGCAAAGCCGCAAATCCTCGATGGCGCAAATGCTGACCGTGCAGGCGCAGGCACTGGTGCGGCTCTACACGCAAGACGAACAACTGGGCGGCTCTTCGTCGCTATTCGACCTGTTTGCCTGACCCCAAAAAGACTGAAGGCTCCAACACCAGAATCCTTGAGGATCTGTTGTGGAGCCTCGCTTCTGCAGAAGCGCAATGCTACTCGTGGTAGCGGTCGACCAACCTATGATGTCCGCCGCGATATTCAGCGACAATTTCGAACGCGATTAACGCGATCATGGCGCCGAAGATGCCCATGGTGAACAATACCCACATGACTAACCAGCCGACGTTTCCGGGGGCTGCTCCCTAGAGTTGATACAATTAAACTCTAGCATCCAATTAGGCAATTACAAGCCCAGCAGAAAGATCTATTTGGTAACGAGGTCGGGCTGCATCACCGCTTTGAGATAGAAGGTGGAGGGATCGTCCGCTTCACGCTGCACAAACCACCAGGCGGCGCCTTTTTTCATCTCCCAATCGCTGTCGTCCCCGGTCATCAGCAGGGCTGCGGCCTGGCCCAAAGTGGGCTGGTGGCCGACCACCAGCACGGCTTCTTTCGACGACGGCCAGTTGGCTGCTTTCAGGATGTCGCTGGCATCGGCACCGGGCGACAGGTCCGGGTGGATCTTGTATTTGCGGCCCAGGCCAGCCACGGTCTGCACCGTGCGCGTGGCAGGACTGACCAGGATGCGGCAGTTTTCCGGCAACACGGAATCGAGCCACTGGCCCATGCGGCGCGCTTGCTTATGGCCTTTGGGCGTGAGCGTGCGTTCCAGGTCGTCCAGGCCGGGCTGGGCTGGTTCGGCTTCTGCGTGGCGCCACAAGATCAGGTCCATGCTTCCTCCTGTGAGCAGGCTTCAATCCGCCGGCGCATCGGCCGGCGTACCGAGTAACCCCATCAAGTGCTGCTGGGCGCTGAAGGCCTTTTGCTTGCCGCGTGCTTTGCGGCGATGGTATTGGCCGTGCTCATCCAGCTCCCAGGCGTTGGAGTTGTCCTTCAGGTAAGGCGTCAAACCTTCCGCAATCACGCGCCGTTTCAGGCCCCGGTCCAGCACCGGGAACGCCACTTCAATGCGGCGCAGCAGGTTGCGGTTCATCCAATCCGCGCTGGCCAGCATCACGTCGTGGGCCAGATCGTTGCGGAAATAATAGATGCGGCTATGTTCAAGGAAGCGGCCGATGATGGAGCGCACCCGGATGTTTTCGGACAGCCCGGGCACGCCCGGCATCAGGGTGCAGGCGCCGCGCACGATCAGGTCGATCTTGACCCCGTCTTTCGAGGCGGCATACAGCGCCCGGATCACCGGTTCATCGGTTAATGCATTGATTTTAGCGATAATCCGGCCCGGACGCCCGGATTTCGCGATTTTTGCCTCATTCCGGATCGCTTTGATGACCTGGTCCTGCAACGCGAACGGCGCCAGCCAGAGATGGTGCATGCGCTGCGGCTTGGCCAGGCTGGTCAGGTGCATGAAGACTTCGTTGACGTCGCGGCCTAGTTGGGGCTGGCAGGTCAGGACGCCGAAGTCGGTGTAGAACTTGGTCGTGGTCGGGTGGTAGTTGCCGGTGCCGAGGTGGGCGTAGTAGCCGAGGCCGCCTTCATCGCGGCGGATTACCAGGGCGATCTTGGCGTGGGTTTTCAGGCCTACCACACCATACACCACCTGCGCGCCGGCCTGTTCCAGCTTGTCGGCCCAGTTGATATTGGCTTCTTCGTCGAAGCGCGCCATCAGTTCCACCACGACCGTGACTTCCTTGCCGCTGCGGGCCGCCGCGATCAGCGCCTCCATCAGGTCGGAGTTCATGCCGGTGCGGTAGACGGTCTGCTTGATCGCCACCACGGCCGGATCGAGCGCCGCGCTGCGGATGAAGTCGATGACCGTCTGGAAGCTCTGGTAAGGATGGTGCAGCAGGATGTCGTGCTTGCGGATGGTGGCGAAAATGTCATTGTTGACGGTCTTGGCCTGCACGCCAGGGATGAAAGGCGGGAAGCGCAGCTCCGGTCGGCGCGCCTGTTCCACAATTTCGTTCAGGCGAACCATGTTCACCGGGCCATCGACCCGGTACAGGCGGCTCTGGTCCAGGCTGAACTGGTCAAGCAGGAACTGGGACAGCTCGGGCGGGCAGTTCTTGGCCACCTCGATCCGCACCGAACGGCCGTAGGCGCGGCCTTGCAGCTCGCCCTTCAGCGCCTGGCGCAGGTTTTTCACTTCATCTTCATCGACCCACAGGTCGGAGTCGCGCGTGACCCTGAACTGGGAATAGGCCATTACGTCGCGCCCGGCGAACATCTCGGAAATATGGGCGTGGATAACGGAGGACAGCAGGCAGAACGACACGCCGCCTTCTTTGGACAGGTGGTCGGGCAGGCGGATCACGCGCGGCAGCACGCGCGGCGCTTTCACAATAGCGATGGCGGTGCCGCGCCCGAAGGCATCCTTGCCGCTCAGGGCAACGATGAAATTGAGGCTCTTGTTAACTACTTGTGGGAAAGGATGGGCCGGATCGAGGCCGATCGGGGTCAGCAGGGGACGTACCTCACGGTCAAAGTAATCCTTGACCCAGGCCCGCTGGGCTTCGTTGCGCTGGCTGTGGCGCACGATGTGGATGCCCTGGGCTTTCATTTCCGGCAATACTGCCGTGTTAAATATTTCGTACTGGCGCTTGACCAGTTCATGACACTCATTGCTGACCCGTTCCAGCGTGGCCGCCAGGGCAGGGTGGGTGGCCAGGTCGCCGTCGACACTGGCGGCTGCCAATAAGCTAGCGACCCTAACTTCAAAGAACTCATCCAGGTTGCTGCTGACAATGCACAGGTAGCGCAATCGTTCGAGCACAGGGATGGTGGCGTCTTCTGCCTGGGCCATCACGCGGCGGTTGAACGCCAGCTGTGACAGCTCCCGATCTAGGAATGCTGTTTTCATAACTAATAGTATATTTGAGAAATATGACAAGTTTGTGACCTTGTCCTACACTTAATTTTGACGTGTCATAAAGCTGTCATATTCGCGTCATACACTGCGCAGCATTCAACCCAACCCCTGAAAAGGACCTTTGATATGCGCATGAAACAGTTGTTGACCTCCTTCGTTGTTGGCGCTTCGGCGGCAATGGCTTTCTCGTCTGCCCTGGCGGCAGACATGACCGGTGCAGGCGCAACTTTCCCTTACCCGATCTACGCCAAGTGGGCTGAAGCCTACAAAGCATCCACCGGCAACGGCCTGAACTACCAGTCCGTCGGTTCCGGCGCAGGTATCAAGCAAATCAAAGCGAAGACCGTCGATTTCGGCGCGTCCGACATGCCGCTGAAAGCTGAAGAGCTGGACGCAGACGGCCTGATGCAGTTCCCTGCCATCATGGGTGGCGTGGTGACCGTGGTGAACCTGGACGGTATCGCTCCAGGCCAGCTGAAGCTGACCGGCCCGGTTGTGGCGGACATCTACCTGGGCAAGATCACCGAATGGAACAACCCAGCGATCGCTGCCCTGAACCCAGGCGTGAAGCTGCCAGCCGCTGAAATCACCGTGGTGCACCGCGCTGACGGCTCCGGCACCTCCTTCCTGTTCACCGACTACCTGTCGAAAGTAAGCCCGGAATTCAAGACCAAGATCGGTGCTGGCACCGCTGTGAAGTGGGTCACCGGCGTGGGTGGCAAGGGCAACGACGGTGTTGCCGCCAACGTGCAGCGTATCAAGGGCGCCATCGGTTACGTGGAATGGGCCTACGCCAAGAAGAACAAGATCGCTCACACCCAGCTGAAGAACAAGGACGGCAACTTCCTGCAGCCTGACGATGACAACTTCAAGGCTGCTGCTGCCAACGCAGAATGGACCAAGACCCCAGGCTTCGGCGTGGTGCTGACCGACCAGGCGGGCAAGACCTCCTGGCCAATCACCGGCGTGTCCTACATCCTGATGCACAAGCAGCAGGCTGACGCAAACAAGGGCAAGGAAGTGATCAAGTTCTTTGACTGGGCGTTCAAGAATGGCGACGCAGCTGCCACCGAACTGGACTATGTGCCGCTGCCGGACACCGTGGTGAAGCTGGTGCAGGCTTCGTGGAAGGCTAACCTGAAAGATGCTTCGGGCAAGCCGCTGAACTGATCTTCTGAAAACCGGTAAGCCAGCCGGGTGGCCGTCCCGTCAGACCCGCAGGGTCTGACACCAGCAGGCCAAGTGTCTGACCCTGCGGGTCAGACACTGAAGTACCGGTTTGAAAGAGGAGGTTAAGCGGGGCAGCTTCAAACAAGGCCTCCCCGGTTAGCTAACCAAAATATAAATTATGAGTGCAGAAATCACCTCACCATCTCCCCTCCAGTTATCGGAACCCGCCACCATGAGTGCCTCCGTAGCTGCCATGCAGTCCGTGGTACGCAAGCAGCGCATCCAGGACTGGTTCTTCCACAAGATCACGATGGTATTCGCGCTGACCGTACTGTTTGTACTGGTCGGCATTATCATTTCCCTGATCAACGGCGCCTTGCCAGCCCTGAAAGAGTTCGGCCCCGGCTTCATCACCACCGTCGAATGGGACCCGGTCAATGACCAGTTCGGCGCCGCGATTGCCATCGTCGGCACCCTGGCCAGCGCCGGTATCGCGCTGCTGATCGCCTTCCCGGTCAGCTTCGGCATTGCCCTGTTCCTGACCGAGGTGTGCCCGGTCTGGCTGCGCCGCCCGCTGGGCACCGCGGTCGAACTGCTGGCCGGTGTGCCATCGATCATTTACGGCATGTGGGGCCTGTTCGTGTTCGCACCAGCGTTCAGCGAATATGTGCAGCCGCTGCTGAAATCCACCCTCGGCGCCTTGCCGTGGATCGGCGCGCTGTTCAAAGGCCCGACCATGGGCATCGGCATCCTGACCGCCGGCCTGATCCTGGCAGTCATGATCATCCCTTTCATTGCTTCGGTGATGCGCGACGTGTTCGAGATCGTGCCGGCCGTGCTGAAGGAATCGGCCTACGGCCTGGGCTGCACCCGCTGGGAAGTGGTGCGCAAGATCGTGCTGCCGTACACCAAGACCGGCGTCGTCGGCGGCGTCATGCTGGGCCTGGGCCGCGCCTTGGGCGAAACCATGGCCGTCACTTTCGTGATCGGTAATGCCGCCAAGCTGCCTAACTCGCTGTTCTCGCCGGGCAGCTCGATTGCTTCGACCCTGGCCAATGAATTCGCCGAGGCTTCCAGCAAACTGCATGTGTCCTCGCTGTTCGCGCTGGGCCTGATCCTGTTCATTATTACCTTTATCGTCCTGTCCGGCGCCAAGCTGATGTTGATGGGCTTGTCGCGCAAGGAGGGCGTGAAATGATCCAGACCAAGAACCCTGTCTACCGCAAACGCCTGTTCTACCATCGCGTCGGCATGGCGCTGTCAGTCGGCGCCATGTCGGTCGGCCTGATCGCGCTGCTGTGGATCCTGGCCACGCTGCTGATCAATGGCTTCGAGTCCCTGAGCGTGCTCATGTTCACGGCCGACACCCCGGCGCCGAGCAGCGACGGCGGCGGTCTGCGCAACGCCATCGTTGGCTCGCTGATGATGGTTGGCCTGTCGACCCTGGTGTCGACCCCGGTCGGCATCCTGGCCGGCATCTACCTGGCCGAATACGGCGAAGAGAACAAGATCGCCCAGGTCACCCGCTTCGTGACCGACATCATGCTGTCGGCGCCTTCGATTGTGATCGGCCTGTTCGTGTACGCACTGTACGTGGCCAATGCGCATCACTTCTCCGGCTACGCCGGTTCGCTGGCGCTGTCGCTGATCGCCATCCCGGTGGTGGTGCGTACGACCGACAACATGCTCAAGCTGGTGCCGAACTCGCTGCTGGAAGCGGCCTACGCCCTCGGCGCCCCGCGCTGGAAGGTGTCGATGATGGTGCGCCTGCGGGCCGTCAAGGCCGGCGTGATGACCGGCGTGCTGCTGGCCGTGGCCCGCGTTTCCGGCGAAACCGCGCCGCTGCTGTTCACTGCCTTGAACAACCAGTTCTTCAGCGCCGACATGAACCAGCCGCTGGCCAACTTGCCGGTAGTGATCTACCAGTTCGCCATGAGCCCATACGACAACTGGCGTGCCCTGGCCTGGGGCGGCGCGTTGATCGTGACCTTTAGCGTCCTGGCACTGAACATCCTGTCGCGCACCGTGTTTGCGCAAAAAGCACCAAAATAACGAGTACAGATCATGACCCAAGCTAGCAAAATCATCGAAATCTCCGGCCTGAACTTCTACTACGGTAAAACGCGCAGCCTGCATAACGTCAACCTGGACATCCACGAGAAGAAGGTGACCGCCTTCATCGGCCCGTCCGGCTGCGGCAAATCGACCCTGCTGCGCACCCTGAACCGCATGTATGACCTGTACCCGGGCCAGCGCGCCGAAGGCGCCATCCGCTACCGCGGCCACAACATCCTGGACGCGGGCCTGGACGTGAACATGCTGCGTGCCAAAGTCGGCATGGTGTTCCAGAAGCCGACCCCGTTCCCGATGTCGATTTACGACAATATCGCCTTCGGCGTGCGCCTGTACGAAGACCTGTCGAAAGGCGAGATGGACGAACGCGTGGAATGGGCACTGAAGAAAGCCGCCCTGTGGGGCGAAGTGAAGGACAAGCTGACCAAGAGCGGCCTGTCGCTGTCCGGCGGCCAGCAGCAGCGCCTGTGCATCGCGCGCGGCGTGGCGGTGAAGCCCGACGTCCTGCTGCTGGACGAGCCGACTTCCGCCCTGGACCCGATTTCCACCTCCAAGATCGAAGAACTGATCTCCGAGCTGAAAGAGGACTACACGATCGCCATCGTGACCCACAATATGCAGCAGGCGGCACGCTGCTCCGACTACACCGCCTATATGTACCTGGGCGAACTGGTGGAATTCGGCGAAACCGACCAGATTTTCATGAATCCTGTGCGCAAAGAGACCCAGGACTACATCACCGGCCGCTTTGGCTAACCAGAAAAAGAGAGAGAAGACATTATGATGGGCGAACATTCCTCCAAAGCTTACGACACCGAACTCGAAGGCATCCGTTCCAAAGTGCTGCTGATGGGCGGCATGGTAGAGACCATGTTCCTGGACGCGATGACCTGCTTCCGCATCGGCAACCTGGAACGCGCCGAGCGCGTGGTGGCCGAGGACGCCAACGTCAACCAGCTGGAAGTGCAGCTGGATGACCAGTGCAGCCACCTGATCGTCAAACGCCAGCCGACCGCCAACGACCTGCGTACCGTGATGGCCACTCTGAAGGTGATCACCGACCTGGAACGCATCGGCGACGAAGCTGCCAAGATTGCGCGCATCGCCAAAGCCCTGCACGGGCGCGGCGCCGTGACCCTGAACCACTATGAAATGGTGCGCACCATCGCCACCGCCACCAGCGACCTGCTGCACGATGCGCTGGATGCCTTCGCGCGCGGCGACGAAAAGGCGGCGCTCGAACTGATCGCCCAGGATGCGGTGATCGACCACGAATACCGCTCCATCATGCGCAACCTGATTACCTTCATGATGGAAGATCCGCGTACAATCTCGGCGGCGCTGGACACGATGTGGGTGGCCAAGGCCATCGAGCGCATTGGCGACCACGCCAAGAACATCGCCGAATACGTGATCTACGTGGTGGAGGGCAAGGATATCCGCCATTCCCACGCAGCGACCCAAGAAGCAAGCAAATAAATGGCATCCGACAAAACGACCGTACTGATTGTTGAAGATGAACCGGCGATCGTTGAGCTGGTAAGGTTCTCGCTGCGCGAAGCAGGCTGGAACTGCGTGGTGGCGCAATCCACGCAGGAGGCATGGGAAGTGATGCAGACCCGCACCCCGCAGCTGGTGCTGCTGGACTGGATGCTGCCCGACCAGAGCGGCTTGCGCCTGCTGGCCCGCATCCGCGGCGACCGCCACTTCGCCAACGTGCCGGTGATCATGCTGACGGCAAAAAGCATGGAAGAGGACAAGCTGGCCGGCCTGAACGGCGGCGCCGATGATTACATCACCAAGCCGTTTTCGCCGCGCGAGCTGCTGGCCCGCGCCCGCGCGCTGCTGCGCCGCAAGAGCCCCGAGCTGGCCGAAACGCAGCTCAAGGCCGGCCCGGTGGTGCTGGACCCGGTCAGCTGCACGGTGTCGATGAACGATAACAAGATCGACATCGGCCACGCCGAATACAAGCTGCTCAAGTTCTTCATGGCCCACCCGGAGCGCGTGTTCTCGCGCAGCCAGCTGCTGGACAAGGTATGGGGCGACCATGTGGTGATCGAAGAGCGCACGGTGGACGTCCACGTGCTGCGCCTGCGCAAGGCGCTGAAAGATGCCGAGCACCTGATCAAGACGGTGCGCAGCGTGGGATATATGCTCACAGAAAAACCATGAATCCAAAAGTAGTGTTCTGGGTGCCGGTCGCCATCCGGCTCGGTTTCCTGCTCGGCGCGGCGGGCCTGATGTGGTGGTGGTTCGGCCTGGCGGCCGGGATTGTCACTGCCTTTGCCGGCGTGCTGGCGGCCGTCTTCATCCAGCTCAAATACCTTTACCAGCTCAGCGAATGGCTGGACAAGCCAGAATCAGGCCGCCTGCCGGACGGCTGGGGCGAATGGACCAATATCTTCTCGCGCCTGTACCGCCTGCGCCGCGACGATGAAAAGAACCAGGCCGAATTGACCGAATGGCTGGCGCGCTTCCGCCAGGCCATGCACCTGCTGCCGGACGGCGTGGTGATCATGGACGACGTGCTGTTCCTCGAATGGTGCAACCCGGCGGCGGAAGAGCACCTGGGCTTGCAGCAAGCCCGCGACAAGGGCATGCGCGTGACCAACCTGGTACGCAGCCCGGACTTCATGGATTACCTGATCCTGGGCCGCTACGACCAGCCGCTGACGCTGAATTTCCGCGGCCGCAAGCTGGTAGTGCACATCATCCCGTTTGAAAACCGCCGCCAGATCCTGGTCACGCACGACATCACCGAGACCCAGCGCGCCGAAATGATGCGCCGCGACTTCATCGCCAACGCCTCGCACGAACTGCGCACGCCGCTGACCGTGATTGCCGGCTTCCTGGAAATCGCCGCCTCGATGGAGCTGGACGCCGAGACCCGCGCCGCCCACTTGAAGTTGATGACCGAGCAAAGCCACCGCATGCAGCACCTGATCGAGGACATGCTGACCCTGTCGCGCCTGGAATCGGTCGACCACCCGATGCGGCCGGAGCACGTGAACATCCCGGCGCTGCTGGAGCAGGTGCTGCACGAAGCGCGCGCACTGTCCGGCGGCAAGCACGAGATTACGCTGGAGGTGCACGGTGGCGATGTGATGGGCAATATGGACGAATTGCATAGCGCCTTCGGCAACCTTGCCTCGAATGCAGTGCGCTATACGCCAGCCGGCGGCGCCATCCGCCTGCGCTGGGAAGACACGCCGACCGGCGTGCAGTTCCAGGTGCAGGATACCGGCATCGGCATCAGCCCCGAGCATATTTCCCGCCTGACGGAGCGCTTCTACCGCGTCGACAAGAGCCGCTCGCGCGAAACGCAGGGCACGGGCCTGGGCCTGGCCATCGTCAAGCACGTGCTGCTGCGCCACAGCGGCAAGCTGAATATCAGCTCCGAGGCAGGGCAGGGCAGCACCTTCACGGTCAGCCTGCCGAAATCGCTGGCCTCGACCACCATTGAGCCCGCCCAAGTTGCCTGAGAAGAAAAATGGGGACGTACCCCATTTATTAGGTAAAATCTGCTCGCCTAAAAAAACGAGCAGATTAACCACTTCATGCACTTAAAACGTTTCGCTTTTGCCATCCTGGCTGCCGCAGCGCTGGCCGGGTGCCAGACCCCCACTTCTACCGTTACCACCGACCTCGAGCCGCCGATCAAATCGACCGACGTGCCGCTGGTGTCTGTCGAGCCTCCGGTGCAGCCACCTGTGGTGCCGCCGGCCGCGCCTGTCCAGCGCAAGGTGAAGATCGGCCTTGCCCTCGGTGGCGGCGCCGCGCGCGGCTTTGCCCACATCGGCGTGATCAAGGCGCTTGAATCGCAGGGCATCGTGCCGGACATCGTGGTCGGCACCAGCGCCGGCTCCGTGGTGGGCGCCCTGTACGCGGCCGGCAATGATGCCAAGGCCCTGCAGAAGATGGCCGTCGACCTCGATGAATCGGCCATTTCCGACTGGGCGCTGCCGCTGTTCGGCAAGTCTTCCGGCGTGCTGAAAGGGGAGGCCCTGCAGTCCTTCGTCAACAAGGCAGTCGGCAACCGCACCATCGAAAAGCTGAAAATGCCATTCGGCGCCGTCGCCTCCGACCTGAAAACCGGCCAGCCTATCCTGTTCCAGCGCGGGAATACTGGCATGGCGGTGCGCGCCAGCTCGGCCGTGCCGGGTGTGTTCCAGCCGGTGAAGATCGGCGACCATACCTACGTCGACGGCGGCCTGGTAGCGCCGGTGCCAGTGCGCTTTGCGCGCGAGATGGGCGCGGAATTCATCATTGCGGTGAATATTTCGACCCAGGCCGAGGCGCAGGCTACCAATTCGTCGCTGGAGGTCATCATGCAGACCTTCTCGATCATGGGCCAGCGCATCAACCAGCTCGAGCTGCGCGATGCCGACATCGTGATCCAGCCGCCGCTGGGCAAGATGGGTTCGGCCGAATTCACCAACCGCGCGGGCGCCATGCAGGCGGGCGAGCGGGCAACCCTGGCCGTCATGGCGCAACTGAAGCAGAAGCTGAAGGCGCGCCGCGAAACCCCGGCCCAATAATCAAGCAATTGTCAGGAAACGAAAGAATGATCACCAAGCCAGTGCTGTCCCTGGACGACATCAAGAAAATCGCCGCTGCCGCCGAAGCGGAAGCCATCAAGAACAACTGGGCAGTCACGATTGCCATCGTCGACGACGGCGGCCACCTGCTGTGGCTGCAGCGCCTGGATGGCGCGGCGCCGCTGTCCTCGCACATCGCGCCGGCCAAGGCACGCCTGTCGGCCCTGGGCCGCCGCGAAACCAAGATTTATGAGGACATGATCAACGGCGGCCGCGCTTCCTTCATCGGCGCGCCAATGGTGGAAGCCCCGCTGGAAGGCGGCGTCAATATCGTGGTCGATGGCCATACCATCGGCGCGGTAGGCGTGTCCGGTGTGAAGTCCAGCGAAGACGCACAAATCGCCAAGGCAGGCATCGCAGCCCTGGGCTAAGCCTTTCCTTGCTGGTCGGGCAGGGGGTTCCTAGAATGCAAGGATGAAAGCCTCCCTGCCTCTGCTACTGCTTCTGCTGGCGCTCCCCGTGGACGCAGAAGAGTTGCAGTTGTCGGTCATTGCAAAGAATGCAACACATTGGGATGCCTGGCGCATTGCGCAGCAAGCCCTGAAGCGGGCCGGCATCACTGCCATCCCGCGCGAAGTGCCGGCCGAGCGCGCGCTGGCCATGGCCAACAGCGGCGCCACCGATGGCGACGTGGGGCGCGTCGAGGCGGTCGGCCGGCTCTACCCGGACCTGGTGCGGGTGCCGGAACCCAGCCTCTATTACGAGGCCTACGCCTTTGCCTACACCCGCTTCGACACCAGCGCCGGCTGGGAAAGCCTGCGCTCGCACACTGTCTGCCTTCGCCGCGGCATCAAGATATTTGAAATGCGCACCGAAGGCATGCAGCGCCAGGTGCTGGAAGACGATAAGTCCCTGTTGCGCATGTTGCGCAGCGGCGGCTGCGACGTGGCTTTGATGGAGCCCAACAACGCGGAGGTGATCGCCGCGATGCTGTCGGAACCACCGCTGTTCCGCCTGACGCCGGCGCTGGAGGGCGCTCCGCTGTATATTTACCTGCATAAAAGCCATGCGGCCCTGGTGCCGCGCATCGCGGAGGCATTGAGGCAGATGCGACTCGACGGTACACTGCCACATATGCCAAACAATTAAGCAGCGCCCTTCATGAAGCCATTGCTTGCCATCCTGCTCTGCGTGTTGATGCCTGCCTGCGCGGAAGAACTGCAGCTGTCCGTCATTTCGCGCAGCGCAACCCATTCCGATCTCTGGAAAGCTGCAGAAATCGCCTTCCAGCGCGCCGGCGTGAACGCAGTGATCCGGGAGGTGTCGCCCGAGCGCTCGGCCGTGCTGGCCAACGAGGGCACGACCGATGGCGATGTGGGGCGGTCCTCCGGCCTTGAGAAAACCTTCCCCAACCTGGTCCAGGTGCCCGAGCCGGTCTACCAGTACGCCCCAACGGCGTTTTCCTATAAGCGCTTCGATGTGTCGGGCGGCTGGGAGTCGCTGCGTTCGCACACGGTCTGTATCCGGCGCGGCCTGCGCCAGACCGAACAGCGCACCAGGGACCTGACGCGCCAGATTCTGGCGGACGAGGCGACCATGTTGCGAATGCTGGCCGCCGGCGGCTGCGACGTCGCCATCATGGAGCGCAATAACGGCCTGGCGCGTGCCGCCATGGCGGCGGAGCCGCCGCTCCTGCGCCTGCTGCCGCCGATGGAAGTCATGCCCCTCTATATCTACCTGCACAAGAGCCATGCGGCACTGGTGCCGAAGGTGAGTGCAGCCCTGAAGCAGATGCGGGCCGACGGCACCATGCATAAGTTGCTCGGCGAAGGGGATTAGCCATGAAAGCCCTGGCCACCTTGCTGTGCGCGCTGGTTTCGGCGCCATTGCGGGGCCAGGACTTGCAGCTCTTCGTTATCCCCGACACGCCAGCCCACATCGAAGCCTGGAAAACGGTTGAAGCGGCAGCCAGGCGCGCTGGCATCAAAGTGCGGATGCAGGCCTTGCCGGCTGAGCGCGGCATGGTCCTGGCAAATGAGGGGAAGCTTGATGGCGCAGTCGGCCGTACCATGCTCGCCGCCAGGGGCTATGCGCAACTGGTGGCAGTGCCGGAGCCCGTCTATATGTACGCGCCGACTGCTTATTCCTACAAGAAGATCGATGTGTCGCGCGGCTGGCAATCCTTGCGCGGCCATACAGTGTGCTTGCGGCGCGGTTATAACTTTACTGAAGAACGCACTGCCGGCCTGGCGCGGCAGCGGCTGGACAATGACGCCTCCCTGCTGCGCATGCTGAAGGCCGGCGGCTGCGATATTGCCGTCATGGGGCGCAGCAACAAGGAGGTGAAGGCGATGCAGGAGCATGACGCTGACCTGCTGCAATTGCTCCCGCCGCTGGAGGAAGTGCCGCTTTACCTGTTCCTGCACCAGCGCCATGCGGCCCTGGTGCCGCGCCTGGCCGAAGCCCTCCGCCAGGGCCGCTGATACTCGGGCAGGGGCTTGCCGGCGAGGGAACTTTGGGTTATAATTCAAAGGTTTAGCCAATTACCATTCGACCGTAGCGCCTACCTCACACATCCATCATCATCTGACCCGCGAGCCCGGCATTGCGCCCGTACACCCGTGGGTTGTCTGAGTGGCGTCGCTACGGTAACTTAATCAGGAGTTGCCCTTGCCGCCATTTTTTTCTGGCCCAGCCGTTCCAGCCATCCTGGCACTAGCCGACGGAACAATCTTTAAAGGTATTTCCATTGGCGCTGCCGGTCATACGACGGGCGAAGTCGTTTTCAATACCTCCATGACGGGTTATCAGGAAATCCTGACCGATCCATCGTATTCCCGCCAGATCGTCACCCTGACTTACCCGCATATCGGCAACTACGGTATCAACACCGAAGACGTCGAAGCTTCCAAAGTCCACGCCGCAGGCCTGATCATCCGCGACCTGCCGCTGATCCACTCGAATTTCCGCTCCAGCCAATCGCTGACCGACTACCTGAAGGCCGAGAATATCGTCGCCATCGCCGGTATCGACACCCGCAAGCTGACCCGCGTGCTGCGCGAGAAGGGCGCCCAGGCCGGCGCCATCGTGACCGGCGTGCAGGGCAACGAGCCGTCCGTGCAGCAGGCACTGGAACTGGCACGCAGCTTCCCTGGCCTGGCCGGCATGGACCTGGCAAAAGTCGTTACCGTGCCGGAAGTGTACGAGTGGACCGAAACCGAGTGGGAACTGGGCAAAGGCTATGGCAAGGTAGCCGACCCTAAATTCCACGTCGTGGCCTATGACTTCGGCGTCAAGCGCAACATCCTGCGCATGCTGGCGTCGCGCGGTTGCAAAGTGACCGTAGTGCCGGCGCAGACTTCCGCCGCCTACGTGCTGTCGCTGAACCCGGACGGCGTGTTCCTGTCCAACGGTCCTGGCGACCCTGAGCCATGCGACTACGCGATCGAAGCGACCCGCGTCTTCATGGAGAAGAAGATCCCGGTGTTCGGCATTTGCCTGGGCCACCAGATCATGGCACTGGCTTCCGGCGCCAAGACCCTGAAGATGAAGTTCGGCCACCACGGCGCCAACCACCCCGTGCAGGACCTGGACAGCAAGAAGGTGATGATCACCTCGCAGAACCACGGTTTCGCCGTGGATGCGGACACGCTGCCGGCCAACTGCCGCGTGACCCACGTGTCGCTGTTCGATGGTTCGCTGCAAGGCTTCGCCCGCACCGACGTGCCGGCATTCTGCTTCCAGGGCCACCCTGAAGCATCGCCTGGCCCGACCGACGTCGCCTACCTGTTTGACCGCTTCATCAACATGATGAATGCCGCGGAGAAGAAATAAATGCCAAAACGTTCTGACATTAAAAGCATCCTGATTATTGGCGCCGGCCCGATCATCATCGGCCAGGCCTGCGAATTCGACTACTCCGGCGCGCAAGCCTGCAAGGCCCTGCGCGAAGAGGGCTACAAGGTCATCCTGGTGAACTCCAACCCGGCGACCATCATGACCGACCCGGAAATGGCCGACGTGACCTACATCGAGCCGATCACCTGGCAGGTCGTGGAGCGCATCATCGACAAGGAGCGTCCTGACGCGATCCTGCCGACCATGGGCGGCCAGACCGCGCTGAACTGCGCGCTGGACCTGCACCGCAACGGCGTGCTGGAGAAGTACAAGGTCGAACTGATCGGCGCCACCCCGGAAGCGATCGACAAGGCCGAAGACCGCGCCAAGTTCAAGGACGCGATGACCAAGATCGGCCTCGGTTCCGCACGTTCCGGCATCGCCCACTCGATGGACGAAGCCTGGGCAGTGCAGAAGGAAGTCGGTTTCCCGACCATCATCCGTCCATCGTTCACCATGGGCGGCAGCGGCGGCGGCATCGCCTACAACGAAGAAGAATTCGAAGCGATCTGCAAACGCGGCCTGGAAGCGTCGCCAACCAATGAGCTGCTGATCGAAGAATCGCTGCTGGGCTGGAAAGAGTACGAGATGGAAGTGGTGCGCGACAAGGCGGACAACTGCATCATCGTGTGCTCGATCGAAAACCTGGACCCGATGGGCGTGCACACCGGCGACTCCATCACCGTCGCTCCGGCACAGACCCTGACCGACAAGGAATACCAGATCATGCGCAATGCCTCGCTGGCAGTGCTGCGCGAGATCGGCGTGGATACCGGCGGCTCCAACGTGCAGTTCTCGATCAACCCGAAAGACGGCCGCATGATCGTCATCGAGATGAATCCGCGCGTGTCCCGTTCCTCGGCACTGGCATCGAAAGCCACCGGCTTCCCGATCGCCAAGGTGGCAGCAAAGCTGGCAGTGGGCTTCACCCTGGACGAACTGCGCAACGAAATCACCGGCGGCGCGACCCCGGCTTCGTTCGAACCTTCGATCGACTACGTCGTGACCAAGGTGCCGCGCTTCGCGTTCGAAAAATTCCCGGTCGCCGACGACCGCCTGACCACCCAGATGAAATCCGTGGGCGAAGTGATGGCCATCGGCCGCACCTTCCAGGAATCGTTCCAGAAAGCCCTGCGCGGCCTGGAAGTGGGCGTGGATGGCCTGAACCAGAAAACCACCGACCGCGAAAAGCTGGAAGTGGAACTGGGCGAGCCTGGTCCTGAGCGCATCTGGTACGTGGGCGATGCGTTCGCCCAGGGCTTCACCCTGGAAGAAGTGCACCAGCTGACCAAGATCGACATGTGGTTCCTGGTGCAGATCAAGGAAATCGTCGACCTGGAACTGTGGCTGGACACCCAGAAGCTGGAAAACCTGGACAAGACCACCCTGTACAAGCTGAAACAGAAGGGCTTCTCCGACCGCCGCCTGGCTTACCTGCTGCAGACCACCGACACCGAAGTGCGCAACAAGCGCCGCGAACTGGGCATCCGTCCGGTGTACAAGCGCGTCGACACCTGCGCGGCCGAGTTCTCGACCGATACCGCTTACATGTACTCGACTTACGACGAGGAATGCGAGTCCAACCCGACCGACAAGAAGAAGATCATGGTGCTGGGCGGTGGCCCGAACCGTATCGGCCAGGGTATCGAATTCGACTACTGCTGCGTGCACGCGGCGCTGGCGATGCGCGACGACGGCTACGAGACCATCATGGTCAACTGCAACCCTGAGACCGTATCGACCGACTACGATACCTCCGACCGCCTGTACTTCGAGCCGCTGACGCTGGAAGACGTGCTGGAAATCGTGGACCTGGAAAAACCATACGGCGTGATCGTGCAGTACGGCGGCCAGACCCCGCTGAAGCTGGCGCTGGACCTGGAAGCCAATGGCGTGCCGATCGTCGGCACCTCGCCGGACATGATCGACGCCGCGGAAGACCGCGAGCGTTTCCAGAAGCTGCTGCAGGACCTGGGCCTGCGCCAGCCGCCTAACCGCACTGCGCGCACCGAAGAAGAAGCGCTGGCGCTGGCACAGGAAATCGGCTACCCGCTGGTGGTGCGTCCTTCCTACGTGCTGGGCGGCCGTGCGATGGAAATCGTGCACGAGCAGCGCGACCTGGAGCGCTACATGCGCGAAGCAGTCAAGGTGTCGAACGACTCCCCAGTGCTGCTGGACCGCTTCCTGAACGACGCCATCGAGTGTGACGTGGACTGCATCTCCGATGGCGACACCACCTTCATCGGCGGCGTGATGGAACACATTGAACAGGCCGGCGTGCACTCGGGCGACTCCGCCTGCTCGCTGCCGCCATACTCGCTGTCGCAGGAAACCATCGATGAACTGAAGCGCCAGACTTCGCTGATGGCCAAAGGCCTGAACGTGGTCGGCCTGATGAACGTGCAGTTCGCGATACAGAAGCAGGATGGCAAGGATGTGGTCTTTGTGCTGGAAGTGAACCCGCGCGCTTCGCGTACCGTGCCATACGTGTCCAAGGCGACCGGCCTGCAGCTGGCCAAGATCGCGGCACGCTGCATGGTTGGCCAGAAGCTGGCAGAGCAGGGCATCACCAAGGAAGTCGTGCCGCCTTACTTCAGCGTCAAGGAAGCCGTGTTCCCGTTCGTGAAATTCCCTGGCGTGGACACCATCCTCGGCCCGGAAATGAAATCGACCGGTGAAGTGATGGGCGTTGGCACCACCTTCGCGGAAGCCTTCGTCAAGTCGCAGCTGGGCGCAGGCGTCAAGCTGCCGACCTCGGGCAAGGTGTTCCTGTCGGTGAAGGCCTCCGACAAGCCGCGCGCCGTGAAAGTGGCGAAAGACCTGGTCGACGCCGGCTTCACCCTGTGCGCCACCAAGGGCACTGCCGCCGTGATCGAAGCAGCCGGCATTCCTGTCACCCCGGTGAACAAGAAGTCGGAAGGCCGTCCGCACGTGGTCGACATGATCAAGAACCACGAAATCGCCCTGGTGATCAACACCGTGGAAGAGAAGCGTACCGCGATCAACGACTCGCGCAGCATTCGTACCTCCTCGCTGGCGGCCCGCGTGACCACCTACACCACCATCGCTGGTGCTGAGGCGGCCGTGGCCGGCATCCGCCACCTCGACGAATTGCGTGTGTACGATTTACAAGGGCTGCATAAGTCTTTAAACTAAGCCCAAGTTAGTAGTACGCTTGACAATATAACCACAGAGCCCGCGCTGAAGCATGGCGCGGGCTCTGTGTTTTTTAGCAATTTAACAAGAGACAGATATGAATTCCGTTCCACTCACTAAATACGGCGCCGAACTCCTGAAAGAAGAGCTGCACCAGCTCAAGACCAAGGAACGCCGCATTGTCATCGATGCCATCGCCGAAGCGCGTTCGCACGGCGACCTGTCCGAAAACGCTGAATACGATGCCGCCAAAGAGCGCCAGGCCTTCGTCGAAGGCCGTATCGCGGAACTGGAAGGCAAGCTGAGCTCGGCCCAGATCGTTGACCCGACCACCCTGGACGCCGAAGGCCGCGTGGTGTTCGCTTCCACCGTGGACCTGGAAGACCTGGAATCGGGCCAGAAGGTCAGCTACCAGATCGTCGGCACCGATGAAGCCGACCTGAAAATGTCCAAGGTGTCCGTTACCTCCCCAATCGCCCGCGCCCTGATCGGCAAATACGCCGGCGACGTGGTGGAAGTGCAGGCTCCATCCGGCCCGCGCGAATACGAAATCCTCGAAGTCCGCTACGTTTAATGCTGCTGGCTAAGGTACGCCTGCTGGTGGCAGCCCTGTGGGCCGGCAGCCTGTGGGCGGTCGGCTACCTGGTGGCGCCGACGCTGTTCGTGTCGCTGGACCGCGTGCTGGCGGGTTCGATTGCCGGCCTGATGTTCCATGCCGAGGCGATGCTGTCGCTGGGTTGTGGCGCCGCCATGGGCGTGCTGCTGTTCTTCGGCACCCGCGACTGGACGCCCAAGCGCCGCCGCTCCGTGCTGCTGATCGTAGTGGGAATGGTGATGTGCACCGTGGTGTCGCACTTCGGGCTGCAGCCGATGATGGCGGCGGCGAAGGCTTCCGGTGACGGCAGCTTTGGCAAGCTGCATGGAATTTCGAGTGGTATCTACCTGGTGCAGAGCCTGCAGGCGGGGTGGCTGCTCTGGAAGCAGTAACCCGGTAATTCGGTGTCTGACCCGCAGGGTCAGACACCCCGTCTGCGGCAGTCGCGTATCAGGTGTCTGACCCTGCGGGTCAGACACCGGTTTACCGGTTTAAGCAGCCGACTTCTTGGTGCCAACCTTCTTCTTGACGCGCTTAATGGTACCGCCAGCGGTCACACGCTCATTCCCCTTCAGCAGGACCTTGCTCACGGATGGCTTCTTGGTGCCCGAAGCGCTTGGCTTGACGATAGTCACCATGCGCATGCCCTTGCCGGCCTTGCCGGAGGACGCTTTTTCAGCTTCCACGCGAGGGCGGTACAGCACCAGCAGCTTGCCGATGTGCTGCACCGGCGCCGCGCCAGTCTTCTCGCAGATGGTTTCGTACATTTCGATGCGGGCTTCGCGGTCATCGCCGAAAACGCGCACCTTGATCAAGCCGTGGGAATCCAGGCCCAGCTCGATCTCCTTCATCACGGAAGGGGTCAGGCCGGATTCGCCGACCATGACGATGGGTTTCAGGCCATGGGCTTCAGCACGCAGGACACTGCGTTCGGCAGGAGTAAGGTTCAGCATAGTTATTTTTGGATAGTTCTCTTAAAGGCAGTATTCTACGCTAATGGCTAAGAACAAATTAAACAAAAACTGGTTGCACGACCATATTAACGATCCGTATGTGAAGGCCGCCCAGAAGGACGGCTACCGTGCCCGGGCAGCCTATAAGCTGAAAGAGATCGACGAAGATGCCAAGTTGATCAAGCCCGGCCAGGTGATCGTGGACCTGGGCTGTACCCCGGGCTCCTGGGGCCAGTACACCCGCCGCAAACTGGCGGGCAAGGAGGGCGGGGGCATCAATGGCACCATGATCGGCCTGGACATCCTGCCGATGGAGCCGATCGCCGACATGCACTTCATCCAGGGCGACTTCCGCGAGCAGGAAATCCTCGACCAGCTGGCCGAAGTGCTGCAAGGCCGCAAGGCGGATCTTGTGCTATCCGACATGGCGCCCAATTTATCCGGTATTGCGGTGGCCGATGCCGCGCGCATGGAAGACCTGATCGATATCGCCATCGAATTCAGCCAGCACCATATGAAACCGGGTGGCGCTTTACTGGTGAAATGTTTCAAGGACCTGGGATTCAGCCAGATCGTCGAGAAATTCCGGCGCGAATTCAAGACCGTGGTGCAGAAAAAGCCGAAAGCCAGCCGCGATAAATCGTCCGAAATCTTCTTATTGGGCCGCGGATTGAAGAATCCAGTCGAATAATTGGCATTTTGACCCTTGAATTAACAGGGAAATCCCTCATATCCTGCGCAGGAGCGCCACAGAATGGCCGCACCTTTGGCCGGTTTGTAGCACGGCCCGGGTTTAACGAGTAAAATCGAATTTCTGCTACAGGTAACTGGTGCGCCTTGCGCATCCAAGGAGTTTTCGTGAATAACATGTTTTCTAAATCGGCTATCTGGGTTGTTGTGGCCTTGCTGTTATTTATGCTGTTTAAGCAATTCGACAGCCACAGCATGTCCGGCGGCGTAAAGGGCATCCAATATTCCGACCTTCTGGATGAGATCAAAGCAAAGCGCATCAAAGAGCTGGTGTTCGAAGGCGCTACCATCACTGCAACGCGTAACGACGATTCCAAAGTGCGCACCACGGCGACCACCCTGGACAAGGGACTGATCGGCGACCTGCGCGACAACGGCGTGCGCTTCGACGTGAAGCCGCCTGAAGAGCCAGGCATCCTGCAACAAGTCTTCGTGTCCTGGTTCCCGATGCTGCTGCTGATCGGCGTGTGGGTCTTCTTCATGCGACAGATGCAGGGCGGCGGCAAGGGCGGCGCGTTCTCCTTCGGCAAGTCGAAGGCGCGCATGCTGGACGAAACCAATAACACCGTGACCTTTGCCGATGTGGCAGGTTGCGACGAAGCCAAAGAGGAAGTGACCGAGATCGTCGACTTCCTGAAAGACCCGACCAAGTTCCAGAAACTCGGCGGCCGCATCCCACGCGGCGTGCTGATGGTGGGTCCTCCAGGTACCGGTAAAACCCTGCTGGCACGTGCCATTGCGGGTGAAGCCAAGGTGCCGTTCTTCTCGATTTCCGGTTCGGACTTCGTTGAAATGTTCGTCGGTGTGGGTGCATCCCGCGTCCGCGACATGTTTGAGAATGCCAAGAAGCATTCGCCTTGCATCATCTTCATCGACGAGATCGACGCCGTGGGCCGCCATCGTGGCGCGGGCATGGGCGGCGGTAACGATGAGCGCGAACAGACCCTGAACCAGTTGCTGGTTGAGATGGACGGCTTTGAAGCATCGTCCGGCGTGATCGTGATTGCCGCGACCAACCGTGCCGACGTGCTGGACAAGGCGCTGCTGCGTCCTGGCCGTTTCGACCGCCAGGTTTCCGTGGGCCTGCCGGACATCCGCGGCCGCGAACAGATCCTGAACGTCCACATGCGCAAAGTGCCGATCAGCACCGACGTGAAAGCCGACATCCTGGCCCGCGGTACCCCGGGCTTCTCCGGCGCCGACCTGGCCAACCTGGTCAACGAAGCTGCCCTGTTTGCCGCGCGCCGCAACAAGCGCCTGGTCGACATGATCGACTTCGAAGATGCGAAGGACAAGATCTTCATGGGCCCGGAACGCAAGTCGATGGTGATTCGCGAAGAAGAGCGCCGCAATACCGCTTACCACGAGTCCGGCCACGCCGTGGTCGCCAAGCTGCTGCCGAAGGCTGACCCGGTCCACAAAGTGACCATCATGCCGCGCGGCTGGGCCCTGGGCCTGACCTGGCAGCTGCCTGAGCACGACAATATTTCGGGCTACAAGGACAAGATGCTGGAAGAGATTTCCATCCTGTTCGGCGGCCGTATTGCGGAAGAGATTTTTGTCGGCCAGATGTCGACCGGCGCTTCCAACGACTTCGCCCGCGCCACCAAGCTGGCCCGCGCCATGGTCACCAAGTACGGCATGTCCGATGCGTTGGGCGTGATGGTGTACGAAGACAGCCAGAACGACGGCTGGCTGGGCGGCGCCAACAAGACCATCTCGGAAGCGACCCAGCAGAAGGTGGACGCGGAAATCCGCACCATCCTGGATACCCAGTACGCGCTGGCGCGCAAGCTGCTGGAAGAGAATCGCGACAAGGTCGAAGTGATGACCAAGGCCCTGCTGGAATGGGAAACCATCGATGCCGACCAGGTGAACGACATCATGGCTGGCCATGAGCCGCGCCCACCGAAGGCCGGCACCACCATCCGCAAGCAGCCAGGCAGCGACGGTTCCGGCTCCAACCCGAATCCGAACGCTACTGCGCCAGCCTGACGTAATTCAAACCCGGTAAACCAGGGTCTGACCCATAGGGTCAGACCCTGTCATATCAGCCGTTGCTGGTTTGGGTCTAGGTCTTTGATCTTCTTCGAACGTCAAAAGCCCAAACCCAGCCCCGCGCCAGCCGCACACCAGGGGTCTGACCCTGCGGGTCAGACCCCGCCTTACCGGGTTCAAGAAGCAACAGACCTCATGCCCCAACACAAATTCGGCCGCTTCAATTTCCCCACCAGCCGCGCGCTGGTGATGGGCATCCTCAACGCCACGCCTGATTCCTTCAGCGACGGCGGCCAGTTCGCCAGCCTCGACTACGCCATCACCCACGCCGAACAGATGATCCGCGACGGCGTCGACATCATCGACATCGGCGGCGAGAGCAGCCGCCCTGGCGCCCCAGCCGTCACGCTCGACGAAGAGCTGCGACGCGTAATGCCCCTGATTTTCGCCTTGCGCGACTGTGGCAGGGCAATCAGCGTCGACACCTATAAACCGGAAGTCATGCGCGAAGCAGTACTGGCCGGCGTCGACATGATCAACGATATAAACGGTTTCCGCGCGCCCGGCGCCATCGACGCCGTCAAAGACAGCGATTGTGCGTTGTGCGTCATGCACATGCTTAATAATCCGACAACAATGCAAGCCAACCCCGAGTACAATGATGTTGTGCGTGAAGTTACCAGTTTCCTGGCTGAGCGCATTGCCGTCCTGACGGCGGCAGGCATCGACAAGGAGCGCCTGTGGATCGACCCGGGCTTTGGTTTTGGTAAAACGGTAGAGCATAACTACGCGCTGCTCAAGGCAGGCAAGCAGATGGTGGCCGAACTCGGCGTGCCGCTGCTGGCAGGCCTGTCGCGCAAATCGATGATCGGCGCCATCACTGGCAAGCCGGTCGAGCAACGCCTGGCAGGCAGTATCGGCGGCGCGCTGGCAGCAGTCGCGCAAGGTGCGCAAATCGTCAGGGTTCATGATGTAGCAGAGACCGTCGACGCACTCCGCGTGTGGCAGGCGGCGCATTAAAAAGGAAGAGAACTCAATATGGCACGTAAATATTTTGGTACTGATGGCGTGCGTGGCCTTGTCGGCCAAGCTCCAATTACCCCCGACTTCGTCATGCGCCTCGGCTATGCCGCAGGCAAGGTGCTGGCCAAGACTGCTGCGACCGGTACCGGCCGCCCAGCGGTCCTGATCGGCAAGGACACCCGTATTTCCGGCTACATGCTGGAAGCCGCGCTGGAAGCCGGCTTCTCGGCCGCAGGCGTCGACGTCAGGCTGGCCGGCCCGATGCCGACCCCGGCAATTGCCTACCTGACCCGCGCACTGCGCCTGCAAGCTGGCGTGGTAATCTCCGCGTCGCACAACCCGTTCCAGGACAACGGCATCAAGTTCTTCTCCGACCAGGGCACGAAGC